>JANPNA010000177.1:0-16704 GCA_031427235.1 Pirellula sp.
TGAAGGAACGGCGGGAGGCGGGAGGTGGGACGCCGGAAGCGTCCTTCGGACGGAACACGAGCACGAAAACTTAAGAAGTTTACTCCACCTCTCCACCTCTCCACCTCTCCACCTCTCCATTCCTCCATTCCTCCATTCCTCCATTCCTCCATTCCTCCATTCCTCCCGCCTTAAGCCTGCCAAGGTGCGAGTAAACTGAGCAATCCAAGCCCATAAAACGTGTATTCCACATCTTCTGCCGGATCGAGTTCGAAGCCAGCAAATCCCCCATCCGCCCGTGCCATACTAAGACCGTACCGCCAAGCCCGGGCTGTATTGATCTTTTCCAGCGAATCCGCCTCCCACAAGGTGACGCAGCTCGTAAACGTACTCAGCAAGTCCGGCAGCGGCATTCGCGTGTTTGCCTGAAAGCCCCCCTCGTCGCTCTGCAACTCGGCAATGAATTCCGCCGCATCTTTCGCGACGCTGTCCGGCAATGCGTTGAGCGTTCGCAACGCCCCGATGGCGGCTGCCGTCGGGTTGGTGCCCGAACGCTTAGCCACGCGAACTTCAAGAAACCCGCCGTCATCCCTCCGTTGCGAAAGCAAAAATCGGACGCTCGGGTCGTCAGCAGGCAGCGGATGCCCCATCAACTCCAAACAAATCGCCACCAAAAAAGTTTGATACGTGCTTCCTATCGAGGCTTGGGCCGTCCTCGCAAATCCGCCATCGGGTTGCCTAAGCGATGTCAGTAAATTCGTTACACGGCTCTGCCAATCAACGGCCATACTACCGAGCGGGTTTTTTTCGGTTGAAGCCTCAATCAAGGCTGCTCCGTAAACCAGCGACAGCAAATCGATGACCGACTCCTGCTGTTCTGTTCGAGACAAAAGGAATCGACTCGCCGCATCAGCCACGTCACCCGTGAGCAATCCTAAGATCGCTAACGATCGAAGGGCAAATCCCGAGTAGTAAAGATCGCTCTCCCCCTCGCGTCCAGACCACCCACCGTCGCTACGCTGCTGCGACAACACGAACCTGGCGTGCGGATCCCGAACAGAATCCGGCAACATGGCAGCGCCGACTGTAAGTTGCAGCGTCAATCGTTGCAGATAACCCAATTCCATCATGGTTTTCGAACGATGCTACGAGGGTGTGAGGGCGGGGAAGGCATAGGAGTATACATGGAGTTGTGGAGCGGTGGAGTAGTGGACGCCCCCCTCCTAGGGTTTGTAGACTTTGTATAGACTGTCGATTTTGATACTTGGGAATCGCAGTGTCAGTCTAAGAAGTTCGGCGGCGAATTCGATCGGCATCAGAAGTAAGTATGCCACGTCCGCTAGTAGCGGATGAATGGCAAAAGCTCGAGCCAACGGCGGACCGACGAAATCGTATCTTAGTCGAATAAACCGGTGGAAAACCGGGCAACCACACTTCAGACTTTGCACCACTGTTGTCACAGTTGGTCCCACAATAATCGCAGCGATCAAAGTGATAGGGCCAGTCAACATAACGATCATGCCGAAAACTTGAATGCATAGCCCTAAACCTAAATAGTTTCCACAACGAATCAGTGCGTAACGACGCGACGTAGGATGGAAAGCCCAAATCGTGATGCAAGCCATCGAAAAAAGCATCAACGGCAGGAAGGCGAGGATGCTTGGGCAAGCCAGCAAGAGTCCAATGTAAACACTTGGATTACCCGACTGCCACGGTTGGTCCACGTTAGCGGTCAAGCCACAGCAAGAGTGAATGAGGCAAGATATTGGAAAAACAACGCCGGTCAGAAAAAACTTGATTGCCAACGGAACGCTTGGTACACGTGGATTCACCGGCGGTACGAGTGCGACAAGGTTCGAGGATTCAGATTCTTCGGAACACATCCTGGAGGAATGCACCCTGAGCTAGGGAAACGTGAGTTGCATGTGGTAGGAGACCCAAAGCACGCCTTGAAGTATACTTACACGACAGCAGCTTGCCACCACTCCACCACTCCACCACTCCACCACTCCACCACTCCACCACTCCACCACTCCACCACTCCACCAAGGCTTTCACCGATGGATCGTCGCGATTTCCTCTCTACTTCGCTCGCCGCCAGCAGTTTCGCTTTGGCAAATTACCAACCAACTTTAGCCGCGCTGGCAGATTTACCTACAAAACGCGTAGGGGTCATCGGAACCGGCTGGTACGGCAAGTGTGACCTGTTTCGATTGCTCCAAGTAGCCCCGGTTGAAGTCGTATCGCTTTGCGATGTCGATTCCAAAATGGTCGCCGATGCCGCCGATATGGTCCAAGCAAAACAGAAGTCTTCCAACCGACCACGCGTCTACGGCGACTACCGAAAGATGCTTGCCGAGAAGGACCTCGATATCGTCTTGATCGCAACCCCAGATCACTGGCACGCACTCCCCATGATCGAAGCGGTCAAGGCTGGTGCAGACGTCTACGTACAAAAACCGATCAGTGTCGATGTGATCGAGGGGCAGGCCATGTTGGCTGCCGCCCGCAGATACAATCGCGTTGTTCAAGTCGGTACGCAACGTCGCAGCACACCGCACTTGGTCGATGCAAAGAAACAAATCCTCGAAGCTGGCTTGCTGGGAAAAATCTCCCACGCAGATATTTACTGTTACTATCACATGCGTACCAAAGACAACCCGGCCGACGAAACTCCACCCACCACATTGGACTACGAAATGTGGACCGGGCCAGCCCCCATGCGACCTTACAATCGACTTTGCCACCCTCGTTCCTGGCGAGCCTTCAAGGAGTACGGCAACGGAATCGTGGGAGACATGTGCATCCACATGCTCGACTTGGTCCGCTGGATCATGGACTTGGGATGGCCAAGCAAAGTATCCTCGCACGGAGGAATCTTCATGGACAAAAACTCCAAAGCCAACATTCCGGATACGCAAACCGCGACGTTCGAATTTCCCGAGCTCAACGTCGTTTGGACCCATCGTACCTGGGGTGACGCCCCGGATAAGGACTATCCATGGGGCGCAACTCTCTATGGCGAAAAAGGTACCCTTAGGATGAGTGTCCAGCGATACGATTTCACTCCACGCGGAGGAAATGCCAAACCGATCCATCGCGATGTTGTCCTGGAATTGGAACAATACCCAGACGACAAGACCGAAAAGGACCTTGAACAACACGTTGCACCGGCGATTCGAGCCCACATGCTCGATTTTTTGAAATCCATCACAGAGCGATCCAAGCCCGTTGCGGATATCGAGCAAGGACACATTTCGACCGCCGCATGTATCTTGGCAAACATGTCGATGGAGCTGGGCCGATCGCTAACGTGGGATCCAAACAAGCACATCGTGGTCAAGGACGAACAAGCGACCGCTATGTTGCGCCGTCCCTACCGCGCTCCATGGGTCCATCCGGAAAGAGATAGCGTCTAACATTCCGAAGCGAGAGCCATCTAACATGAGTAAGACCCATTTCCTTCTCGTGGGCGGTGGCTTAGCAATGATCGCGGGTTCTCTTTATCTATGGGTCGGTGCGTACCACGAAATCTTTCATCCATCACTCATTGAAAAGTGGCCGCGGGACGAAGCGACCAACCCTGAGCCCGTTCTATCCCGATGGATTTTCGGAAGCGTCTTCAACGCAATTGGCACGCTCTTCTCGCTCGCAGCGTTGGCGTTCAGACGAGGGAGTTTTTTTCCAGATGTTCGATCGGACGGTTCAGCAGCACCGACTCTAATCGCGTTACCGCTTCCAAAATTCGCTCCACCAGTTTCGCCACTCCTGATCCTTATTGCGATCTACCAATTACTTTTTGTTCTTCTTTTTGTTTTGGGATGGAGTCAACCAAGCAGAAGCACCGTTGCAATCTTCTGTGCATCGAGCACGCTCGTTGTCGCGTTAGGCCTGTTAGCTCGAAGATGGGCATACCGGAGAGCCGTTGGCGACATGAGGCTTGAGATGGACAATTCAGAGAATTCGCAACCGAATCAGCTTACTGGAAAACTTGTATTTTCTCGTCAGTCCAACGAGGCGGCGCGGCCACTGCGGGTCTCTCTCTCCCTGTACGAGAAATGCAATTGGCAGTTGAAAGATGGCGGTGGTGCAATTGTCAATCTACGCGAACTCTATTGGTCCATTGGCTGTGCAACGGAACCTGGGGTCGACAATCCATTTCAGCCAGAGACGGAATTCTCGTTCGCGCTATCAATTTCAGCTTGGCTGCCCAGGCCGTGGTCTCAACCGACCGGTAAAGAAAGCATGGGAATAGACTGGGAGTTGCAAGTTGGGGGCAGGTTCGCCGGAAAGAAGATTGCATTCACGCTACCCATCGATTCCATCCCAGCGAAACTCAACCAGCCAAGCGAAAAGAGGATCAAGATTTCCAAGCGAGAACTGGAGGAGCTTTTGGACATTCAGTCGATTCGTTGGCAGCATTCAAACAAGGGGGGCACGACGTCGATTGCACGTAAGCATAGACCGAATTTACAGTTTCTGGTTCTTTCTTTAATTGCTTCGTTTTTTTCAATCAGCTCCGCAATTCTCGTCTTTATCAGGTTTCAAGAGTTCTTTCTATGGCCAATGCTTGCCAGCACCGCAATGTTGTTCGCGATCATGGGGGAACGATTTATCCACAGGTCGATCCAGATTCAAGATGAAAACGTTATCCGAGAGTGGCGAGTCTTTGGGCTACCCTTTCGACGCATGTTTCGAAAGGATCAGCTTCTTCAAGTTTGCGTTGAGGCCAAGGGGACTCGAGTTGAGAATTGCGATTTGCATCATGTCGAATACGACATTCGCGTGCGACATCGACGATCCCCCGAACAAGGATTGCGTCTTGCAAGAGTAAGGTACCGGCTTACCGCGAAGGCCTTTGCCAAATCGATTGCATCCGAGTTAGACCTACCTGTCGTGTATGTTGAGGTTGAGCTTGGGTGCGTGCGAGAATTCCCCTCAAATGGCGATTAATGGCGTTTCTTTTTGCAAAAGAGGCTTTGCCACTGGTTTTTTTGTTGAAAAATCGAAAAATATTTGGTAATTTGCGAAACTCCCTAGAAACCGTTACCTGTTCAACAAGAAAAAACTGCCAGATCCTAGCTGTCCCGTATCTGGCACTCGTTTCACAGATTAGAGGTGTTTTGAATGATTGCGATTGGAATGCAACGTAATTCGGCCAACCTCCGGGTTGTTTGGCTAAAAAATCTGCTGTTCCTTCCGCTACTTTTTGTCGGTGTGTTATCCCTTCAAGTTGGTTGTGAAAGCCACACCAGCGGAGTGACGCAAACCGACACAAAGACGCAAATCGAGCGTTTATTCAACCTTTACAAGTCGTATGTAGAAGCCAATCGCAAGGCTCCTCCCAACGAGATAGCATTGAAGGACTATGCCAAGGGGCTAAGTGAAAAACAGTTAGACGAACAAATGATCGGCAAAGATTTGGAAGCTATTTTCGTATCGCCTCGAGACAAAGAACCCTTCCAAGTTGTTTATGGCCAGATGCTAACTTCCGGTGGTGAGCCCGTTGCCGTCATCTATGAAAAGACAGGCGAGAAAGGCAATAAGTACGTTGCGTTATCCATTGGATACACAGAGGAATACGATGACGAAACTTTCAAGGGATATCTTCCCAAGAAGAAATAGTGTTAGTTAGTGGCGTGCTAAGACGAGCGTGTATTTTTTTCTTTTTTTCTAAGGAGTTGATTATGCGAATCCGAAAGAAGCGGAGTGTGGCTTTTACGTTAGTGGAATTGCTTGTGGTCATAGCAATTATTGGGATCCTTGTTGGATTGCTGTTACCAGCGGTGCAAGCGGCGCGAGAAGCGGCGCGACGGATGCAATGCCAAAACAATCTAAAACAACTTGGATTGGCTTTCCACAATTTCGAATCGGCCAATCGAAGGTTTCCCACCGCTGGTTGGTACGATTGGTGCAATGCACTGCCAAGCTCGAGACCGCCTGGTGTTCCTCCGGAAGAATGGGGGCAAAGTGGCTGTATCGTCGAGTACGGTCCGAGTGCGGCAAGGTTGAACTCGTTCAGCAGCGGTCCAGTGGTAGCGGGTCAGCCCACCGGAACTCCTTGGAGCGGCCCCCCAAACCAAGCAGCAGGATGGCCTTATCAGATTCTCTCCTATATTGAACAGCAAGCGGCGATGCAACTTGCCGGTGGGTTCATCCGTAGCGTTTCGATGCCAGCTTACATTTGTCCTTCACGTCGAGGAGCAATCAAATTGACCAATGGTGGCGCAAACGGAGGCCGGCCACTCGATTACGCTGCTCCCTATTTTGGACCGGAATCACGTGGCGCGCAGACCATCAAAAACACTCCATCTTCGTTTTGGGGAATTGTAGTCCCATCCGAGCCGGCAGCTTCGGTGACGGGACGAGCGTGGGGGGGGGACAATAAAGTCACGTTCGCTTCCATTGTTGATGGAACCTCGAACACCATTCTTCTCGGAGAAAAATGGTTACGACCAGATCAGTACGGCATTGGATCCTGGATGGACGATCACAACATCGTAGGATCGCTAGATCAAGATAGTATGCGAGTGGGAGACCAACCACCAGTGCAGGATACCAATAAGAGTTTAGCGACAGGACAGTTTGTGGGTGCCGGGGCCAACAACCCTTGCTGCAACTACTGGCGGGATCCAAATACGAGACTCCCTGCAGCTCGGCTTGGCAGCCGTTTCGGTGGTATCCATCCAGGACTCATGGTCAGTCTTCGCGCAGATGGAGGGGTCAATAGTGTTTCGATGTCGATTGAGCCAACGGTCTTTTCAAATCTTTGCAATAAGCAAGACGGTAATGTTGTGCAAAGCGAACCGTAAGGAGTTGTGTAAAACTACCTGAGTGTTCCTTCCATATTCCGGACCATCCCCAGCAACTTCCAACAGAAAAATGACAACATTGGTTTTTAGCGTTTTCGTTTCCACACCATTTTGCCCACGCGAATTCGAGTGGGCAATCTGAGTTCGAGTTTCTCAATCAGAATGCGTTGATGTTCAGTTGGCCTTGCGCTTTTGTCGCACCAATGGAATGTGTCGCCCAGTCTCCAAGCCAGAGGAGGATTTTGGTCGAGTTTTCTCTGCTGCTCCGTATGGGGCATTTGAGATTTGAGATTTGAGATTTGAGATATCAGATATCAGATATCAGATAGCTGAGAGTGCTACGTTACGCGAAAGATGCGGCTTAGGGCGAATGTTGGAATGGACAGAGAGCAAACGATGATTCCTGGCCAGTAGCCTCCGAACTGCAAAGCGATCGCCGCGTCTAAGAAAATGATGCTGAGAATCGCTTGCTTGATGGCTTGCACCAATGTCCCAACGCCAGGTGACTGAATGGATGCAATGGCTCGTCGAAGCCAAGGAATCGCAAGCATCGCAACCAAGATTGGAAACCAAGTTTTTGGATCAAGCCTCAACGGTCGGTCCAATGACCCAACAGAGCTAAGAGCGATCGCACATACACCTAATGCGCTAACAGCCCAGCTCCAGGCCAGTCGATACGAGGATTGCTGCAAAAGCCCTTCTCGTCGAGCGGCGAGTGTGATTCCGGTCACGAAAAACACCAGCCCAATCGTTGCAAGGACGATACTGGACCAATCCAATTCGGCATGCCAGTCAACACAAGCTCCTAGAGAAACGCCCACCAAGAGATTAAGTCCTCGACATGTGCCCATCAAAAGAGGGCCTAGCGGCGTGGCTTTCAGCCAACTATCGTAGGCCACGATGACAACAGCCAAAGTAGTTGCCGTCCCGGCAACAATCCAATAGGGGGCAGCACTTCCGTTCGCAGGCAACAGGTAGGCAGAAAGTCCAGCCAGGACAACTCCGGCCAGCAAAAATGACCATCCCGCCTTCCTCGCCGTGCCAACCGCAATAAGCCCTCGTACAAGTGGTCCGTTGCGACGTTGCGCGATATCCTCAGCCAGGTCATGAACGTCATTCAGCACCATGCCTGCCCAATACAAACAGATAGAAGCGATGGCTGCGACCACGATGGATGGTACGATACCGGTGATTTGCCACCAAGCGCCGGTAGCAAGTGTGAATCCCGCTAAGACATCGGCGCAGGCGGTGAGTGTATTGGGAACTCGAACTAACTGAGCCCACGCGCGAAGTTGAGGATGCATCGACGTTGCTCTATTTCTTGCGCTGATATTCCTTGATGAGTTCAGGAACGGAGATACCAATGGCACCACGACCTTCTCGCAATCGCGAGTCGACATCCTCTTGGATCGCGTCGACGTCGATCTCCCAAAATTTCCTAATAAGCTCGTCGGACAAGGGTGTTGCGGAGCGAACCAGTCGCATACCGACCATCCGAGCCGGATCCGATGTGTACCACCACGGGCTTAGCGGAACGTTGGGGTCTTCGTCCTTCCAGTCTTCGTCCGCCGAACCCATCCTGGCTGCGGAGCGAACGCGTTCTGCGGGATCTTGCCAACCGCCTCCGCGAACGCATCGTGAATCCGCTTCCGTTGGCCAGTTCGTAGCCTCGAACCCAACGAACGATTTGCCTCCCCGACCTTCGAATCCCTTCGGCGAAAACTGATCGATGGTCCACTCCCAAACATTCCCGTGCATATCATGAAGTCCAAATGCGTTCGGTGCTTTGCTTCCAACTTTGGCTGCGCCACTAGTCGCCCCGAACACCGCGTACTTTTCCAGTTCCGCTGGCTCGTCTCCGAAACAATAGGCGGTCTTTGAGCCGGCTCGAGCCGCGTATTCCCATTCTGCTTCCGTGGGCAATCGATATTGAACCTCCGTCAGACCACTCAACCATTTGGTGTACTGTTTGGCCGAATACTGCGTCATCGTCACTGCCGGCTGACTCTTGTCGTCACCAAATTCGTACGTCATGCCTGGGTCATAAAGCGGTGTTGGAACGGTGATCGCATCCGCACGGATATCGTCGGTAACTTGGTGAATCCCTGTCGACGACAGTCTCTTAAAAACGTCGTAGGATCTCATGAAGGTGTTGTATTCGCCCCAAGTTAGCTCTGTCTTTGCGATCCAAAACGGTGCCAACGTTACGTTAAACTGCGGGCCTTCGTCTTGGCTGCGGCCCGCTTCCGATAGAGGCGAACCGATCCTGACTTCACCACCTGGTACAGGGATCATCTCAAATGAAATATTAGTTCTTTCGAATGACTCCGTGTACGGTACAAGATACCCCCCCTTGCCACCCTCGATCGGTACATAGGGACCTTTCTCTGGTTTGATCTTGCTAACCCCAGGCGTTGGCTTGTCTGCCAGTTCTTGAGCTTGCACCAGAATGGGAAGCGAAAAAATGGACGCAATACAAACGGCAAAAGTAAGCCAATGGTTCAATTTTGATTTCATGGGTTGGGCGGAGCTGGAGTGAGTTGCGATTCGCTGCTTTAATAGATTAACCTCAAACGGGTGGCCCATCTAGCCCGGATTATTCACCGGAGATTTAATGATCAACCGAAAGGCGTTAGCCTCAGGTTATGGCGGATCGGACAACCGTGACTAGCGCCAAACGGCTAATGAATAATCCGGGCTAGGGCCAAGCAGCGATGGGGCTACCATCTGGGCCTTTTGGGTTCAGTGGTTTCGAACCGCGAAGGCTTGCAACATAGACTGAGACCAGTACCGCGTCGTTTGGATGTGATAGGCGTTTGGCCCATGCGGGCATTGCGCCCGCACCCGCCCCTTCGTTAATGATCTTGATGATGTCGGGCAACTGCTTGATATGTTTGTAACTATCATCGCAAAGATTGGGGCCCACATTTCCGCCCCCGTCTGCACCATGGCATGAGACACAATTCGCTTTGAAAATCGAAGCGCCAACCGCGACCCATTGTGGCTTTTGCAAGTATTCGACCATGGTCGGCTCGTCACTTGCAAGGTTGCCGATTTCCTCGTACTGTTTTCGCGTGTTGGCATCCATGGAGGTCTGGAATTGCTCTACGATGGTTCTGCCCGGTGCGCCGGAATGGAAGACCAAAGTGTAAAGAGGCGCAAAAGCCAAGCAGCATAAAAAGACAGACTTCCACCATCTAGGAATAGGATTGGTGTATTCTTGAATCCCGTCAAAGTCACTTGTCAACGCAGGTATTTTGTTTTGCATGATTGCTGTTCAAGACGAACGAACTGAGCGTGCCAGCTCTACGGTTTGATTTCATTTGAGGGAACGACAGTGGCAGGACGAGACAGATCGGTGCCGAGACGTTGAATGTAAGCGATCAAGGCGACGGCGGACGTATCCTTGATCAAGTTTCCTCGGTAAGCCACTGGTCCCCCTTGCCCGATGATCTCGGCTGCAATCGCTTCCGCCTGCTTTTGAGCAAGTCCCTCGAACTTGCTGTCGATTCTGGCACCCTCGTCAAGGTTCATGTCATAGGAGGTACCAACCTCCGATAGCCATTGGATTTGTTTGCCTACTCCCGAAAACGGAATCTTATTGGAATGCAAGTGCTTGTAAACGGGCATGACCGTTCCTGGCGTCATGACCGAAGCATCTTCAAAGTGACGCCAGTGCCAAAAACTGCTTTGCTTTCCGCCCCCTTCACGTGCTAAGTCAGGGCCAATTCGACGATTGCCCCATTGAACCGGTCGGTCGTAAGCAAACTCACCCGGTTGGCTAATCGCACCATAGCGTTGGGCCTCGTGAACGAGCGGTCGGATCGTCTGCGAATGACAATTTTGACATCCCTGCGAAATGTAAATCTCTCGCCCTACCAACTCCAACGGCGTATAAGGCTGCACGGAGGCAATCGGAGGTGTCGCATTACGGAAGGCTAGGTTAGGCAACAACGAAATCATGCTCAGCAAACAGAACAGGAGGCCGACTAGCAACGCCAGACGTAGAGGCATTCGTTCGAGTTTGCGATGCCAATCCAACATAGCAAATTGATCGATTTTGGCGGCAACATCCAACACGGGCATCCCCGTCAATGCGCTAGGTGCGGCTTGCCCGTCTAGTTCTTCACCAAACACGCCCAACGACGGCTGAACGCGCGCTTCGCTGCGAATCGATTTGTCTCGTAAAACCTGGAGTAGGTTTAATCCGAGCGAAAACATTCCAGCTAAGTAGATGCAATTGCCACCAAAACGAAGCCACCACAAGTTCGTGACTGACTGGAGGGTCTCCATGAACGAGTATTGCAGTCTCCCCAACTCACTCAACTCGCTCCATTTTCGGGATTGAACAACCCCAGCACAGTACTCAGGTACGACGGTCAGTGTCAGTCCAATCGCGGCCAGCCAAAAGTGAAGGTTGCCTAAAACCAAGATGCCTCGCCGAGTTTCATACAAACGAGGCAGCAACCAATAGATCACCCCAAAAACCATAAAGCCATTCCAACCCATTGCAACCGCGTTCGCGTGAGCTACTTCCCAATCGGTGTAGTGAACCATCGCATGAATGCTCTTAAAGGAAAGCATCGAACTTTCGAACGAGGTAAATCCATATACGATCAGGCCAACCACCATGAAACGAAGTGCCGGATCCTGCTTCACTTTTTGCCAAGAACCCGATACCGTGCAAAGACCATTCACGAGGCCTGCCCACGACGGCATCCACAACAGAATGCCGCAGAGCATTCCCAGTGTACTGGCCCATTCAGGAACGGGTGTAAAGTGCAATTGCTTGGTGCCAGCACAAACGAACAGCAATATCAAGGACCAAAAGTGGACGATGCTCAATTTGTAACTGTATAAAGGTCGATCTATGGCTTTCGGCAGAAAATAGTACATCATGCCGACCAGCGGCATCGTCGCAAAGAATGCTACCAAGTTTTCGCTATACCAACTCTGTACAAGTGCATCTTGCACCCCAACAAACAAGGGGAGGCTATGCCACCAACCCATTGGAATGACCAAGCAATTGGTTACCTCCAAAATCCCAACGACGATGACGGAAGCCAGATAGAACCACAAACTGACGTACATATACCTTTCGCCGCGTTTGACGATCGTCATGACGATATTGACCCCAAAGCAGAACACCCAACTGATTGCAATCGCGATCTGAATGGGCCATGCCGTACCTGAAATCGATCTGCCCTGCGAATATCCGAGCAGCAAGGCAACCATCATGCCGACCAGAATGCATTGCCAAGCAACAAAGTGGATCGAAGCTAGGGCACCGCTCCAAAGTGGAGACTTGCAGAGTCGCTGGGTGCTATAGTAAATCCCCGCAAAAATCGCGTTCCCAGCGAAGGCGAAGAATAGCAGGTTGACGTTCAATGAATTCAAGCGTGCGAACGTCACCAAGGGCTGCAGACTCTCTTGCAAACTTTCAAATAGAGTTGGCATCGACAGCAACAAGCCAGCGAGAGTTCCTAATACGCTTGCAAGGATACCCCAAACGACTGTAGCGCCAAGAAAGAGCCGAACCACGCCGTCGTTGTAGGTGAATCTTGGCAGGTCGCTAGTCTTGTCGCTAGAAGATAAGGACTTGATCGCGGAATTGGGATCGGACATTATCGTTAGGTGAAAAGTGGTGCCATTGCGAGTCGAATTGACACGCTTCATTGTAGCAGGCCCATTGTAGCAGGCCTATTGAACTAGTGCTTTGTTACAACTAAGAATTAGGGTTGGCCGTAGCGGATCTTGTTAAAGATCCAAATCCTGCCGGATCTTTAACAAGATCCACTACCCTAGCCCGGCCCAACGTGGCTCGGCGGTCGCTACCTCAAATTCACTTAGACGCAGAACGTCTTGGACGTATGTCACTAGGACTGCGAAAGAATTCCCACTCGACCCGCATGATGAGAGCTCGAACGAATGTGTAGGAACCTAGGCCGATGCAAACGCCAACGCAATCGGCCGCGAAGTCGAGCCAGTCTGCCGTTCGGCCTACTGGAATCTGCAACAATTCGTCGAGGGCTGCGTAGACTACCGCAATGAGGGCAGCCACGAGAGTATTCTGGTGCAGCTTCGCCTCGTTGGTTGGAACAGCCCAAGCAATGAGGAACGAAAGTCCAGCAAAAGCGATGGCATGCAATACCTTGTCGGAAAGACGCAGTGGGATGAAGATCCTGTCTGCGGGCAAATGGGTTCCAATAAAAAGAAGAACCCAGTAAAAGACGAGAGCGACTATCGCCATTCGTATACCGTTGATAGTCGCTCTCATTTACTTCCTAGATTAGTGAGCAATTCTTAGTCCCACCACCATTGGTCGGCAGCGAGATCCTTGGGTGCTGAGCCCTTCTCTTGCACCTTGTCGATTTCTTTATCGACTGCCGTTGCCGATGAATCGACTAATTTTCTGGCTGCAATGTGAACACCACCACCAATCGGAGTCACGAGTTGGGAATTCTTCCAGACCGCATTGACGGCCGTTTCAACTTGGTTTACTCCAGCGACGGTGTTTACGCGACACTTGGTTTCGTCCGCAAATGCTCCAAGATTCCATTCTGCTTTCCCATAAAGGTCGCGATCTTGGATAAATGCGGCAGCAATGCTGATGTCGAACAGGTTTCGCATCTCGAAAAAAACTGGGGTTACGTCTGCAAGTTTATCGAATTTTTCCGTAAACTCTTTGGTAAAGCCTTTGCTAGCTTGATCGCCCGTACTTCCCGTTCGTGTTCGGTCGCCGTTCTTTTCGACACTCTCTTTTTCTCCGCTCAACTTGACGCCGCGGCCCTGGAGATGCAGAGCCGTTTTCGATTCATTCGTCGTAACCGAGCTGTAGTCTGCTTGGAAATACCATCTTTGCAACGAGTTCGCATTTGCACCCGGCGAGGTTCGTTGAATCCAACTCGTGAGTGGAATAATGGGATCCTGAAGACCGATTCCAATCAACTTCATTCGGTAGTCGGCTTCGACAAGGACTTGAGCGAAGTGTGTTGTTTTGGGAACGCCTTTGATGGTGATCGTCTGAAGTCCCAGCGCATCCTTGGCCCCAAGGGCGATTTTTCTTGGGTCGACGCCTTGCGGCATTTGACCGCCAAATTGAGCGTAGTACTGCTTCATTCTCTTTAGCCCGTCGGCGGTTGGATCAATCGAGCAAGCGATGATGCTGTTGTTGTCGTTCGAGCGGAAGGCACGCAGCGCAACGATCATATCTTCTAGCCTCAAAGTCGGTCTGCCGGTTGTTAATCCAACCAATCGGTTATTTGCATCCAAATGCCATTGGTCTGCTGGCCCCGCGATAACGATGTCCTTGGACTCAGGTAAAAAGAAAACATATTCAAGTCGGCTTAGTCCTGCCAAACTTCGTACCTCATCACTTAACGTGTCGCCTTGATCGAGTTGCTTGGAAACAAATCGTTCCAATCGGTTAAGTGACACCATTCGCATCGGGGAGGTGTGCACTGCTCCGCGAGGCTTATTCTGAAGCGTTGCTTGCCTCAGGGCAAACGCAATCGACGGATCCACTTGCGAGACACGCAATACGCCGGCTGCGTCGATGTCGATACCGGCGACCCCAGAGCCCGCGCCACCGCCGCCAGCACCGCCGCCGCCAGCACCGCCGCCGCCACCAGTGCCACCGCCACCAGTGCCACCGCCACCAGTGCCACCGCCACCTTGCCCGAAACTAGACGAGGTCCAAAGGACGCAAGCAATTGTCACCGAAAGGAAAAAGTTAGTTAGGGTTTGTAGACGCATGCCAAAGTACCCTTGGGTTGCGAAGCAGATTGGGAAATGAGAAGTCGGGCCGAGAAATTATTCCTCACGGCTTCCGTCCAGGATAGTTGCGATCCACTCGATTAGCAACAATTTGCGAGAATATGGGCGAAATGCGAAATCTGCGGACTACGTCTGTTTGCGAAATCTCCCAAATTCTCTAAGGAATTGGTCAAGAAAGCTTGACTGCGGTCCCTGCCAAGAAGTATTCCCTTTCCATTGAGAGTCGGAAACTGCACGCTCTCGATGTCGAGAATTCAGGGAAACGCCGTGAGTCCAATACGAAGCCAAACAATCTGGGGACTTGCGATCTGCATGTGGATCCTGGCTGCGCCGTTGGTTTGTCGTGCTCAACCGATTGCGCAATTGCCGTACCAAAGTAACCCTTGGCTTGGCAATCCGCCACAGAATGGATTGTTCCCCGCAAATGGATATGTTCCGCAACCGTCTGGTATTCCCGCCGGAACTGGCTCTTTCGATCCTTATGCTCCGGCTTTTCGGCCGAGCACAGCACCGGCATTTCCCTCCTCGAACCCTTTCGCCAATTTAGGAAACCTATTCGGCTGGGGCCAATCCACAGCACCGACTTTCGGGGCCACACCGACATTCGGGGCCGGACCGACATTCGGGGCCAATCCTTACGGAACCCCTAATCTGCCTGCCTACGTGAATCCGTATGCTGCCAACGCTCCGATCGCACAACCGACATTTCCATCTAGCGTTTACCCAAACGCAGCACCAAACGTGCTCTTTCCCGGGACCGGTGGTTCGCCGCCTCTCAACTCACCTTGGAATCTCTCAAATCAGACCAATCCATACCTGGCCAATCCGTACCAAAACAATCCATACGGCTTTCAGCAAAACAATTTCGGTTGGAATAATTGGTGGAACAATGCGGGCGCGAACTTCAATTCTGGTACCAATCAAGTGATACGGCTTTTTCAAGGGCCAAGGTTTCGGCACACCTGGCTACCCGGTACGGATGGCTTCGACAAAAAAAACCCCAACGGCTTAGAAACCAACGACAGCGATGTGTCGCTCGTGTTTGCGGTCCCTAATTTCCTTAATAGCACTCGACCGCTTTATATTATTCCTTCCTATTCTCAACATGAATGGGAGGGACCAACGGTGCCAGGGTCGGACTTGCCTGGATCTGCGTTCAGTGCTTTCATCGATTCGGGATGGGAAACCAATCCTCAGCAGACTTTAGGGGTCGAACTAGGGGTGCGGGTAGGTGTTTTCTCCGCTTTTAATGCCGTCAACTCCGAGAGTATTCGGATTCAGGGTAAGGCGTTGGGACGGCTTCGACTGACTCCAACAGCGACTCTTCGGGCTGGCGTCTTTTACCTGGACAGAAACAAAATCAAAGTACTGCCGGCAGGGGGGGTTTTGTGGATGCCGAATCAAGACACACGCTTCGATCTCTTTTTCCCTGAACCGAAGCTAGCTCATTACGTGGCGACACTTGGCAACGCGGATGTGTGGTGGTACTTAACGGGCTACTATGGCGGCGGCGCTTGGACCATTAAGCAAACGGATGATTCCAACGATGAAATCGACATCAACGACGTCCGGCTAATGCTGGGTTTGGAATTTGGCAAGTCCGATCAGATTCGCCAAGGATTTCGCTTGGGCTTTATCGAGGCAGGCTATGCCTTCAATCGCGAGTTGATTTACAGAGTGAGGTCGGCGAGCAGTCTGGATCTTGAAAACAGCTTCGTCGTTCGCGCGGGATTCGCTTATTAGCTGTGCAACTAAGAAGTAGGGTTGGCCGTAGTGGATCTTGTTAAAGATCCGAATCCTGCCGGATCTTTTACAAGATCCACTACCCTAAAATCAAGCTGTCCCAACGCTTTGTCTTGGTCATGGTAAGTGCCGAATGGGAGATTGGGGCAATACCTACAAACATTCAATAGTTCCCGTACCAAGTGAATTCGTTGGTGTGGACAAGTCACCAATCCCAGGGATTGGCGATGCGGGCGTCGATCTTAAGGCGGGTCGATTTAAATCGTAGCGGAAGCTGTCAAAGCTTTCGTGAATGCTGGACGCCAACGAAATGCTTGACGCATTCCGCTACTAGGGAACGCTAGCGAAAGTGGCTCGGATGCTGGCAGCATCCGCCACGGAAAGTCGCATTTGA
>JANPNA010000178.1:0-3243 GCA_031427235.1 Pirellula sp.
TGGCGATCGACGAGATCAATGCCGCTCCATCGCCGGTATTTCCGCCCCATCGCGGCAATAGCCACAAACTCATGTTCACAAACGGTTGGACTTGATTGGGGTAAAGTTCAGCACTGCGTTGAAGCAAACCTTCGGCGCTGGAGCGATCTAGATCTGAGCCTACAGCACACCTTGTCCACAGTTCTATCGCAGCATAGGGCGGGTTCTCCATCGCTATCAACGGTTTCAAATCCTTGAATGCGAGTTTCGTTTCCTTCTCGTGCGTTCGCCATGCCTCTGGAGAAACCGTATCCGCTGTTTTAGTGCCTCTCGCTTCCGCCCGAATGGCAAGATGTCTTGCCGCCGATGCCAGAATGGCCAATTCACTTCCTGAGCGTTGCCATTGTTGGATTGCTTCGCGATTCGTATTCTCGCCCGTTGAGTTATCCAAAGATATGAGATTCCTTCCAAGGTATTCGGCGATGAACCGATATAGATCTAAACCGGAGTTCCCTCCGCGATCAACGTTTATTTGTTTCACTTCCTTTGCGCAGATCTCGATTTGTTCGATTCGTCCCGCAAGTAAAAGTCCAGCAAGCTTTTGTGCCGTCATTATCCCGTTCAGGTTTAACCAACGTCGCCTGTAATAAACTTTGAGCTTCCCGTTTGCTACCAACGCCACCCGCTCCATCGATGAATTGCCGCCAATAAAACGGGCTCCGCGAAGTGGTATCCTCCACGGAACCGACGACAAAAACTCACTTTGTGATACGTCAATCAGAAAGTCTTCGGGGCTCTCGAGATTCCCTTTCTGTATATGAAGTACCATCCAATCCTGGGTTCCGTCCACCGTGGCATTCTCAGCCGCCAAAATCGCCGCATTGATGGACAGGTAATCCATGGACGTAGTGGGTTGCAATCGCACAGGTCCAAGGAACTCATGGAGAACCCGTTGGTCAATCCATCGATCCCATACCGTACCAGCCATCGGAACCGAGAAATCCATCGGCATTATCTCACTGCGGTAGTAATCCGAAATCTCAGCGCGATCGCCAAACTTCCAACGCACGAAGCCACGCTTTGTTACTCCTAGAATCCAATTCCCTTTCGGATGGATAGCAATCCTATTGAATGACAAAGCTGCCTCAGAAAACTCAACTACCTTGGAGAAATTTTGCGTGATGGCTTGGAGTTTGCTTCCGGTTGTAACCACTCCAAACGCATCCGCATCTCGCGCCATGGCCATGGACTCAATCGATCCCTTGGATGGTCGCCATTGGCCAAGTGTCGCATTGTCAGCAAGCGAAATGCGAAGTATTCTTTCCGTGTTTTGAAGCACGATACTCTGGCCTGACGCATCCAATTGTATTGATTTGCATTCCTTCATTGGTGCATCAAATGATCGGAGGCGTTTTCCCGTATCAACGTCCCATTCAATCAACTTCCCTGCGATCGTCCACATTCGAGTCCCGTCCTGGTTGAAGCAAACAGGATCGATACCGACTTCCGGTCCCTTTTCTAACTCCATGAGCAGTCTGGGCTCAGCGTGATTCAACTCCAGGCGACTAAACCATTCCCAGACATCATCGTCCATTGCCGATGGCTTGTCTGTGGCAGAACGCTCCACGAACTTCACGTTCACCAAATTGGATTTCAGCTTTACCCGATCGATCTTTTCCGCCACACCGTATGTCGAAGGTCTTGCAACTTCGAACTTGCCGTTAAGGACTTGCCAATCGTATCCTCCTCGTCCGGAAGAAGTGACAACATCGTTGGTTACCGTAACGGGCGCACTATCCAACTGCAAATGAAAGTCACACCCTGAAAAAAATGGAATGAGCATGCAAATGATGACGCTCATAAAAAATCGGACTTGCCATCGCATAAAGAAAACCTTTCCGGTCTTGGTAGATGGACTACATTCAAGGGTTATCGCGACTGGATTGGATCGGAAGCGGGTTCAACGATGTCTGGGGCGAATCGCCCAGGGTCCACTTCGCCAAACGAACGCGTTGTTCCATTCGGCCGTGAAACGTAAAGCCGCTCCTGCTTTTCCAAGGCGCTCAAGACAGAAGGAATTATCTGAACGCCATCCAATTCAAATACTATCGAGCGCTTCGCCTGTGCCAGTTCGAGCAACATCGGACCATTGACTTCACTGCCATTTAGGATCAAACGCTCGAGGACTCCTTTCGGTGCATCGATGAAGGCCGCGATCAATTCCTCGTTAAGATTCGTACCAGATAGATCGAGCGTTCTCAATGAAGGGAGCGATGCGATGCTTCGAATGACATCCGCGGTCATTTCCATTCGTCCGATGCGCAAGGTCTTTAAGTTTTTTAGGCCTTCGAGATACCGACAGCCGGTGGCAGTCACGCGAGTTCCTTCGATGGACAACGATTCTAGGTTCGCTAATCCGCCGATCCACTCCATCGATTGATCCGTAATTGCCACGTTGTCCAGATGCAGAGTTCGAAGTTCTCGAAGATGGGTCCACTGCCGCACTACTTGATCGTCAACTTTCGTACCCATTAAAACAAGAACCTTCAACTTTTGTAGCGTTCCGATGCGGGAAAGCGATTCTGGAGAAGCACCGGCATAGGCAAGGATGAGCTTTTCTAGCTTGTCACACTCCAACACGGCGGAAAGCAAATCGTCGTTCACGTTCGAGCCCCCGCCCGCAAAAGCATCGAGGTCGCGCAAGCCTTTGAGAACAGCCCCCTTGGGCATCTTGTCATGAAAGAATAGCCCCTTCAGGCATGGCACATTCTCGATATGAACGTAGTTCATGCGTTGTGGCAACTCGTATCTATCTGCTAGTTTAGTCGCGTTCACGAGGCGAAGCGCGTCAAGTTGCAGGTAGGACGCAGGATTGTGCGGCGCACGTGTTGAGATCCATTTGTCGTTGTTTTCGACCTGAAGACTCCCTGGATTGTGACTCGCACCTAATGAGATCAGTTTGTCGTTGTCCTCGATTCGCAACCTCCCTAACTGTCTTTGAAGGAAATGGATGCGTTCAAGGTTCGGTAATTTCGACGCCAATTCTGCGATATCCCTGCCACTGATCGGTGTCAGCCCCAACGAGATCTCCTTGACGCTTTGAAACTTCCCCAGTTTCTCAACAAGTTCCGAAAGGTGTTCTCCAGCTCCAACATCAAGAAACTGAATCGAAGAATTTTGAGCGATGGTCGAAAACTCGGTCTTGGATATATCTCCCTGCAAAACCAAACGGATTGGTCCAAGGCTCGCTCCCAATCCTTCGGC
>JANPNA010000179.1:0-25480 GCA_031427235.1 Pirellula sp.
GCCACCTCGGCGATGCGGTTGTAGCGGAATGCGTCAAGCATTTCGTTGGTTGCCGAAGTAGGCAACACCTCCCTCGAAACCTTTGACAGGTTCCGCTACGAAAAGAACGGATTAACGTGAATTTGGTGGCGTTCAGCGAGAGGTCTCGAAGAATATAGGAATTTGGGCCACACTCGTATTCGTGTTGTCCAATTGCTTTTGGGCGATCGCCATGCAAGAACCTCGCGACCGACCCAGGCCGAATACCGGTGAATCGCTCCGAGTGCCGCTTGAGGGACGGGAAAAAACCCGATCAAGTCCAGGGGGTGGAAGCTCAGGAATGGGGTTCGGCGGCGGTCGTGGCCAATCACAATCCGTGCGAGCCGATTATCCACAATGGGCGATCGCCCCCGGCTTCCGCCAAGACGTTTTTACCTTCGTTCGTATTGAATTTCGATCCAGCGGCGGTCGCGAGGGTAGAGGGGGAGGTTGGCGGAATGACTATCCGGATTGCGACTGGAACTTTTCGTTTCGACTTCAGCAATTGACCACGCTCAAAGTCGATCCGAATGGCAAAACCATGAGATTGACCGAGCCACAATTATTCGATTTCCCGTTCATTTTCATGACCAACATGGGGGCCATGGCACTTGATTCGACAGAGCAGAAAGCGCTTCGCAATTACCTGCTCCAGGGTGGATTTCTCATGGCGGATGACTTTTGGGCAGATGCCGAATGGAAACATATCCGTGAAGAAATGAAGCAGGTATTCCCAGACCGAGAACCCATCGAGTTAAGCCTAGACCACGAGATCTTCCATATGGTCTATGATTTGGCCAAATTGCCGCAAGTGCCGAGCATCCGCGCGTGGCAGCGCGGCATGACCTACGAAGATTGGCACGGACCATTCGAACGCGACGATACCTCTCCGCATTTCTTTGGCTACTTCGACGACCAACACCGTTTGATCGCTCTCTTTTGCCACAACAACGACGTGGCGGACGGATGGGAAAGAGAAGGGGAAGAAATCGAGTATTTTCAGGAATACTCGTTGAAGTGCTCGTATCCGTTTGGCATCAATATCATTACTTACGCCATGACTCTTTGAGGTGAATAATCATTGCGGGAAATGATGCACGTTAAGGTGCGAAATCACGAAGGTGCAAAATCACGGCGGGGACCGCCGTGCCACACTGGCGATTCATTCCGAAGCCCAATAGTCGACCACTTGCACTTTATCGAGGTGAGGCTTAAGCACTTCGACGAATTCTTTGTGCTTGGGGTGTGGCAAGTACACTTCTCGGTCTGCTTCCGTTTGGAACGTTACGAGGAAGCAATGCGTAAAGCCATTCGAAAGTCCCTCTGGGCTGTTGTCGGTTCCATATTCAAAGGCTGAAACCTGAGGAATGGATTTTCTTAGCGAACGAAACGCGTCAACGACTTTTTGAATGTCCTCCTTGCTGCTGGTCTCTTTGAATTTGAACATCACGATGTGTCGAAGCATTTTGGCGGGCTTTTCTTGGGCAAAACAAAAGGGCAAGACGACGAAACCCACCAGCATCAGCGTGCTAACGATAATTGCTGTGCGAAGTCCTAGCGAACTGAATTTCAAACTGGAAGTTGTGTGAGTCATGTTTTTCTCGTCAGTGGATTGTTGGTGGGAAATAGAAATACATAAGATGGACTACCAGCGTACTTCGACTTTTGCGCCTGTTGTGACGCCTAACATCATTGCGGCTGAGTCCGATACGAGATGGAGACGAAGTGTTTGTTTTGGCTCGATAATGGCGATTAGGGTCATCGCGGGTTGATCGTGGCTGGAATCGAACAGGCCGTACGTCTCATGTTCATCGTCTACCACAATCTTAGTGTCTGTTGTTCGGCTAACGCCAACCAATTGCTCCTCGGCAATGTCGGTGATCAAATCGCCGTCCGAATTGACTTGCACTACAGTTCCCCGGATTTTACTTGTCACAAATGCCAGCCGTCCTCTCCGCATCGAATTCTGGTTGCAAGCCGCGCGAGCAGCCATGCTTTTTTGATGAGCGTTCAGGCGATTTTACCAAAATGAAAACGAGGCAATACGGACGTAAGGAAAAAGTTTTGAGTTCTAGCTGGCAAAAAAGAGTAGCTCGGCACTCCGTGCCGAGAAAAACGGCACGGAGTGCCGTTCTACACTGTGGCCATCCCCAGAATTATGACTTGTAGAAGCACTAGGTCGCTCCGATCGCCTTGATTACCGCGACCGTCAACGCTGCCTTGCGTGGGAGGCTGCTTAGTCGCACCCATTCTTGATTGCTGTGCAACAAATCACCTTCTGGGCCAAAGGTATCGATATTGGAAAGACCCAAAGAGGCGAGCCGGTTGCCATCGCTTGCTCCGCCGGACGGTTTCCAGTGAATGGATTCGCCGATGCTTGCCCCCGCCTGTTGTATCAGCCCCATCCAGGTGGTAGTGGTGTCATCGACGTTCTTGGGAGCTGAATGGATTCCGCCATGCAGTTCACAGAGGTAGCCGGAATCAGGCTCACAAAACGATTGAATTACTTGCTGCACCCTTGACTCAATCCACACTTGATCTTCGTGGGAGGAGACTCGAGCATTGATCCGAAGAACGGCCAAGTCGGGTACTACATTGACCGCTACACCGCCACGGATTCGTCCTACGTTGACGGTCACATCGGGACGTTGGCCATTGAGTGCGTCCATGGCCAAGGCCACTTTGCAAGCGTGTATGATTGCGTTTCGACCGTCATGAAAATTCCTGCCTGAGTGGGCGGATTTCCCTCGAACGAGAATAATGAATGTGCCAGTTCCCTTTCGATGCGAGACCATTGATCCGTCCGCAAGCGTGGGTTCATACAGCATGGCGAAATCGAACTGCCCAGCGATCTTCCTCCACAGGTCGATTGACGCGGGTGAGCCGATTTCTTCATCTGGCGTGAGGACAATGGTTAAGTCCAGATTGGAGAGATCTAAGAATTTTCTGGCCGCCATGACAGCCCAGCGCAGGACGACGATTCCCCCCTTGGCGTCGATGACGCCCGGTCCTCGCATCCTCAATTCAGATTGCCCGTTTGGAGCGAGACCTTCGTACCGCTCACACTGCTGGAAGTTACTTTTCGACCCGTAAACGGTATCGTAATGAATGTTCAACAGCAGTCGATGCTTTTTCACTTTGCCGACGCCTTGAAGATCCCATTTCAACGCGGTGCCGGTTGTGTGGGATGTGATCGTCCCTCTATCGTCCATAGTCTCAAAAGCAGGGAGTACGATTTTTTCGTACGGGACTTCCAAGGGGGAAAAGTATTCGGTGAGCCAATCGGCAACTCGATTTAATCCAGGAACGTCATCGGAGCTTGAGTTTTTATTGCACAAATCCTCTAGCTCATCAGCCATCTGGCTTTGATGGTCTATAAGCCAAGATTGAACATGTTTCATCGTGAGTTCTTTCAGCGATCAAGTGTCCCTCGCTTATGCTTCGGGTTGGGATATTCAATCTGCCGCTGGCCTAATAACTAGCCCCCACGGGTGCTGCCTTGATGGTGTCAATCGCGGGCATTCCTAAACGACGTCTGGCTTCGTCAAGTATTTCGGCTGTTTTGGACGACCCCACGCGGGTTACACCCATGTCCCTAACCTTGATGAGGGCGTCGCAGTCGCGAATACCGCCCGCAGCTTTGACTTGGACAGGAGATTGCACGTTGTCGAGCATCAATTGGAGATCCTCCATGGTGGCACCGCCGGTACCGTAGCCAGTGCTGGTCTTCACCCAATCGGCTCCCACATGACAGCAGATTTTGCAGAGTTGAATCTTCTGTTCCACCTGGAGGTAGCAGTTCTCAAAAATGACTTTGACTCGACGTTTGGCTTCGTGCGAAAGCTTGACGATCGCATCGATTTCGTTTTCGACCCTTTTCCAATTGCCACTGAGAACCGCGCTGATATTGGAAACCATATCCAATTCGAGGCAGCCGTCTTCAATCAATTGTTCGGCCTCGACCAATTTGGTCCGAGTCGTATTTCCGCCATGAGGAAATCCTACGGTACTGCTCGGAGCCACGGTGGAACCGGCCAGCAGTTCGACACAGCGTTTGTGATAGTAGGGAAGGATGCAGACGCTCCCCACGTCGTAGGCGATAGCTAACTGAATTCCTGCCTCAAGCTGCTCGACGGTCAAGGTTGGGTTCAGCAACGAATGGTCGATCATTTTCGACAGGTCGGGGTATTGATAATGGGGCATTAGCAGGAGCTTTCCGTTGAGTTGAGGACAAGAACGAAGATTTTACCCTGTAAAACCATTGTCCGGGAGGGTGAGGCCAGGCGGTGCTAAAAAGTTGTGATAATGGGCTTAGAGCCGAAGGCCCGGTAGTTTGCCTGGGCTAGGTAAATGGTTGGGCCTTTGGCCCGAAAGACATAAAATCGTGCAACTTCAAAAAACGTTAATGAGGGAAAATTTCGCAGGTTACTCACTTAGGTTTCGGGTTAGGATCGGTAGTTTTCACATCCCCTCGGCTGGTTTAACTGCACCAAACAAACCGCTCGCGGAGCTAAATTCTCGTCCTTTGAAACTATGAAACATTTGTTAAAATTTTCCGGACTGCTATCGAACCTACGGTTCACTTGCCGTAAAACTGAGGCTGCGAAAGGATTGCATAGCCCAAAAAAAATTTGAACTCCATTTTCCAATGTCCCAAACCAAACGCTCACAGACCAATCGAAATATTGATCCTTCCTTGTCATGGCAATCCCGTGAGCGTCTCTTGCTCGCCCCCTATGCCATGTTTTCGGCGCAGTCCGCTGGCCGCGAGCATTCCGAACCGCAGCATAACTATCGCAGCCCCTTCCAACGCGATCGCGATCGCATTCTGCACAGTTCCGCGTTTCGCCGATTGAGCGGAAAAATGCAAGTTTTTACAGGCGATATGGGGGACTACCACCGTACTCGTCTGACGCATACCAACGAAGTGGCTTCCTTGGCTCGGACGATTGGACGAACATTAAGGCTCAATGAGGACCTGATCGAAGCCATGGCCTTGCTGCACGACATCGGACATCCGCCGTTCGGGCATTGCGGCGAAGATGCGTTGCAAGCTTGTGTTCAGGACTTTGGTGGATTTTCGCACAACGCCTTTGCAATCGAGTTGGCCACTCGCATTGAGCAACGTTACACATCCTATCCAGGCCTAAACTTGACTCTAGAAGTTCTCTCGGGTCAGCAGTTTCGGTCGCACAAAGATTCTGGCACTGTGCCCATGCTGGAGATTCAAGTCGTCGATGCAGCCGACAGTATCGCGTACGACGCCCATGACCTCGATGACGCGTTGAAATTAGGATTGCTCAATTGGCAACAACTCTCAGGACTGGGGTTGGTGCAGCGAGCTCGACAATTTGCGCCTCTGGATCAAAGCAGCTTAACCAACCGCCGGCAGATGTTGGTGCACACGCTCATCGATATCCAAATGGACAATTTCCTGCAATATTCGATGGGCTTATTGTCTGAGGCGGGTCAGCTTGATGGCAAAGGGGTCCAAGAAGTTGGTATCCAATTGCAAATGTCGCCAGACATGCAGTCCGACAAGGAAGAACTGGAAGCCTTTCTTTTTGAACGTGTCTATCGGCATCCCAAGCTGGTGGCAGTGCGATTGCAGGCGGCAACTCGCCTGAATCAGCTTTATCGACTGCTCAAATCCTATCCTCAGCGACTCCCAGTTCGCTTTCAAAAATGGTCGTTGGAGTGGGGAATTGAGCATACGGTAGCTGTGTATTTGGCAGGCATGACCGATCGGTTTTGCGACGACCAATACATTTCCCTCGTCGAATTAGGCAGGGATGCGGCTCAAGATTGGAGCTAAGGCGAGCGGCGGACTGGAGTTTCCCAACCCGAAGCGTAAGCGAGGGACAATTTCGCAGGTCCCTCACTTACGTTTCGGGTTGTGATTGGTAGTTTTCACTTCGCTGCTCCCTTAAAAAAGTCCACGCCTAGATTTTCCGAAATATAATTTCAAAATAACCAATAAACCGACACGCACCTCGAACTCTACGGATCATGCACAAAAAACTAGTTTTTACGGCGCTGCTTTTTCTTTCCTCATTGTCCCCTAGCTTGGCCTGGGCTCAACGCCCTACGGCTCCTAAGTTGTTTTCGCAGAAGACGTTGCTCTATGCGAGAGTGGATGACACCCGGGAACTCAAGGCCAAGCTTGCGCAATCGTTGGGTGGGAGACTGGCCGAGGATCCACAACTCAAGCCGATCCTCGGATCCTTTTACTCCACTTTCGCAAACCTTGCTCAAGGGATGCAGGATGTCGTGGGAGTGAACTTGGATGAGTTGCTGTCGATCCCCAACGGCGAGCTTGCTATTGCCCTCGTACCAACCAAAACAACCCCAGTTATTTGTGCGCTACTCGAAGCGGGCGACGAGTTGCCAGCCGTCGAACTCATGATCGGACGGTTGGAAAGCCGGATCTCATCGAGCGGTGGAACCAAGAGCACCAAAGAAGTTGGCAAGATCACGGTCAATCAGATCCGAAATGGCACGCGAGAGGATCAACAATTAGGGTTCTTTCTCAATGCTGGCGTGCTCGTAGTCTGCAACAATGCGGAATACGCGGAAACCCTGGCTCAGATTTGGCAGGGAAGCGGCATCGATCACAAATCACTAGCCGACAACCGGGATTTCACGACCATCATGAGCCGTTGCGTCGGGACCACCGGTGAACGACCGCAGGCGTCGTTCTATGCCAACCCACTCGCCCTCTATCGGGAGGTCGCCAAGGCAAATTCGTCCAGTCTCTTTGTCCTGGCGACTCTGAAAACGTTGGGCATCGACGGCATCAAAGGCCTTGGCGGCAGCGCCATTCTGGCACCGAACGATTTCGACTCCATCCTGCACGCACATCTTCTTTTGGACACCAATCGGCGCGGCGTGTTGCGTGCTGTGCGTCCCAAGAGCGGTTCGACCGAACCAGAAGCGTGGGTAAACGATAAAGTCGTCAGCTACGGTACGATGAATTGGGACGTTGCCAAAACGCTCAAGGCTGTCGCGGAAATCGTGGATACCTTTGGTGGCGAAAACATGTTTGAAAACAATGTGATCGCACGCGGAAGCAGCCAAACCGGAATCGATCTTCGAAAGGACTTTCTAGACTTGTTAAACGATCGAGTTTCTTTGACCCAATTAATATTGCCAACCAAACGCATCAATAGCCAAAGCAACTTAGTCGGCATCCATATCAAAGACACACAACGGTTCAAAGCCGACGTTTTGCCGAAACTATTTAATAAAATCAAGTCGAGTGAGGGGCGTTGGACCTCCAAAACGATCGGTGACTCAACGATCTATTACTTGGATCTCAAGAACGACAACCCAAACATTCGCGTCCAACAGCCCTCGTTTGGGATCGTTGGCAAGGAACTGTTGGCAAGCGACTCGATCGAATCGATCGAACAGGCCATCCGAACCCTTTCTAGCGGTGACGATCTTTTGAGTGATTCGATTGAGTTCAAGCTGGTACGGGACCGAATCAAGGCCCAGCTCAAGGACAAAGAAACATCCATCATGTCGTACCAACGTCCTGAGGAATCCTTGCGGCTGTTCTACGATTTGGCGAACGACCCAGAGAATATCAATCGCTTGGAGTCGGTCTCCGAGAACAATCCCCTCTTCACCGCCTTGGTAACGGCCCTGAAAGGCAGAAATCTGCCACCGTTTGAGGTTATTGCCAAGTACCTAGCACCATCCGGTGCATTCGTGGTCGAGGAAGAAGACGGACTGCACTACACTACGTTCAGCCTGCGTCGGGAGTAACTCGTTTAACCCCGAGCCGTAGGCGACGGTAGTCAGGACGAATCGCGACGTAGACGTTTCAGGAATCCAGGTTCATCGTGACCGTTATGGATCGTCAAATAACATCTCGCCCCCAAGGGCACAACTTGACCAACACGGGCGTCTGGTCGCCGGACAGCAATTGGATTGTTTACGACACCCGTTTCGGTGAAGCGGGTTCGTTATTTGATGGTAGCACGATCGAAGCCATCAACGTCCATACAGGTGAAGTCCGGAGACTGTACGAGTCATTGCAAGGCGCGCACTGCGGCGTGGCCACTTTTCACCCGCGCGAGTGGAAGGTGGTCTTCATTCTCGGCCCGGAGAATCCGACCCCCGATTGGCAATACAGCTTCAGTCACCGGCAAGGTGTGATGGTAGACTGGGAAAAACCGGGAATTGCTGTGAATCTGGATGCGCGAGACTTGATTCCACCATTCACGCCTGGCGCATTGCGAGGCGGTTCGCACGTTCATGTTTGGGATGCGACCGGCGACTGGGTCAGCTTCACGTATAACGATGCGCTGTTGGAAAGCGAGCTCCGCGATATCGGCGTGAGTATTCCCGGCCATCCCGTTCGAGTGCCTGCGGAAAACATTCGCAATCATTCCAGTGACTTTTTCGCGGCCATCGTTTCTCGCACGACCGCGAATCCACAACCCGGTTCGGACGAAATCAAACGTGCGTGCGAAGAAGCTTGGGTTGGCACCAACGGATACGTGCGGACTAATGGCATACGTCAATCGCGTGCCTTGGCCTTCCAAGGAACAGTAGTCAAGACCAACGGCGAAAGCATCTCGGAAGTTTTCATCGTAGACTTGCCGGAGGACTTGAGGCAGGCCGGGGATGGTCCGCTGGCAGGCATGATCGCTGACCGTCCCAGTCCACCGAACGGTGTAAAACAACGGAGACTTACGTTCACTGCGGACCGCAGGTTTCCGGGCATTCAAGGCCCAAGACACTGGCTACGTAGCTCGCCGGATGGTTCGCGAATCGCCTTTCTCATGAAGGACGACGAAGGCATTGTGCAACTTTGGACGGTCGTGCCTAAGGATGATTCGGTCTCGCAGCTTACGCACAACCCGTGGGACATTGCATCTGCGTTCACGTGGAGCCCGGATGGAAGCAACCTAGCGCACATCATGGACAACAGTGTTTTCCTAACCGATGCCGCCACCGGTGATTGCCAACGCGTTACATCCAGAGTTTCTGACGAGACCCGACCACGCCCCGAAGCCTGTGTCTTCTCACCCGATGGCAGTAAAATCGCGTTCATGCGAAAACATAGCATCGACGGTGTTGTATCGAATCACGTATGTGTTGTTTTTCTGAAAGCCCAGGGCCAAGTTCAAGGCACCTTGGCAGATATCAAGACCCCGAATATCGATGCCCTTGCCCGTAGCGGCGTTCTTACCAAGCATGGCTATAGCACCGCACCGCAGTGCGTCCCGTCGCGAGCCGGACTTTTGGTCGGCAAGTTCCAAGGCCGATTCAATCTCGATTCCAACGGCGGTTCACTTGAGGGTTTTGATCAGGAAACCACTATCGCCAGCCGTTTGCAAAAGGTTGGCTACGTCACTGCACAGTTTGGCAAATGGCACCTCGGTCCAACCACCGCAATTCCCACCCATGGCTTCAAGCATGTGTTCGCGCAGAACGCCCAAAGTCCTTTCTCCGCCAACATCACCCTCGATGGTCAAGACCGTGCCATGGGCAATCTGCCCCCAGAACTCTATCACGTGGATGCGTGCAGCCGCGCCGCTACCGCCGTTATCGAGCGTTACCAGAACGATCCCTTCTGCTAATGGCAAGCTCATCCACGTGCGCCTGCATCTGCCAAGAGGTGATTCACAGGTTCGTCAGCTCGAATTCAAAAACACGCAGGGCGATGTTGTCCTTATGCTCAAGCCATGAGAAAATAATCCAATTCAAACGTAAGGCGAGCGGCAGATTGAGATCTACCTGCCGAGCCTTCGTGTGGGAGAGCGAGGCTCCTGCCGAGCTTGGCTTTGGCTCGGCAGGAGCCTCGCCCTCCCGGTAAATGCATTTCCGCCGCTCGCCTAAAAGGCAATCCAATCAAATGAAAACAAGTCTGCTTCTGTTCGCCACCTTGACACTCATGTGCAGCCAGCTTTTGGCGGACGGTCCCGCAATCGAATTGCCAACAGCCAAAGGCAAGCCTAATGTTCTGTTCATCGCGGTGGACGATCTGAATCACTGGGTCGGCCACTTTGGGCGCAACAAGCAAACCAAGACGCCCAACATCGACCGCCTCGCGGCCATGGGGGTGACCTTTACCAACGCTCACTGCGCCGGCCCAGTCTGCAATCCCTCACGAGCTGCATTGCTCAGTGGCAAACGACCCGGAACCACAGGAGTTTATGACAATGGCAATCCCTTCGTCGCCAGCATCAAGCCTGCCGAATCACTCGTCATGCAGTTCAAAAACGCGGGATATCAGACCCTCGGCATCGGGAAACTCTGGCACGGCGGCCTCGGTTGGCAAGAACAGTGGACCTCCACCGGCACCGAAAAAGCCAAACCAGCTGAAGTTCACAAGCGAGACATCGGAGGCATTGCGTTCGGCGTCATCGAAGGGGGGGATGAATCTGTATCCGACACTTCCATCGCGAGCTATGGCATCGCCGAACTCGCCAAGTCCCATGACACTCCCTTCTTCCTCACACTTGGCTTTCACAAGCCCCACATGCCATGGAACGTCCCTCAGAAATACTATGACATGCATCCACTAGCGGACATCCAACTGCCGCCGACCAAAGAAGGTGATCTCGATGACATCCCTTCCGCTGGCTTGAAGATGGCCAAAGCCAGTGGAGACCATGCCAATGTGCTTGCCTCCGGTCGTTGGAAGGAAGCCGTGCAAGCCTACCTCGCCACGATTTCGTACCTCGATGGTCAGGTTGGCCGTGTTCTCGATGCCTATGATAAATCGCCAGAGAAGAACAATACCATTATCTGCTTTTGGGGCGATCACGGTTGGCACCTGGGTGAAAAGCAGCATTGGCGAAAGTTTGCCCTCTGGGAGGAAGCCACACGCGCACCGTTCATTTGGGTCGTTCCAGGTGTCACAAAAGCTGGCGGCGTTTGCAAAAGCCCTGTCGATTTCATGAGCGTCTATCCCACCCTGTGCGATCTTGCCAGTATCCCGAAGCCCGCCTGGCTCGAAGGGGATAACATCAAGCCTCTGCTGGCCGATCCGACCGCCACCTGGAATAAAGTTGCTGTGACTACCTTCGGCCTAAACAACCATGCGATCCGTACGGATCGATGGCGGTACATCCGCTATGCCAACGGGGACGAGGAACTCTACGACCATCGGAACGACGAATACGAGTGGACAAACTTGTCTTCCCAAGCCGAGCATGCCGCGTTGAAAATCGACCTCGCCAAACACTTCCCAACCATCAACAACGCCGCAGTGGAACGCAAAGTAGGAGAGCAGGAGAACGAATCCACTGGCCCGACGCAGCAAGAACGCCGGGCGAAACGCAAGGCTAAGAAAGACAAGTAAGTAACGCTGGCGAAGCTAGCTGTGGACGAGCGAGGCCCTTCGCTCGTTCGGTTCGTGAAGCAAGGTAGTACGCCAAAACATGGTTGAGGGGAGACAAGCTCCCGCTCAACCATCGAGCGAGAAACTCGCTCAGCTACAACGAACGAGCCAGTGGCTCGATCAGCTACAGTATCATGTCTTCGAGCGAATTGAGTACCTTTACTCCGGAATCATCCTTGAGATTTCTTCCGCTCCCTCCCGTTCTAAAACGTCCCATTTTCGGATATCGCCGAAGTCTAGCTTGGTTTTGGTTTCCATATCTCTCATCGAGACTTGAACTGCTTTGTACTCGCCCACTTCAAATTCCTCTTTGAGCTCTTCGATGAGGGCTGCTTGGGTAAGAATAAACGCAACCGCGGAAGGTTCGCTTGCCGCGAGGCGTGGGGCTCGCTTGGGTTGTGCTTTTGGCAGTGGCTTGGTCGATCAAACTCCTCGAGGTGGTATTCAACTCCTAAGTGTTCGCAGGCCAATGAGACTATGACACATGGTTGACTTTCATCCCCGGTTTTTTTCATTGTCATTCTTCGCCAATCGCTCAACGACTGCAAAAAAATCTTGCATCGCGAAAGGTTTAGGAATCAGCTCCCGGACTCCTGCTGCCGACGCACCCGATCGCAACTCCTCGTCAATGTAGCCCGAGGTGACGGCCACCGGCAGGTCAGCCCGGATCGCACGAACTTCGCGGGCTACTTCCAACCCCTGCATGCCAGGCATATTGTAGTCCGTTACCACCACATCGAAGGAGGCCGGATCGGCACTAATCGCGTCGAGGGCTTGACGCTGATCCGTATAGGCATCGACGCTGTAACCACGCAGTTGAAGCAGTTGTTTAACCATACGGGTTACCGATTCATCGTCATCCAGGAAGAGAATATGCGAGATGGTGCCTTTGTCCGTCGATGCGGTGCTGAGCACAGGTATGGGGTTGACTCCAGTAGAACCAGCCTGCGCTGGAGCGATTGGCAGATAGACCGTGAAAGTCGCTCCGCGGCCCAGTTGGCTTTCGATCTCAATTGCTCCTTTGTGCCCTTGTACGATTCCATGCACCACCGATAGACCCAAACCGGTACCTTCGCCAACCGGTTTGGTTGTGAAGAACGGTTCGAAAATCCTTTTTATCGTGCTGGCTTCTATGCCTGGACCATTGTCTATGACTGTGAGTCGTACGATATGTTTAGAACGCACTTCGTGCAGTGTACATACTACCGGATGCGCTTGCAAAAATGCTGTATCGCATAACACGGTATCCAGTTGGACAGCGATCTGGCCAGGTCCGTCAAGAATAGCTTGCATAGCATTGGTAACGAGATTGATCACAACTTGTTCCATCTGCGTTGCATCGGCTCGGACAAGCGGCATGTCGGCTTCGCACTTGAACGACAGCGTCAAACGGGCTGGCAGACCGGCCCGCAACAGGCGTAGGGAACCTGCAACTACTGGCTCAATCGCGATCGACTTGAGTTCGGTCGGCTGTCGACGGCTAAAAGAAAGGATTTGTTGAACCAGGTCACGGGCTCGCGACCCGGCCCTGCGGATTTCCTCGATCCTTTCCAGTTTCATGTAGCTCGTGCTCATCACGTCTAGGCGGATCAGTTCCGCGTTTCCGAGGATCGCCGCGAGGATGTTGTTGAAATCGTGCGCGATGCCACCGGCCAGCACGCCGAGGCTCTCGAGCTTTTGCGCCTCCTGCATATTCCGTTCAAGCTGCTCACGCTGGATTTGGAGCTGTCTGCGTTCCGTAATGTCGCGCACGCTTGCTTGAAGCAACACCTCCTCTCCCAGATCCACAACGTCCAAACTCACCTCGGCAAGGAAAGGAGTACCGTCGCTCTTCGCGTGTGTCCATTCGAAGTACTGAGGTTGCCCGGCATAAGCAGCGTTGATTTTTTCGATCGCGAACTCGTACGATTCACGGCCGCTGGGTTGGCGTGGCGGCGAGAAATCGTACGGCGGATGCCCAACGATCTGGTCACGCGTTTTGCAGCCAAACATCTCAAGGGTTCGAACGTTGCAATCGATGAACTTGTCACCGCGTAAGAGTAAGATTGCATCGCTTGCGTTTTCAAAGAGCATGCGAAATTTCTTTTCGCTGCCACGCAGCGCTGCCTCCACATAACTCCTCTCAATGGCAATCCGCGTTATGTGAACCGCCCTGGCAATCAAGTCCAATTCTGTTTGAATCGGATGACGGGGACTACGATAGTAAATAGCGAAGGTACCCAGGACTTTTCCTTCTCCACTGCAAATCGGCGTTGCCCAACAGGCATGGAGATTGTGCGATAATGCCAGTTCGCGGAAATCGTCCCAAAGCGGATCGCTGCTGATATCCGAAACAATCACCTGCTGGCTCGTATAGGCTGCAGTGCCGCAGGAGCCAACCATGGGACCGATCATCGTGCCGTCGATGCGGTCGTTGTAAGTTTCCGATAGACTAGGAGCCGCGCCATGCCTAAGACAATTGCCAATAGCGTCCAGCAAAAGTACGGAACAGACCGCACCCTGCAACTGCTCTTCTAAACCGAGCATCAACTGGTCTAGCAGGTCATGCAACGAGGCAGCGCTGCCGACCATTTCCAGGGCCTCCTTTTCCCATGCCAACAGTTGCAACGCCTGGCGTCGTTCGGTGATGTCAGTCACCATCGCCAGCGCGCCCACATAGGCACCGCTGCCATTGAAGATCGGGTTGGTGGAGAGGAATGTCCACAATTCAGAACCATTCTTGCGCAAAAACTTAAATTCATGCTGCTCGGCGATCCCTTGCTGGCGGCGTTTCAGGTTATTTGCAGAAATGGCACGCCCCTCGATGTCCATGAAGTCCTCGAGTGGACGTCCGATCATCTCTTCGACATGGTAGCCAAGCATCTGCGCCATCTTGGGGTTGACGTAGTCCGTTCGCGATTCGGCGTCGATCGTCCAGATCCCTTCCTCGGCAGTCTGCACGATACGGCGATAGCGATCTTCGCTCGCGCGCAAGGCCGCCTCAGCTTCCCTGTGTGCGCTGATGTCCGTCAGCAGAGCTTGCGCCCCTACATACTTACCGTTGTCATCGAACAACGGATTGGTAGAAACAAAGGCCCACAATTTGGTGCCATCCTTGCGCACGTATTTGAATTCGAACTGCTCAGAAACTCCCTCTTTGCGGCGCTTCAATAGATTTACCAATATTGCACGCCCCTCATCGTCCATGAAGTCGTCGAGCGGGCGTCCAAGCATTTCCTCGGCAGTGTAACCCATCATCTGCGCCATCTTAGGATTCACATAGTCCGTCCGTGACGCAGCATTGATGGTCCAGATTCCTTCCGCAGCCGATTGCACGAGGCGGCGGTGACGTTCTTCGCTCACCCGCAATGCTTGCTCCGCCTGCTTGAGCGCGGAGATGTCGCTCAACGCGACGCGAAGTCTAGGTAAGTCGCCCTCGTCCGGTGCACCGGTGGCCGCCAGATGGACCCAGCACGACGTGCCGTCGCTCTTGATCATACGCAGTTCGCACGCCTTCGGTCCATTGGTTTCGAGAACCTGTTTGCTCAACAAGTAATAGTCGTCGGCATCTTCATGGTGGATGAAGCGGGGGAGAGGTTTCCTGACAAGATCCACCTGCCGCACGCCCAAAAGAGTAGCTGCGGCCCGGTTTGCTTGCAGGATCAACCCCGCCTCGGTGACCGTTACATAACCCACCGGTGCGAGGTCAAAAAGGTCGAAATAGCTCGCCCTCCAACCATCCACTTCCAACTGAGCACGCCGAAGCTCCGTGTTCTGCATCTCCAGTTCAAACCGACGGACCTCTAGCTCCTGTAACATCTGTCGAGTGGTGTCAGGCGACAGCGTTTCCAAACTCACCCGCGAACGGGTGACATTATCCTGTAACGCCGCGACAGCCAGTTTTCGCAGCGCATTGTCGTCAAATGTTTCCTTCAAGACACGATCCTCCATGAGAATTCTGGTGAATCAGGAATTGGACCAATGAACTTGGAAATCGGATCCGGTTTAAGTGTATATCGATTAACTACATTGCGACAGGAGTGGTCCGCAGAAGTCCGCAATTCAAAACGGCATTTCCGAGTCGTCATCGCCATACCTAGGAGCTCGCTGGCGTTCATCGATTCGACTCTGAAGATCCGCAGCGCGAGCAGTGAGTTCCCCGTATTTTGATGCAAGTTGTTCCAAAACATGCTTGAAATTCTCTGCGGACATAACCCGTTGGCTGGGTAGGGACGCCATTCGATAGTCACGAAAGGCTGCGTTAAGCATGTCAACTTCGGATTGGTCAGCCTTCGCCGTTTTCAACCAACCCACCAACTCTGCGACCTGAAACGCAGTGCTGAGATGGCCGAACCTGTCTCCCGGAATGTTTTCTTCTCCTATAAAAGTACTTTTCCAGGGCGAATCGAACGGATCCTCCGCATCGTCCCCCAGTTCTTCTGGAAGCTTTAGGTCGGCTTTGATTTGAGCGTCCATCTCTTCGAACTCTCGTTGCTGAGCCTGCCAGGCTTCGCGTGTGGGGTGGATTGAAAACGCAAAATCGTCGTCTACATCGAGCGAATGCCCATCGAAGGAACGAATGCTTGGTCCAAAACTCTCGCTGGCCATCATCTGGCAAATCGGACAGTCGCAGTCAACCATAGGGCCCCCTTCGCTAACAATTGGGATTCGAACCCGTTCGTATTGAATGATTTCCTCCGGCGATTCCTCCCCCTCGAACGGGTTCACCCGCCACCATGAAAGAAAATCCTCCATCGCCCTCGCCAGCAGCTTCGATGCGTCGCGACTTCGAATTCGGCTTTCGTCTTCAAGCAGCCACAACCAACCAGCTTGGATCGTTTCGCGGCAGGCATCGAAGTACAGGACCACTTCGTGTCGTCCCATCGCCGCAGATTCGAATGTCGATAAATCCTCCGGAATGGGCACCGGCGCTTCATTCCGATAGACTCGAAATGTCTGGCCGTCCACCAAGTCTGAGATCCATTCTTTCCCAATATGCAAACAGTCGCGAGGGATGCCACCATTCAGTTCCGCCCGCGGCGTCATGAGCCAGTCACGATGAACGCTTAAAGTTAGCTCGTGACGCCCGCACGGTTCGTCCTCCCAGTTCTTGCCAATCCACTCCACGCCGCTGTGAATCAACCCGAGCATTCGGTCGGCAAAGAAGGAACAGGGCAAAGAACCCCAAAGAACATCCCGCTGCGGAACAGGAATGATGAGCGGTGTGGAACGGGGACCGAGGATCGTATCCGGAACCACATGCTGCAGCAATTCCCACCAAGGCGGAAGCACAGTGATGTGAGCCGTCTTTCTCCCCTCCCCGATCGGCGTGTGACGCAGTCGCAGCAAGGGAAACTGGCCGCCGGTGAGAACGCGTCGCCCATTCAGATCCAAAACAAACCAAGCCGGTGTATCCGCGAGCAGACTTACGGCCTCGGTGAGACTGACCAGACGAAAGGGAAGTCCATCGGCAAATTCTGTGTTCTCCGGATCAAACTTATAACGAGGCCAAATTAAGGCGACATCTTCCCAGGTGGCTGGATCCTCCGCCGAACATCCCTGTAGGGCCAGCCCATCGACGTCGTTGAGCGGTGAAAAAACGCGGACGAGATCGCGATCAATAACGACCGCCATTGTTTCATGCGAGGGGAACGAATCGGGCATGTTATTCTCCTGGACCAAAGTCGAATGGCTAATGGACGAGTTGCAGGCCCGCCATTATCGACGGTGAGGCGTTCGCTGTCCATAACCCTGGCTGTTGCAGCGGCCGCAATGTGAGTATTTGAACTGGGGGACTTGCTAATATCGATCAAGTTCTAAGTGTGGCGCATACCCATAGTCGACGGGTTTGTACTGAATGTTCAACTCGGGGTGTTGATGCGCTGATTTCCGTCTCTTCGTGAAGTCAACGCGCGATCAAGGATCGCTGAGGTCAGCATCGTCCGTCCCACTCAAGCCCTGGATGTTTGTCGTGAAAAACCGGGACCACTTTGTTTCGTCGTTCGAACGCGTCATAGAGCCGTCTGGTCAGGATTGGACCGGGCAATCTCAAGTGGGAGAGTGCCTACGCTGTCAGATCGGGATGACGTTACTTGCGCACGACGACCAACGCCCCGTTACGCGTGATGAGGTCCAAGCCGTCCATTCTCGAGGCGTCGTTTAAAACGGTCGCAAAACGGTCGAACAGATTAAACACGGCCATGCGATCTTCTCCGGCTACTTCATTGGTTCGACACTCTCACCTAAGTGCGACGTCGACGCAAGGAAAGATTTTCTTCTTCGATCTGCATGTAGGCTGCCAACCAGTTAGCATCGTCCACGGTTTCCAGCGCAGGCATTGGGTCAAGAGCCTCGCCTTCGCCATTCGCTTTGAGATTGATGAAGTTGACGATGGCGAGAACATCCAGCGGGTTGATCGTGCCGTCACCATCCACATCGTAGTCCAGCAAACCGAGAGTGCTGGCTGGTCTTGGGAATGGCAAGAAACCTTCATCTGCGTTAAGTGCATTGATGATGGCTAACGCGTCAAGCGGATCGACACCGTCGACGCGGTTCACATCGAGTGCGTTTATCCGATTTTGCCAAGGTTTCGGATTTGGAATTCGGGTTAGGCCAATATTCATGTTATAGGACTTACCGTCAGCCCCAATCTCAGTCGCAATAATTGGGACCGCCAATCCCAGTGAATCTGTCTCTTTAAGGCTCAGACCGGGGGCAACGAAAAGCTTCCCGTCGACAATAATAAATCGATTATCACTCGAAAGGATAGTGTAAAGCTGACCTGGGTCCTGATCTGCAATCGATATCTTGCCAAGATCTAAACCAGATACGTTCGAAAGGACATTCGATATAGGGACAGTGACGGCAGTAGGCGCGTCGTTCGCATCTTGAATCAGCAAAGTCATCGTGCGTTCAACACTGCGAGACGGCGTTCCACTGTCCCTGGCTATGACGACGATAGAGTCCGTTGCGCTCGTCTCGAAGTCAAAGATTCCGGCACGAAGTAACAACAATTCGCCTGTAATGGAGTTTACGGAAAAACGGGTCTCGTTGCTTGGTAGGAAGAAACGAACCGATTGGCTTGTGTCACCATCCGAGGCGGTCAGTTTTGCAAACGGAACTCGCGTGATTTGACCTTCCGAAATCGAAATGGCACTATTGGTAATCTGCGGATCAAACTCGTTGGAATCCGTCACAGTCACATTGACGGAAGCGGTCGTTCCAAGTTCTGGAAGCCCGTCGTCAAACGCTTCCACAAAAAACTGAAAGGACGCTACCGACTCGTGATCTAGCGAAGCATCCGCTTTGAGTGCGATTCGTCCTGTGGTGCTGTCGAGCGAAAATTGAGTAGGCGGCCTTCCCATAAACCGGAAATGCACTTTGTTGTTCGTATCGCTGTCGGGCGCTACCAGAAATCCGAGTTCCGTCGCCGACGGTGTAGATTCACTAACGTTGAATCGTGTCGCCCTTAAGGACGGTGAAAATTCATTCACGTCGAGCACGTCAATCGTCTTTCGCAACGTCAGCGATAACGGCGGCGTTCCGTTATCCGTCACCTGGATATCAAGATCGATGCGAGGAGTCACTTCATAGTCAAGTTTGATTCCTGGAGCCAAGTAAAGTGAATTCCCTTGGGTAGCAAATCGCTGATCGAACACTTGCCAAGTAAATTGATCGCTTCTGTCGATATCGGTTCCAAACAGCGTCCCGATGAATACCCCTAATTCATTTTCACGAACGGACGTGCCAACCAATTCGATGTTCGTTGGCCGATCATTGACATTGATCACGGACAAATGCAACTGCAATGTCGTGAACAATCCTCCAGCGTCAGTAGCCTTAATAACGAAATCGTAGTCTCCTACTTCTTCGTTGGTAGGCGTGCCCGTCAATTGCCTAGTCTGTAGATTCAGGGATAGCCAAGCTGGAAGACTGTTACCGTTGGCTGATGTCATGCTAAGCGATAGCGTTGCGTTGTCTACGTCCGTAAACCAGCCACTCGGGATGTTGAAAACCAACGGTTGGTCTTGGTTGACGCTGGTAGTTTGATTCGGAACCGTCGTTATGGGCGCATCGTTTACGGGCAAGATTTGAATGCTGATGTTTCTATCAGCCAGGGAAACTGGCCCAGTCGGGCTGGGGTTCGAAACATCGAGGATCACAGGTGTAGTCGTCGTGAATCCTCCGGCATACGTATCGTCAAGAGCCCGATAGGTTAGCGAAGTAGGTCGTCCAAAGTAGTCCTTCGCGGATAAAAAGCGAATCCGAGTTGAGGACGAAAGAACTAAGCTTGCAACAGGCGAGACAGCACCAACCGGGAGCCATGTGACGGCATCGAGAGAATACTGCCACTGTCCGCTGGTACTCAATGCCGCATTGGTAGTAATCGCTATTCCAGACAATCCGCTGCCGCGATCAGGATCTTGAAACGACGGCCCGACGAGAAGTGCGATAGAGCCACCGGTCGGATTCTTGGTGTCTTCATCGATAGACGGTAGGGAGAAACTGCTCGAACTGGGTGCATCATTGACGGGAACGACATCGACAAGAACCGTCGCTCGTTTGCTTGCACCATTTAGGCCGTTGTCAAGAAACGCACTCACCACGCGCGGAAGAGGCGAGGGATCGTCTGTCGTGTGAACGAAAGTAGCTCGAGACAACAGCTTTTCAATGGCAGGCTGATTCGCGGCCGCGCTCAACGTCACATCAATCGTCTGCCCGGGGCCCGAATAGGTCCCAATCAGCGTTCCACCGAAGGAAACCTGATTCCCAACTACGGATATTTCTCCCGCTCCGACGCCTTGACTTGCAAAGTCAAGGAGATCGCCGACCTGATAATTGGTTGACACGGTCAGTGAAAATACCCCGCCGGCGTAGGTTGGGATGTTTTGTTCCGTGACCTTGGCAGCCGTCGCGACAAAAACTGGAAGACTGTTCTCGACGTAAGTAACGTTATTTCCCAACGCAATATCGATCTTCTTGGTGATTGTTTCCAGGACCACGCTTGTGTTGGCTAAACTCCACGCACCCCGGCCCATGGTACCTACAACGAGAATGTCGTCCGTCGTGTCGTAGTCCATATCGAAGGCAAGTGCATTAGGGAAAAGGCTACCGAGCTTATTCCAAGTACCGATCGCATTTGTAGCTGATGCAAACACGCCGAGATTGGTTCCAACAAGGACGGAACTGGTTAGCGGCCCTACCACAAAAGCGACGGAGAGTAAATCATCTGCTAAGGTCAGTAAACTGCCTGTAATATCGACCCAGGTATTTCCGGCGTTGGTCGTTTGGTAAACTTGACGGCCGTCGATAACGAACGCATGATCCGAATCGCTTGAGTTTACGGCCAAATCGCGAATCAACCGAGATGTTGGGTCACCGACCGTTCTGTTAACGTTGCCAGTACCAGTGGTCCTCAGGTATACATCGCTACCGTTTGCAGCCCAAACGAGATCTGGATTCGCGACGTTATTTTTCGTTCCACCGTACCAAATCGCATTGGAGAAAATGCCGCTATTGCTGACCCCTTGGCCGACTCCAATTGCGGTCACCGTGGTTCCAGCATTCAAGGATTCATACAGGCCGTTTGCACCTTGAATAAGCAACCTTCCACCCGCCACCGTGTTGGTTTCCACGGGTGTTCGGAATGCCCCTACAATAGCACTGCTGCCTGCCGCCGCAGTAAGTGCAGGAAAACTCGTTGAAACCAATGCGCCAGACGCATCCCAAACCGTACTTCGCAAAGCACCTAGATTTTGAAAGCTCGAATAGCGTACGGATTGATTGCTGCCTGCTAACTGAATGTTGTCGATCGCGATATCCCCGCCGTCGGCTGTCGATATGGATACCCATTGCCGAGCGTTCTCGCTGGGTTGGTAGGTAGAGCCCGTATCTTGATTGCCCGTCATTGCGACGTTGCTCAAAGAATCCCAAGCAATATCGTGGGCTTCTTTTACTTGCAGGTCACCATTGACAGAGAACCAATCACCCGTGTTGTTCTTCGGAGAGGTGCGACGATAAACGCCACCGTCGTCAACTTCGATCAAGTTACCGTTGGCGTCAAAGGTCATGTCCCGAGAGTCGGCATGGGGTGAGCTGTTGCTGGCCGTGCCACCGCCAGCGGCCCCCAAGTTGTTTCGGTGCGTCAGGTGAACAAATTGGCTTCCCGCTGGCCTGCTTGCGTCTCCTCGGAAAAGGCGACCGCTGAAGTCATTGGCACCAATTGCATTTGGGAAGGAACCAGCATCGTTGAATCCTCGCGGTTGTCGATCGCCGCCAACGTAGACGATGTTTGCGTTATTAGGGTCTGCAACAATAGAAAAGTGAATATCCCCTTGGCCACCCGCAATGAATTCAGGCGGTCCCGATGCTGGCCCCTTGCCACCACCCGGGTTGAGCCCAACATTCCCACCGTTTTCGTTGGTTTGAGGCAGGTCCATAATGGCCCATGTCAATCCATTATCGGGAGATCGAAATATTCCGACAGCAGCCCCGCGATTGATAATTGCCGCGTAGACTTCGTTGTTGCGTCCGGCGGACAGTTCCAAGTTGCTGGTGTTGTTAACGATCAATGCGTCCATCGCGGGAGTACTGACCTTCGCCCAGGTTGCGCCAGCATCGGATGACTTGTAGACCCCGTTCCCTCCAGCCGTTGGCGAAAAAACGATGGACGTATACAGAACGCTAGGATTCAGCGGGTCGGCAACAAGATCGTAACTCACCCCAGCCGGGAGCCCGGTAGCAGCCCCATTGCCAGTCGAGATCTGAGCGAAGCTCGCCCCAACATCCGTGCTGCGAAAGATGCCAATGTTCGAATCGTTGAAGGTATCTGCGACGTTTACGGAAACGACAATCGTGCTGCCGTTAGCATGAACCCCCGAGATGTTTTTTCCCCTCAAAACGCCTCCGCCATCGACGACTTGCCAATTCTGACCCGCGTTGGTCGATCGCATTAGTCCGATGCGTTGATTACCAAGTTGCGCATAGCTACTGTAACGCCCGACGCCAGCGTAAATTGTATTCGTGGTCGAATCACCAACGTCAAATGCCAAAGCGCCGATGGATTGCGAAGGCATATTGTCCGTTAGCGGCGTCCATTTGGGTTGCGAAGCGGTGGCGTCGATGGTCTTCCAGACCCCGCCGTTTACGGAACCGATATAAAGAGTATTGGGATTTGAGGGATGCGCCAAAGCCGCATGGATCGCGCCCGCTACGGGCTTGTTGGCAATGTTTTCGACTTGACCATTCGTGGAGGAAAACGGTCCTAAAGGATTCCATTCGCCAGGCAAGACGACAAGCAAAATCCGTTGCTCCAAACTTTCAAACCGAAGACGAAGTCGGTCGGTTCTGCGAGTTGGTCGTTTTGGGAATGTCAAGTGATGTTTTTTGGGGTTCATGTTGAATTCTCAAGTGCGCGGTAGTTTCAGCGTCTGATTCTAGTGATCGCGGGTATTAAAATGCAACCATAACCCCAATATTTTCCGCAAATCAACTGTCTTTTGACCAGCGGCAGAACGTGGTCGCCCTGCCTCCATAAAGACTACCATCCTCATTCACGTTGCTAGCTTGCCGGAGTCATTGGATTGCACCGTCGATATGCTATCTGGCTTTGCGTTCACTGGAGAGCCGCAAGTCCAAGGCATCTGTAAATCGCTTTTGGACGGAAGAGTCCATTTGATAAAAATCATGCGAGGGCATAGCAAAAGTGCGTTGGTGGTAAGCGCAGAATTTTAAGATCGGATTCAAGTCAAGCGAATTCGTGGCGGACATCAATGCCACCGCGTACTCTATTTCGTTCGATTCCGCCAAATCGGTAGTGAGCAACATTTCAATGGCTGCTTTAAAGCGAGTTGGCGAAATTTGCGAATCACCGACAAGCGTCGGATAATCAAAAAGCAGAAAGAGTCGTTCTAAGGTTTTCATGCGACTGTCGTCGTGCCCGTTCGCCTGGTTCTCGATGCCTAACGAGCCACTGCCAACCAAATAGGAATTACGGATTCGCAACGCTAGAATCTGGTGCCGTCTCGCAGAACTTAGCAGTGCAAGTTCCGTTTCCGATTTCAACCACTCGTCCAATACGTCGATTGCCCGCGACGAGTCTTTGGCGGTAGGAATGTTCGCCAGGAGGAAATTTGCAAGTTAGCTAATGGGCTTTGTACTCCATTCTTGCTGCGACGCGATGCGGCCCTGAAATTCTAAGTCGCGCCATGTGATGCAAAAAAGGGGCAGGTTTAGATCAGCCCCCTTCTTGCGGCTGCTCCTTTAAGCGGCGGAGCGGATTAACGAGTGCCCGTGTAGCCTGGGCTGCCACCTTCGACGGCGAAGAACTCTGCCCAGATCGGCATGTGCGTGCTGATCTGAAACGCTTGGTCGATCGATAGGTTCAATTGCCGCAAGAAATCAACCACGCCTGAGCGACCTGAGAATTCGTCGGTTGCACGGGCAGGGAACACGATGTTGTCGAGCATGGCTTCACCCGTTACCGTGGTCGGTATCCCCTCCAACGCGAAGAGCATACCGATGTTTTGCAGTGAACTCAGCTCGCTATCCGAGTAGCCAAAGTTGCCGATCAGAAGGATGTCGTCCTCGGACCTGCCGTCTTGCCGGACGCTCCGTATCAAGTCGGGTAGCAGCGTCAACTCCCTGCCGTTCGACAATGGATCGAGGCGCAGGTTTACAAGAGTAAACGTGAAGGCCTTGTCCGCTGGAACCGCTTTGCATCGGAACCAACCGACGAGCGGATCGAATTCGATTAAGGCTTGAGGGTCATCGATGGTGTAAAGTTGTGGTCGGTCCGTTTCCATTCGATCTGTGTCGAACAAAAACGCGTACTGCTGTTGATTGCTCGCAGATCCGACGCGTGGGCCAATACAGTAATCGTAGCGTCGATCGCTTTGATTGACCTTGTCGAGCAACTCCGGCACGATGTTTTGCTGCTTGGACTGAATGTGCTGCAGAGCGATGACATCAAACTGACGAATCATGCGCGCGATGGTTTCAACCACGGCAGCCTTTTTGAGTTTGGATTCTCCGAAGGCTTCCAGACTAAAGGAAGCGATACGGATGGTGGGCAATTGGTTTGGACTGGCTGGTCGTGTTGACTGCAATCTGCTCGCAGTCATCGGCCAGGCGGGCGTTGCGGATGGCGTGGGTCTTGTATTGGAGGATGTTCCCAACGTTGCATCACTGGCTCGCAGATGCTCTCCCAAGGATGAATTGGAGACGAACCGACTCGATGGGTTTTCATGCTGGGTGGAGTCGTTGGGCCAAACGGGATTGTCAGCGGCCACGCTGGGGCTCTGGCTTGGACCTGGAGTGGCCGTGGAGAGCGCAGCAAGTTTGGTTTGCAGTTGCTGCCAGACTGCGACGGTGGAATCGTGGAAGGCGATGGCGAAGCCTCCGAGGATTCCCGCGATCACCACGTGACTTTTTTTGAGCGAGAACATGATGCGAGTCTTATCGGCAGTAGAAACGAAAAAACCTTCGCTGATTTTGCCAGCGAAGGTTTGTTTCGTTTCGGAATAAAGGATCTTTGGTGGATTAAACCAATTCCTTCTTAGCCCCGATCAGCGTTCGAAGTCTTTCAGCCAAAAGACGTGCATCAAATGGCTTTTTGAAAGTCTCGTTGATACTTGAGCGATCGAAGCTCATTGTATTGCCGTCATCTGGCAGCAATGCAATCAGGATGATCTCGGTGAAATCCGCATTTTTGCGTAGGTTCTGGCAGATTTGCAAGGCTTCTAATTTGCCGATTGAGAAGTCGACAATCATGCAATCTGGGTGGAAACTTTCCGCTTGGATTCCCGCTTCGAAACCGCTAGCAGCAACCGAAACTTTAAAGCTTCGTTCCTGCGGTAGTTCGCGTTTCAAGTTTTCGATCAAGACCTGATCCTGAGCAACGATCAAAACTTTGGCCATGGCCTCATCTTCCAAGTCCCCAAGTGGCATTCCATGCTCTTTGAGAAACCTGATTAGATACTCTCTGGGAATGCGTCGGTCTTGTGAACCGGGGATGCGGTACCCTTTGAGTCGGCCGGAGTCGAACCATTTGCTGACGGTTCTCGGGGCCACCTTGCAGATCTTCGCGACCTGGCCTGTGGTGAACACCTTCATATTTTTGGTCTC
>JANPNA010000180.1:0-3709 GCA_031427235.1 Pirellula sp.
ACCGTTTTTAATTGGTCGGACGGTGGCGACAACATCACCGTTAGCAGCCCGAGCACGCACGGATTACTTGGGTTTTATGATCAAGAGCCGTCAAACGTTGCAAGCGTCGATCAAAGCAACCAACAATACTCCATCCTCGCCCTAACCGACTCCAGCGGCAACGTAAGCGAACGCTACGCCTACACAGCCTATGGCCAGCCAACGTTCCTGAACGCTTCGGCAACGGTGCAGACAGGTTCGGCAGCAGGCAATCGCTACACGTACACAGCCCGCGAATGGGACGCAACGCTCGGCTTGCATCACTTCAGAGCGCGATGGATGAGCGGATTGACGGGTAGGTTCCTCACCAGAGACCCTATCGGGTTCAAGGGGAGCAAATGGAACCTATACCAGACATTTCGCTCACAATCGCTAACTCGAATTGATCCAAAGGGGTTGCAAGATTGTGTTCCCGATCCGTATTCAGATCCGCCATCGACGCCCTTTGCGGGAACTACTTGCAGAGTTGCAACACAATGTGGCCCAGCAATTACGGGGTTTTTAACGCATTGTGGTTTGGTCATTGAAATAGACGAGGGGACCTATACAGTGCATGGAACGGGTGGATGCGAGAACAATTTCAACTGGACTGAAGGCATTCTAAATTGGGGTCAAACAGGACCATTCACGAGTTTGGATCCTAGCGTTTGCGAGTGTCTTAGAAAGAGAAGCAAACAATGGAATGATTTAAACGTGCCTCGGGATTTCATAGGTAACAACAGCAACACCGCCCTAGGTTGCTTAACTAAAAAATGTGGTTTGACAATTGATTTCGGGAAACTTGGTGTCCCTTCGGGCTTCGGAAGGCAGTGTTGTCTTAAATGGGGTGAGTCGCTTTGGTGTCCAAAGAGTCCCTCTCCTCCCCGTCCCTGCTTAAAGATGGGAGATTGTTGCGACAAAATCTGGTAACTAAAAGAAAAGTTTTGTGTTAGAAAATCCATTTGAAGCAAGCGACACAACCAACACCAATGATTACAAAAATCACGATTGGATTGAATTGCTTTTGGGTATGGGCACATTTTTCTGTGGGACGTTGTTGCTTCTAGGTGCCACCTTAGAGATATTTTTGATTTCGCATTATCCTAGATTGCGAGACGATCTTTCAGGTCCAACGTACTATTGGCCAATGGACGCCTTTCAGATAGTTGGTGGTTTTTGCTTCCTTGTTTTTTGTTTATTCGCTGTAACTTTTGGGCTATTCATTTTGAGAAAACGAAAACGCCGGAGATGACCAAATGGGTCAGGTAACTTAGGGTTTGGTGTATAGCGACAACTAGTTTTCCCTAGCCGACCCTTCGGTAGGTGCCAGACATGTGCCAGGCATACACCGGTTCTGAAATCGCTGCTCAGCCACAAAGACCGAAGACTATTGGTCTCTTCCGGTGAAACGAGTAGTCGCCTTGTGTTGTTGTCACTCGAGGGTGATGAAAAGGTGTCCGGTACGTGTCCGGTACCTTTACTGAAACGAGTACTCGCCTTGTGTTGTTGATGCTAGGGCTCGATTGTCACGTCCAAGCAGTCCGAGACACTCGTCTATAAAAGAACAGAACTGAGCATAAACGGTCGCTGAATACGGACAGAGAGATGCACCGGTGGGTTCAATCGGCTGGCTTGCATGGGAATAGCGTATTCCCTGCGTTTTCTCCATAGATTTTTTGAGCGTTTTCGCTTTTCTAACGACAACCAATCAGGCCATTACAGGTGGTTGCACCAGGGGTTTTCTGGTCGTTACTCACTGCGGTTTTCATGCTTCGACTCGGTTTTTGAGGTCGTTTTGCCGTTGCATGCATAGCTTCCAACAGCCATGCATCCGGTTGCGTTGATGCTCGGTGATTTCGTTGATGCGATTGATTTGGCAGCTTCATGAGCTCGTCACCAATCTGGAATGGGAAGATCGTGATTCGTTAGGCTCTCACAATGCGAATCGATGACTACCCTCGTCAGGCAGTCCGGCAAGCTGTAGAGAACTTGCTGCTGAAGATGTTTATCGAACTCGATCCAAGTCTGTACGATTCCTCGAATCTCTTTTTTGATTCGAATGTTCTTTTGAAAGTACAGGCTCCAATCTTCAAGCGTTGTCCAGCTCACTGCATACAACGCGATGACTCGCTGGGCGATGGCGATTATGGCTCGTGTTGTCGTCTTATCTTGAAAGCCAAGCGATGACATCTCCGGCGTCTTGCAGCGCGCACACTTGGGGAGATTTCTCTCTGCTTGCTTCGGCTCTACTTGTTTCGGCTCTGGAGATTGCGGCTCTGTTTGTTGCGTGTCTGCTTGCCTTGGTTCCGCGGCTAGCGGTGTTGCAACTGGTGTCGAGCTGGTCGCTGACGAATAGTAATGAATGTCGTTTTTTTCGTTGTATTCGATTAGCAACTCTCGGCATCGGTTGAGCCTCGGCTCACGCCATTTTCCGTGAAAGATCCCGCCGTAGCGCACTCGATGAATGCTTTTTGGGACGATATGCAACATGAACCGGCGAACGAACTCTTCACCGGTCATCGTCTCGGTCGTGCGGATCTTTCTCTTGTAGCACTTGTATTTGATCGTCACATTGCCGTCCTCATCGATCAAGATCCGGTAGTCCGAGATGGCGATCCCGAAAACATACTTGCTTCCATATTTGAGAAGTGAGATTTCCGTCCGAAGATGCTTTGGTGTCCTTTTTGCATCGGCCACCCAGGGCTTAAGCGCGATCTGATCGAGCCGCTTGTTAAACTCCGCTTGTGTTGTGATTTCGTTCGCGCCTGGTCGGACGAACGGCATTTCCAGCAGCCCCTTTTTGAAGAGGAGTTTCAATCCCCGAACAAAGCGTTTTTGGAACTCCAGGGCCAACGCTTTATTCTCCATGTCCGGTGCATCCGGTGGAATCGGGATCCATGTCATGGGGGACGGTTCTTCGGGGGTCCCGTCCGCGGTTAGTTGCGGCTTGGCCGGGATCGACATGCCTCCCGCCGTCATGATGACATGGATGTGAATGTGGGTGAGCATCCGCTGCCCCCAGGTGTGCAACGTCAAGATCATGCCTGGCTGGCAACCGAACTGTTTCTTGGCCATATGAAGCAACGTGTCTTGGGCCGTGTGAAAGAACAGTCGATAACACTCCCTCTGATTGGCCATCAACAGACGATTCAATCTGTGCGGGACCGTAAAGACCGTGTGGTAATACTCGCACGGTAGTCGCCATGAGACGACATCCTCAAGCCAGACTTTTCGCTTAAGCCAACTGCAGCTTGGGCAATGCCGATTGTTGCAAGCCGCATAGATGACGCGACGGTGTCCGCATGCACTGCACTCAAACTCGTGCGAGCCGAAAGATCCATCGCGACAACCAAGGATTTTGCTAAACTCGCTCCGGCAATGCCACAACTGCGATTTGTCGTACTGAGCATCGTGGCCATAGCGCCGCAGCGAAGCCAACACGGTCCGCTCAGGTTGACTGGGCAACGTACAAGTCAACGACGTTGGATAAACGTCGATTGTAGGATTACTTGTTGCGTGAGGCACGTTTTTGGCTTTCACGCCTATAGAGATCTACTTGAGGTTTGACACCACGCATCATGCGCTCGGCTTTCTCAAGTCCGACCTGGGCAACTGTGCTGTGCCACTCAGGTGAATTTCGTATTTCCTCTTCGGTCTCGAACTGCATGGCCTCCACGAAGCTCGGCAATAC
>JANPNA010000181.1:0-13392 GCA_031427235.1 Pirellula sp.
ACGCCAACTTGGCGAGCGAGCAAGACGTGTTCCTTGGTTTGTGGCATCGGTCCGTCAGCAGCGCTAACGACCAAAATCGCGCCGTCCATCTGTGCGGCACCGGTGATCATGTTCTTGATAAAGTCAGCGTGACCCGGGCAGTCGATGTGAGCATAGTGCCGGGTTTCCGACTCGTACTCAACGTGCGAAGCGGCGATGGTCACCGTCTTAGTAGCGTCACGAACTGTACCGCCCTTTGCAATATCGGCATAGGACTTTGGCTTTGCCAATCCCTTTGCAGCTTGTACTGCCAGCAGAGCACCCGTTGTGGTGGTCTTGCCGTGGTCAATGTGACCGATAGTGCCTACATTGCAGTGGGGTTTTTTGCGTTCAAATACCTCTTTGGCCATTTTTGCTCACAACACCTAAACAAATAGAAAACTGGAAATTACGCCGTGAGGTTTTTGCCCACGAGCAAACAAAGGTTAAACCACGATCCCTCTTACGCCACAAAAACCGCCAACGATCCATGTCGACTGTTTTGTTGTCGTCTTCGGAGCACGCCCTCAAAGGACCGAGCTCACGACAGAGCTGCTGATGGGACTTGAACCCATGACCTCTTCCTTACCAAGGAAGTGCTCTACCACTGAGCTACAGCAGCTTGCGAGGGAGAGCGGGTGAAGGGAATCGAACCCTCGTATTCAGCTTGGAAGGCTGCTGCTCTACCATTGAGCTACACCCGCAATACCATCAATTCTAAACATTTGAAGTTGCGCGAATTAAAAATGGGAGGTGTAGGATTCGAACCTACGTAGGCGTAAGCCATCGGATTTACAGTCCGACCCCTTTAGCCACTCGGGCAACCTCCCTTGTAAAAAGCACAATTTCTGTTCAAAACCAAGAGCCGGCGAAGGGACTTGAACCCCCGACCAGCTGATTACAAATCAGCTGCTCTACCACTGAGCTACACCGGCAATTAATAGGAACACCTCTCAAGGCTAATTTTTCGCCTTTCCAGAGTCGCACTAGTGTACAGACGGTCGAAACCACTGCAAGACGACTTTTGAGCCCTTTGCATGCAGACCGCCCGCCAGACGGGTAGGTTCGCCACTTTTCCCCTTAAAAAGACAAAGCGAGCTAATCCAGCGATCCGCACTTTCGCTGATAAAACCCCCGCAACCACCGCCAAATTCCGTTTTGGCGTATTTTCGCCATTGCCCGCATTCAACCAGGTGGCAAACTCCAACGCCCCCTAAAACATTCCGTAGCTTTAGCTGATTTCCCATCTCTTTAACCAGCATTCGACAAAACGGTTAAGAATCCTGCGATCTGCAGCGGCGGGATTGAAAGGGCATGCATCGTGCGGAAAATTACTGTCCGTTTTTGAATGTGGCTTAGGCGTCCAGCATTCACGAAAGCTTTGACAGCTTCCGCTACGATTTAAATCGGCCCGCCTTAAGATCGACGCCATTTTCCGCACGACGTTAAGGCTTACTCTTGTTTGACCGCGTCTTTTACGTCTCGACCGATATCCTTGGCCGACTTTTCAATATCTTCGACAAGATCACGCATCTTCTCGTCCGGGCGAGCATCCAACGCATCTTTTATCCCGTCCGTTTTATTGGAGTTTGGCTGTCGCTCACACGCCGGAAGTGTGAGCAGCGAGGCAGCTATGAGGATGAAAAAATTACGATGCATTTTCATGATTATCGACTTTCGAAGGTTTAGCGGGCTGTGCAGGATGGATTATGCCATAATTTCATCAGAGCTAGGGCGGATCGCTCCCAGATGGCTTAGGATTTTTTTAAAAACTTTTTCACGGCATCCTTGTATCGAGTCCGCTACATTTTGGACAACTTTCGTTGACTTCAACAACCACTTGGTCGGTTTTGCCTTCCCTAACGTCCAATCAGCTTCATCACTCCCGCACGATTGTTCACGCCAAGCTTTCGAAGCACGGATTTTTTGCGATAATGAAACGTGCGAACACTCATGTCTAGGGTTGCACCAACTTGCTTCGCCGTCTGTCCAAGAGCCATAAAACGCAAGATAATCGCTTCGTCCACCGATAGTTTTTCCAAAATGCAACTTGGGATGATCTCGTCGCTTTCGCGAAGTTCCCGATTGCCGTGGATCGCTTGGTAAATGGCATTTCTGAGTTGGTATTGAGTTGTCGGGAATTCGCATATTTCGACAGCTCCCATTTTGATAGCTTGTACAGCCGTTGCGACTTGCCATTGATCGCTGAATGCAATGACATTCATTCGCTTTTGCCTGGCTCGAAGAGAGGCAATCGTGTTCAATTCTTCTTGTGGATTGGCATTGACCTCCACCAAAATACAACCGGCTTGAATGTCGTCCAGCATTTCGAAATACTGCTGTTCATCCCTTATGGGGATCAGTTCCATTGGTTCGGAATGCAGCTCCCGACATATCATTTCCTGAGCTTCGTCACGCCGTGCGATTACATAGACTTTAGGAAGCGATTGAGAAGCTACCATACGGTTCAATACTCAACGGAAGAATTCGAAAACTCCAAATGGCTCAACAAGTTTATCGGATATTGGCTCATGCCCGAAACAGAGAGTTTCATAGAATCGTCAATAGGAGTACTACGGGAATCCCTAGTGCCGACAGGTGTATCATTCGGGTGTCTTCCGAATTCTTACGAATGCGGTTACCTTATTCTGTTTGCCGCTCAATAGTTGAGCCTGTGTTGATTACCTCATCATCGAGTAGATCAATCAGTGCGGGTTTCCGCATACGACTGACAATCTCACTTGCCCTGATAGCTTCCGCGTAAATGAGCTTAAGCGTATCGGACAACTCGGTATCTGTTGATGCGGACTTCTCCATACCGAAAATAAGTCCTCCAACAAAATTGCTTATCGCTCCCAAGGGTTGGTTGATCTCGTGCGCGAGGGCAATCGCTATTTTCTGAATCGCTTCCGTTCGATTGGAAAGAGAATAAAACGAAAGGGCGAACCCAGAATGAGCTCCGGATGAATCTCGAAGGACTGAGAGAACAAGTCGAACGGGAGACGGACTCAAACCGACTTTGGAAGGTTTAAATTGACAATCTCCTTGCCAAGTTCCTCCAAGACGGATTTGTTGTTGAAAGCTCTGCTGATCGATCGGAGAGAACGAAACCAGATCAAGAAAGGGATTTCCAAGTGCAGCGGATGGCGGGATACCGGTCAATTGTTCCGAAAAACGATTCCAGTAGGTGACCGAGCCTTTGATATCCGTCGCGACGATGCCGTGATCGACAGCTTCCAAGAGTCGTAGCTCCTGAGCCATTTCATCGTTCCTGGAAGTCATTCCTTTGTTTGCGTCGCTCATATTCTCTCGGCGTAGTCTGGATCATCGGCGAATGTGGACCGAATCGGCTCTAACAACCTAGACCACTTCTCAGCATCGTTGGCTATAATCGGATTAGGTCAGACATTCCTACATTGGGCGACCGATTGATTTGATCCACTGCCTACAATTAGTCACGTTATCCCATGACTACAAGCAAGGAATTTCGCCAATTGGGTTTACCGAACTGAATTGGTTTTTTCTTTTTGTTTTCGAACGCAAATCCTTAAAAACCAGGATGAATTGTGAGCAATAACGCAATCGTATATGTCGTTGACGATGACGATGGGATGAGGGAATCGATGTCTTTTGTCTTGCGAAAAGCCGATATTGCCTCGCGAGCATTTTCTTCGGGGCAACAATTTTTGGATAGCTGGGATGGATCCAACCCAGGTTGCCTAGTGGTCGACTTTCAGATGCCGGAAATGTCCGGTTTGAAGTTGGTCCAAGAGGTTCGTAGTCGATTTGGTATGGTTCCTTTCTTGCTGGTGACGGGGTATGGAACGGTGGCGGTGGCGGTGGAGGCCATGAAAATGGGGGCGATCACCGTGATCGAAAAACCATTTCATCACGACCTGTTTATCGACATCGTACGGAAAATGATCGCATTTGAATTGAAACGACGCGCTCAATTGAATCGGCAAAGTCAAGTAGCGAAGCGGATGCAATTGCTGACCGTTCGGGAACGCGAAATTGCAGAACTCGTGGTTGCTGGCAACTTGACTAAACAAATTGCCAAATTGCTTGGTATTAGCACCAAGACGGTGGAAGTCCATCGCAGTCGCATCACCAAGAAACTAGGGGTGGAATCGGTGGCTCAGCTCGTCAGAATGGTGGTGGACGCGCAAGCGGGTCTTGGGGAGCAATAACGGTGTTCTGTGCCTGTCTGTATTCATAGGCGGCATAAAGCCCCATCTTTACCCACATCCTATTAGTTTCATTCCTGCTCCTACTCACCGGCTACGGATACGTGTTCAGCACTCTAGCAACGGCATGCAGCAATTGCTTGGCTGGGGAAGTGGTAGAAGAAGGGGGCGGAGTCGCGTTTTTGCGTTCCATCCATTCTCGCAATGAATCCCACCAACTTTCGATGTTTGCGAAGCAGCGATCCACCGCATCTCCGACATCGTTTATGTTTTTGAATGGTTTGAATACACATTCTTGAGCACCCAGTCCAGTCGCCTGCAGGACGGTGGCCATCGGTATCATGCCTGTCAACATGACGACGTGAATGCCCGCGACGTGTTGTTTGATGTCCCTGAGCAAAGTCAATCTATCCAAGCCGGCCATATCGATATCCAAAATAACGACCCGAGGGGAGTGTTCCAAAAGTGCGTCGAGCGCGAGTTGTGGGTCGCCAAAGGAAAGAACTTCATAGCCTCGCTTTTGAAGCGATTTTCGAACGAGATCAAGCGTTGTTTGATCGTCATCAACATGAAGGATTAGCTTTTCTGTTTTCATATGCGATTCGGTTATTAATCCGTGATTTGAATTTGTTGGTCTACCGACGCATAGCGATGAGAATGGTCAACGGCCCAGATAGCGAAAGTTTGCAATCATTTATCGTAGTGAGCGTAATTTGGCAGTGGCGATTCGATCCTTTTGCACACTTGCATTGTTCGACCTACCGCCTATCCTCCCATTTACGGTTGGGTGTTCGAAAACACGTTGTTTTTCGGTGGTTAACCGACGTTTTTGTCGCTGGATTTGTTTGCCATCCGGTGCTTTTCTGCATGCCCCTGGCTTCACGCCAGGGGTTATGACCATCTAGTCTAGAGGGATGGTAAATATCCCCCGAGTGAAACTCGGGGGCATTTCACCGCCCGATGGTGATGGGGCATTTCCCCTTTGTCTTTTCAATGGTAGTCGTTGTCATCCGAAGATAAGTTTCTAGAAGCGATTCAATCGATGGAATCAATCGGTGGAACAAATCCTCTTTGCCTTGGTTAATTGTACAACTACACTGGTGGGAGTTAGGAGCGGATGGAGTCCAGCTCGAAGGCCCCCATACTTGTTTTGAGAAGAACTATCATGGAAATGTCCCGTCTGTTTTTACTTGGCACCTTGGTTTCCGTTGGTGCAAACGCTTCGATTCTGGTGGCTCAAGACAACGAAGCTACCGCAACTGCCGTGCGTACTCCGGCTGCCTCGGACACGAAAATGGCTCCTTTAACAGTCTAACAGTCACCGCTGAATTGATGGGGGGCCAAAAAATTACCGGTACGTTGACCGAAGTCACGATGCTGCCCATTCGTACAGCGTTCGGCGAAGCGAGCGTTCCGCTTGCCGAGGTTGCTGGTGTAAAGCTTGCGACGGCCGAAGAACCTTCGACCACGGTCATCATGCCGAGTTTTGCCGTCCGGTACGTCCCGAATCATTTCGCCAGACTAGAAAGCCACACGGCTCTGGGGCGGGCCACGCGCGGATGTTGGGGGTTGCCGCCCCGACGGATAATTTCCTGCCCATGCGGCGATTTGGCACTTCGTTTCTAGGGGATTTATGGGAGACTTTCTTCAGTTGCATTTTGACCTCTGAGCTCGGTTACCTCCCGTCCCCTGAACGGTGAGCCAAAGCGATTTCGAATGTATTTGAAGAATAAAGACCTGACCACTTCTAACCGTCTTGATCCTCTGCCCGCTTGGGCTCGCGCCATAACTGAATTGGTGACAATTCAGAATGGCTCTAACTTCTCACGAATTCAGCTTCTAGCCCTATTTTGCGTTTTGGGTTGCGGACCGCAAGAGCTGGCGTATCGATCCAATGTGCTTCACGTTGCCAGCCTGTCGTCTGAATTGTCGGATCAACAGATCGAGGAAACTGGGCGTACCGTCCAGAATTACGTATTCGATCTGTTTGGCACTCCCGATTCCCCCAAGTGGCCAATTGGTATCGAAGCGGCAGTCGATCTGGAAAAAGTCACGCGGGCGGCTGGTCCCGTTGGACGAAACGAAGCCAAGGTTGAACGTGGCCTTTACCGAAAACACTGCGTCCAATGCCATGGCACGACGGGAGACGGAATGGGGCCAGCCGCTGCCCTCCTTGCTCCCTACCCGCGAGATTTCAGAAGGGGTTCCTTCAAGTTCAAGTCGACACCCATCGGCAAAAAACCAACGCACGCCGATTTGGTTCGAACGCTGGAGAACGGGCTGCCTGGAACAGCTATGCCAGCCTTTAAAACACTCAACCATTCAAAAGAATTCGCCGAAGACGTCGATGCCCTAGCACACTACGTTCGATTTCTGTCCATTCGCGGGGAAGTGGAACGTCGTCTCACCGCTGCCATCGTAAACGAAGAGATCGATCGCGATTTGACCTTGAAAATCGCCTCCAAGGTGGCTGGGAGCTGGGCTTTGGCTAGCACTTACGCAGTAACCCTTCCGAACTTAAGTTCTACATCGACGCCAGAAGAACAACTCTCCTCGATCGAACGAGGAAAAATGGTTTTTTTGAGCGAACTGACCGCCTGTGCTAAGTGTCACGGCAAAGAAGGAGACGGAAAAGGGATATCGCAGGATTTTGATGACTGGACCAAGGATTGGACCATTCGCGCGGGCATTGACCCAACGAAAAAAGCCGAATGGAAAAGGATGAAAAAGTTTGGGATCCTCAAACCCGTCATCGATAGTCCGCGAAACCTGAACTTTGGTGCGTTTCGAGGCGGTCCTACGCGTGAGGACATCTACCTTCGAATTGTTCTCGGTATCGAGGGGAGTCCGATGCCAGCCATCGCTCGAAAAGAAAATGACAACCCGGGTATCCCCGAAGAAGGAATTCGAGACCTAGTAGAATATGTCTTTTCGCTTTCCGATCTCAACTCAAAAGGTACGCTCGGACAGACGGACGCGAGAGGGGACCATGCACAATCCAACTGATGCACTCTCGCCTTGGGTATTTCGCTGGGCGATGCTGGTTACCTTGCTTACCTTTCCATTGATTTGGTTGGGGGGACTAGTGACTACGCATGACGCTGGAATGGCGGTTCCTGATTGGCCGGGCACGTTCGGCTACAATCTTTTTCTTTATCCCATTTCGGCTTGGATCTATGGTCCGTTCGATCTTTTTGTCGAACATGGCCATCGATTGCTGGCCTCGATCGTCGGTCTATTTGCCATCGGTCTTTGTGTGGTGGCAAGTCGAACCGAACGCCGGAGTTGGGTGGTAGGAATTTGCTATTTGTTTCTTGCCGCGATCATCTCGCAAGGGGTCTTGGGAGGGGTGCGAGTCCTTTTCGATGCACGAACCCTGGCCATGATTCACGGGTGTTCTGGACCGTTGGTCTTTGCGCTCGGGAGTTTCATCGCGATGGCGTCCTCGAAACGCTGGCATACAGCATTTCGAAAACGAAGCGGCAACGGCTTAGGACGTCTGGCTGTTCTAGTGCTCGTTCTATCGATAGCCCAATTGTTCGTTGGGGCACATTTACGACACTCATTGCCAACGTGGAGTCCAGTGTTTTTCATGTCGCTCGTTCATACCCACCTCTTGATGGCAACGCTTATCCTTATTTCGGTTCTCGGAGTATCCGTTCTCGTTCGACGGCCATGGAATAGGTTTTTTCATGAGCTTCGAAGCCCATCCAACGCACTGGTCGTCATTGTCGCAATGCAAATCCTGCTGGGTTTTGCAACTTGGATTGCAAACTACGCAACTCCATGGGTTGAGCTGACCCCTTGGCTGGCCCGGTACACCGTTCAAGGCAAAGGGTTCTGGGAGTCGATGATCGTGACGGGCCACCAAGCCACCGGCTCCTTGATGATCGTTTGTTCCCTTTGGATGGCTTGCCGAGCGTATCGCCGCAGAGCAGACGCCGAATCGATGCAACCGAGGGGTGTAGAATCTGTGAAACTTGTCCGTAAGAACCGTCCGCTCGAAGCAGTTAGTGTAGGCGTTGAATGAGCACTTCGTTTCCCTCGTCCAATGCCACCACTGTGGAGTCGCCAACGGTGCATACGATCAACGATCAAGTTGCAGCGTTCGCCTGGTGGACGGATTACATCGCGCTCACAAAACCTCGGATCATGCTCATGATCTTGTTGACGGTTGGAGTTGCCATGCTGGCGGCCAAACAGATCCATGGCACAATCGTACCCTGGACTGTTTGGCTCAACACGTTGGTCGCGACCGGGATGATCGCTGGCAGTGCAAGCACTCTCAATCAGTGGTTCGAACGAGATCGAGATGCGTTGATGCCTCGCACTCAAAAACGCCCATTGCCAAGCGGTAGGTTGACTGCGTTTGAAGCGGCAGCTTTTGGTTGGATTCTGTTCGTGGTCGGTAGCCTGTACCTTTGGCTTGGCGCCAATTTGGAAGCCATGTTGTGCGGACTCGCGACGTGGACCATCTACTGTTGGGTCTATACGCCCATGAAAACGCTTTCCTGGTGGAACACGGCAGTTGGAACTTTGCCTGGAGCTTTGCCAGTGATGATTGGCTGGACTGCGGCCGGTGGATCGCTTTGGGACTTGGATGGCTGGGGGCTGACGGCGATTGTGGTTTTGTGGCAGTTTCCTCATTTCATGGCGATCGCATGGCTCTATCGTGATCAGTACACCCAAGCGGGCTTTCGGATGTTGACCAAGGTGGAACCGACTGGAATCGCAGCGGGCTGGCACGCGATTGTTCCAGCTTGTTTGCTCATACCGCTATCGATTGCCGTTTTGCATCCAGTTTCAACAACCACTTGGATTGTCGCTGTCTTGGGTGCGATCGCATGTTTGGGACAAGCTGCCGCGTCGCTTCGCTTCTTGAACAACCGCAACAATCAAACAGCCAGAAAGCTATTGCACAGTTCGCTAATCTACTTGCCTGCAATCATGTTACTCGTTGTTGTGCGATGGGGTATTCAGTGATAGCGATCCATGAGAATATCAACTCTGCACTTTCCGTAAAGAATGTTACCCATCGCTACAAAGAGATAACAGCCCTCAATGGATTGTCCATGGACGTGCCAACTGGGCAAATTTTTGGGGTCCTCGGGCCGAACGGGAGCGGCAAGTCAACGCTGTTTCGATTGGTCTCGACCTTGACTCGAGTTCAGACTGGATCCGTCCAAGTCCTAGGCTGGTGCACCCAAACGAACACATCCCAGGTACGGCAGCAGCTCGGTGTGGTCTTTCAATCACCTTCGCTGGATCGAAAGCTGACGGTTCTAGAAAATATCCGTTGCCAAGCTGCCATGTATGGCTTGTCCGGTACGGAACGGGACAAACGTATCGATGAGTTCGTAAGCATGATGGGGCTGTCCGACAAGCTGAATATTCGAAGTGAGAAACTCTCTGGCGGGCAAAAACGACGCGTGGAACTTGCCAAAGGTCTGCTACATCGACCCAAGGTTTTGTTGCTCGACGAGCCGAGCACCGGCTTGGACCCGGCTGCTCGACTAGATCTGTGGCAAGCTTTAACTCAATTGCGTGACAACCATGGAACGAGCATTATTCTCACGACCCATTTGCTGGACGAAGCCGACAAATGCGATTGCGTTGCCATCCTCAATGCTGGCGCGATGGTCGCCTGCGATCGACCCGAGAACCTGCGCTCCGAAACCGGGGAAGTCGTTGTTTGTATTTCAACGAGTGATCCGCAAACGGTTGCTCGCATCCTAAAGGACCGCTTCAGCATGGAGTCGAAGATCTTAGATCAACAAGTGCGGATCACGGCTTCCGAAGCCATGTCATCCCTCTCGTCCGTGATCGAAGAAACGAAAGCGTTGGCCTCGAGTGTTACCATTGGTCGGCCAAGTCTCGAAGACGTGTTCATTGCCAAGACGGGTCACCAGTTTCACCGCTCATGAACTCCAAACTGCGCAAAGATTTGGCCGAAGTTCTTGCAACCGCTTGGCCGCTGATGTTGTCGACGGGGCTCTTTTCGTTGACTCTGTTCGTGGATCGCTTGTTCCTATTTCGTTACTCGGCATCGAGCGCTGCAGCAGCCATGGGAGCGGGGACGATTCTGTGGACGATCAATTGTTTGCCGATGGGAGTTTGCGGATACACCAATACGTTTGTCGCTCAATACCTTTCTGCCAAACGTCCGACCCGAGCTTTGCAAGTCGTCTGGCAAGGGATCTTGTTGGCACTGTGTATCGGACCGTTGCTCGCGTTGGTCGGTTTTTATGCTGAGACGTTGTTCACTGTGATAGGACATTCTGAAAACCTTGCACGTCAAGAGGCTGAGTATTTTGTTTGGTTGATTCCTGGCACATGGGCGACGATCATCGCGTCCTCTTTGGTGGGCTTGTTCTCGGGAAGTGGCAGGTCGATGATTCTGCTTTACACGGACATGGTCGTCTCGGTCGTCAACGGAGTCCTGGCCTATATCTTGATCTTTGGTGCTCTTGGGTGCCCAACACTTGGGGTTCGCGGTGCCGCCATGGCTAGCAGCATCGCGTTGATCTTAAAATTGGTCATTTTGGCGTGTGTTGCCAGGAAGGACTTTCAGCTCAAGAACAAAGTGGCCGGGGGCTACGTCGATCCCGAAACGCTTGGCTCGAACCGAGCTGGTCTGGCTGAGCTGCTCAAATGGGATTTCCCATTGATGAAGCGACTGATTCACTTCGGTTGGCCAGCGGGGGTTTCCGTCGTGGCAGAAGCGGTTTGCTTTGCATCCATCATGATGATCGTAGGTCGACTTGGCGAACGAGAAGCGGATGCAACGACGCTCGCGCTAGGTGTGAACTTGATCGCCTTCATTCCGTTGGTGGGACTGGGGACCGCCACCGGCGTGTTGGTCGCCAAGTACTTAGTGCGCGAACAAGTGGCGATAGCCAAACGAATGGTTTTTAGCGGACTCTTGATTGGTATCGCGTACAGCATGATTTTCGTGGTGCTGTATGGTGGTTTTCCAGATTGGATCATCATGGTGTATGCGCTGGATACGGACCCGGAACGGTTTGATGCCATGAAACCGCTCCTCCGACCGCTTCTTTACTTCATCGCAGGGTATTGTGTGTTCGACGCGTTTCAGACGGTTTTCGTTGGAGCGTTGAAAGGGGCCGGAGACACACGCTTTGTGCTAGGCGGCCACCTTTTCGCTGGGGCGACGACCATCATTGGCGGAGTCCTGGTCAATCGATGGACTGGATGGGGTGGACTCTATTATTGGTGGTGGGTGATCTCGGTATGGGTCGTGATGCTGGCCGTCATCTTTACGTTGCGGTATCTGCATGGGGGCTGGCAAACCAAGCGGGTGATTGAACCAGTGGTTGCGGACTAAAGCGGGAAATTTCTCGCTGGAGGGCGCGTCCATGGCCGTGAAAAATTTTCGGCAACGAAATCGTTGGGTTGCGTTGGGGCTCGTCCCTCCGTAACCCTGTTTTGGTGTCCTAACGAAATCGTTGGGTTACGTGGGCGCGCGGATTCGATGCGCTGCCGTATCACGCCGGTCTTGATGCCGCCGTTCGCGCCGCCAATCAGAAACGATTCTTGCAGGAAGAAGGCGTGGTAATGGTCGCCACCATTGCCTTCGGCATGGGCATCGATAAGTCCAATGTGCGGTTTGTGGCGCATCTGGATTTGCCGAAAAGCATCGAAGGCTATTATCAGGAAACCGGTCGCGCCGGTCGCGATGGTTTGCATGCCGACGCGTGGATGACGTATGGCATGGCGGACGTGGTAATGCTGCGGCAGATGGTGGATGGGTCGGACGCGGGCGAAGAACGCAAGCGGCTCGAGCGGCAAAAGCTCGATGCGTTGCTGGGGTTTTGCGAATCCACCCGCTGCCGCCGCCAAACACTGCTGGAATATTTTGGCGAGCAACGCGCCACGGCGTGCGGCAATTGCGACAATTGTCTCGATGCGCCGCAAACCTGGGACGGCACGCGCGCCGCGCAGATGGCGCTTTCGTGCGTGTATCGTACCGGGCAACGATTTGGCGTGGTGCATTTGGTTGATGTGCTGTTGGGAAAAACCACCGAACGGGTGCAACAATTTGGCCATGATCGGCTGCCGACATTCGCTATCGGCGGGGAACTATCCGATTTGCAATGGCGCGGCGTATTCCGGCAATTGACGGCGATGGGTTTCTTGAGTGTGGATCTGGAAGGCTTCGGCCTCAAACTCACCTCAACCAGCAAGCCGGTATTGAAGGGCACGCAGACGGTGACGCTACGCGCGCAGGCGGCGCAGAAAACCAAAAAAGCGCGCCGCGATCCGGCTGCCCGACGTGTTGAACCCAACAACATTCCACCGCAGGACGACGCGCTCTGGCAGGCGCTGCGCGAAACGCGCCTGCGGATCGCGCGCGAGCAAGGCGTGCCGCCGTATGTGATTTTTCACGATGCGACGTTGCAGACAATGATTTCGCAGCGGCCGCAAAACCTGAACGAGTTCGCCACCATCAGTGGCGTGGGCGCGCGCAAACTGGAAAAATATGGGGACGCGTTTTTGGGTGTGTTGATGGCGCATGGGTAAGTGATATCCACGCCAGGCGCATCCATCGCGTACACTGACCATCATAGACAAATCGAAAGATTCAACATGCAGCAAACCGAATACCGCATCACCACCGAGTACATCGAACTCAACCAACTGCTGAAGGTTTGCGGGCTGGCCGGTAGTGGCGGCGAGGGCGGCGCTATTGTCACTGAGGGCAACGTGCGCGTTGATGGTCAAGTGGAATTGCGCAAGCGCTGCAAGATTCGTGCGGGTCAGACGGTGCAATTGGGCGACGTGCGCATTGCGGTTTTGGCTGCCGACCCCGCAGATATTGCCGCCAGGGCGGAAGCGCGCATCGAAATGGCACGCGCGAAGGCGGCGACGAAAAAAGCGTCCAGAGCACCGCCGGGCGTTTGGGCACCGGTGGGCGCAAAAACAGGTGCAAAATCCGGCGCGAAGCCCGGCAACAAAGCGCGCGCAAAAAACATCGGCCAGACAACCGCGAAAGCCGCCACGTCGATCGTCCGCAAAAGGAAAACCAACCTGTTCGCCGACAAAGCCGAGGCGCATCGGCGTCGCAAGGTTAAGGGAAGCGCTGATTAATTGCCTCGCGCCGACGATTTTCGGCGGCTGCCACGGCAGCGAGACGTAGAATGAGGTCTTGGCCTCACCCACATTGGAA
>JANPNA010000182.1:0-26076 GCA_031427235.1 Pirellula sp.
TCTTTTTCGTCTTTCGTATTCTTTTCGTCTTTCTTCTCGGACTTCTTCTCGGACTTCTTCTCCTCGCTTTCGACCTGCGGCTCCATCGTACCTACCTTGGTATTTACCGCCTTCCCGACTTGCTTTTTGAAGGCTTTGCGAAGCAGGATTTCGTGGGGAATGGTAGCGTTTTCTGGGAAATTCAGTTCCACATTTCCTTTGGCCAACGCAAGAAACTGCCCAGCCGACATATGAGCCCCACGGGATGATCCTTCCGGGAGCAATTCACGAAGTTCCTTCAGTTCCGCTTGCTTAAACACCTTACGGAACCGGACGGAAACTACGATTTTGTTCGCCTTCCACGCGACCCCCAACTGCTGAACCTTTTTCAATCGTTTGAACGCTTTCGTCAAATCGAGCAAGGCGAATTTCTCTTCGTCTGAGTCGCCGAATCCAAATTGGAACTCGAACTTTTGAAAGTTAATAGACCCAGCGGTCATGAGGTCGTCGGGTTTGCATGTGCCCCCGATCTCACTTGCGATGACTTTTCGCAACAGAACGCGGAATGCAGGTCCCGCTTTTTCTAAATAGGAATTGATTCGATCGAGCGCCTTCTTTCCCTCTGCAGGCTGATCTTCTTCCGCTATCTGGCCTAACGCTTCCGCAGCCTTGGATTCAAGCGTCGCACGAAACTTCTTAAGTTCAAGGTTTTTCGTGTAGTTGAAATCCGGAGCTGCCGACCCCTTTGGCAAGATCACCTCCAACCGAACGCGTATCGGTTTAACGACCAGGATCTTCTCAATTTCCGCAATCGTCGTTCCGGCTGGAAACGAAAGCTCATTCAGATTGACCCATTCGTCGTCGATGGAAATGGATTCGTTTTTAGCCATGATTGAATACCCAAATGGTGTAACAGGTCGTTTGGTTTGTATGTCTTAGCCTAGAGCCCTTTGGATGGCACCTAACTCAATCGAATTGATAGGAAAACTCGCCATTTTCAACTCCCACACGTACTTGCGCAATCTTGCTTCCTGCCATCAAGCGCGTCAGCATCTCACGACTGATCGAGGGCAACAAAGTATTTGTCAAAATGGCGTCAATCATTCGACCACCGCTTTCCAGTTCGGTGCACCGATCGACGATCAACTTGACCACCGAGTCATCGAACACAAAGGGGAGCTTATGGTTGGCAGCAATCCGCTTTTCGATTCTTCCCAATTGAAGCCGACAGATATTGGCTATCATTTCATCGCTGAGCGGATAGTAGGGGATGGTGACAATTCGGCCAAGCAGGGCAGACGGGAACACCTTCAGCAATGGCTCTCGCAACGACTTGGCGATCCCCTCTGGGCTCGGCATGAGCTCAGGATCTTTGCATAAATTCATGATCAATTCACTGCCAACATTGGTGGTCAACAGGATGAGCGTATTCTTGAAATCGATCAATCGGCCCTCACCGTCTTCCATAATGCCTTTGTCGAACACTTGGAAGAAAATCTCGTGAACGTCGCTATGTGCCTTTTCGACTTCATCCAACAGAACCACGCTGTAGGGTTTGCGACGTACCGCTTCGGTCAAAATCCCACCTTCTCCATAGCCCACGTACCCTGGAGGCGCACCTTTCAAAGTCGATACCGTATGAGCCTCTTGAAACTCGCTCATGTTGATGGTAACAATGTTTTGTTCACCGCCGTAAAGAGATTCCGCGAGCGCCATTGCGGTTTCCGTTTTTCCGACGCCGGACGGGCCAGCCAACATGAAAACGCCAATGGGTTTGTTGGGATTGTCCAGTTTTGCTCGCGAGGTTTCAATCCGCTTAGCGATCATGTCCAATGCATGGCGTTGGCCGATCACACGGCGATTGAGTGTGTCACCAAGCGTAAGCACCGCTTCGATTTCGTTCTTGACCATCCGTCCCACGGGGATCCCCGTCCAATCGGCCACCACCGACGCCACCGCTTGTTCATCCACAGTGGGAAGAATCAATGGATTGTCCCCTTGAAGATCATCGAGTTTGCGTTGGTGCTCTTTAAGCAACCCAAGCAACTTTTCACGTTGTTCGTCGGTTAGTTTCAACGCCGGTTCAGGAACCTGGCCCTGCGTATCGGCTTGTTGTTCCAGTTTGCTAAGTGTTCCTTCCACCTTGCCGCTCCGCTCTCGAAGTTTGGCACGAATCTTCAGAATGTCGTCGACCAGTTTCTTTTCGGACTTCCATCGTTCCTCTAGTCCTTCTAGCCGGACTTGTTCCTGAAGCATTTTCTCGCGTGCTATTTTTTCTCGTTCGAAGGTTTCGACTCCGACGACTTTTTCGCGATCGATAATCTCGAGTTCTGTTTTTAGGGCTTCGATTCGGCGTCGGCAATCGTCCACCTCAGCCGGAACAGCATGTTGGCTGATCGCCACTCTGGCTGCGGAAGTGTCGAGGAGGCTAACGGATTTGTCTGGCAGTTGCCTGGCTGGAATATAACGATGCGATAACTTCACCGCCGCTTCGATGGCTTCGTCCAAAATTTGAACCCGGTGATGTTTTTCGAGAGTTGTGGCCAGGCCTCGCATCATCAAGATGGCTTTTTCCTCCGACGGCTCTTCGACTTGCACCACTTGAAATCGTCGGGTTAAGGCTGGGTCTTTTTCTATGTGTTTCTTGTATTCGGCCCATGTTGTGGCGGCAACGGTTCGCAAGGTTCCACGAGCAAGAGCAGGTTTCAACAAATTCGCGGCATCCCCGGTGCCGGCCGCCCCGCCCGCCCCGACGAGCGTATGCGCCTCGTCGATGAAAAGGATGATGGGTTTCTGCGATGACTGGACTGCTTCGATGACTTGTTTGAGGCGTTCCTCGAACTCCCCTTTCATGCTAGCCCCAGCTTGTAGGAGTCCGACATCGAGCGCTCGCAACGAAACATCTCTCAGCGAGGGAGGCACATCCCCGGAAGCGATTCGAAGCGCAAACCCTTCGACCACGGCCGTTTTCCCAACGCCAGCTTCGCCCGTTAGAATGGGATTGTTCTGACGTCGTCGCATGAGAATATCGACGACCTGCCGAATCTCTTCGTCGCGACCAACGATTGGATCGATCTTGCCGGTTCGAGCCTGTTCGGTCAAATCCACCGTGAACCGATTCAGTGCGTCTTGGCCACTCGATTGGCCGGGCATAGCTCCACTGGCTTCGCCTGGAACCGCGCCACCGCCAACGGAACTACCATCCTTGCTGAGCATCGATTCCTCAGGGGAGGCCGCAACAATGTTGGCAAAGCTCTCGGACAGCAGATCCAATTTGATCTTTTCAAACTCGCGAGAAATGCCCATCAATGTATTTCGCAAGGTTGGCGTCTTCAAGCAGCCGACGATGAGATGGCCAGTTCGTACTTGGTTTTCCCCGAACATCAGAGTCGCAAAGAGCCAGCCTCGTTCCACCGCCTCGTCCACATGGGCAGATAGGTCCGAAATGCTAGTCGCACCGCGTGGAAGTCGATCCAATGCATCGGTAAAGTCTTTGGCAATCCTGGCGGGCTGCAAGTCAAATTTCTTAATAATCTGATGGAGGTCAGAATCTTGGAGTTGCAGAATTTGGTGGAACCAATGAACGATTTCCACATAAGGATTGCCTCGCAGTTTGCAAAAGGTCGTTGCGCTTTCGATGGCTTTGAATCCAATTGCATTGAGCTTTCCAAACAGCTTCGAACGGCTAATCTCTGACACAGCTAAACTCCGGTGGTTAAAGGTTGGCGTTCCCTAAGGCTAGGTTTCAAACGCGAGGGTTTGTAGTGACTCTCCGATCGAACCGTCGGATTAACAATCAACTGGTCGGCGTCTCGCATCGGTTGTCGACTGGCGAGCCATGTCGTCCATCCGAGTTGCCCCTGCCGCCCCAATCGTATCTGAGGTACTTCGGTTTTTTTCAACACGAGTTGAACATCCCAAGACAATTCTAGTCCGACGTATTGATCGACAATCGAACGCAGTCGCTTCATACTAGTTCCATTGGGCAAGAGTTGCCGAAACGGTGTGAAGTCGAGGGGCCCCAAGACAATACGAAAGCGTTGCTGGCAATCCCGGACCCGAGAACCCAATGTTATGCTCCGTCCGAGTTCGCCCGATTGGATCGCTCTGCCCAAATTCCAATGGCAGTCTTCGGGCAATTGTATCCAATGGCTAACAAAGGGAATGACCTCGGCTTGCGCGTCGTAGAACGCTCCCAGGATCGCTTTCAAGCCGGAACTATGTCGTGTCTGGGAAGCTAGGTGGGCCGCAAAAAAAAACTTGGCATGGTCCGGCATCTGGTCGCGATTTCGCAACGATTTCATGCCTAAACCGCACAACGAAGCCACATATTCCGTGAATCGATCCGTTTCCGGACGATCGAGATGCACCGTCGGTTGACTCGAGGACCAAGCGCGATAAAAAAAACTTGCCATCCGATGATGAAACAAGTCAACAAAAGCAGCGAACGTTGGATCGCGATGGTGTTTCAGCCGTTGGTCTGCAAAATCGGTAATGTGGGTTGGCATCGGTCCATTTGGCCCAAACACCCCAAGAAAACAGGTCTGCAGTTGCCACTTCCCGTCCGAATTGCGATGCTGAAAACTTGCCAGCGAACTCGGAGCAAAATTCAACGAAGGACGTTGGCCTATTCGGAATGATTCATTGATCGGGCGACTGGATTTTCCCGTCGGCGCTGGATCGCGGAAAACGCAATCAAGCATTCGGATCGCGGACAACAACGTATATCGATAGGGTTCGTTTTGGAGAGTCGCTAATCTTGCTAGAGATTCTGGCGACGTCCGATGTTGATCGGCCATTTCATTACCTCTCCTCTCTCCAAAGTACGCAGCACCGTTTGTGTAAAGGAATTGATCGAAACGTATTTGCTAAAAAAGTCTGACAGGACGGCACCCAGTAAAAATACGCCGGAACCTTCGAAGCGTGACTCATCGCAAGTCACCGTGACCTCAAGTCCTCGCCCAAAGGTCAATGGGCCACGCTGAGACAATCGCTGAACAATGGGTTTGGCATTGACCGAAACGAGACCCTCCGACTGTCGAACTGCATCGGTCGCATAGGCCTCCTGATAGAGCGACAACATCTCACGAAGTGCGGCTGCTCCCTTTCCGTCTCCATCGACCAGCGACAAATAATTGAGCGATAGATGGCTAATCAATCGCCAGCTTCGTTCCCCCGTGGTTTCAGAAAAGGAGGGTTTCGGCTCGGTTGGCCCAGCCAGGCATCGAATCGATCGGACCGGTGCACCCGATTCGAGAGTAAAATCGGTGGACGACTTGCCGACGGGCATCGAAATGGGAAGATCTCGATTGGTGCACATCACACGCAAGTCCAACTGCGACAAATTCGTCGAATAGGGAGCTTGATCGGCGTCGACGATCGAAAGGTAAACCTCGCTTCCGACGTAGCTGGTCCTCGGGCCTTTCCTCTTTTGTTTGCTTGAAAGCTGCCGCTGGGTGCGCCGAAGGGCATAGTACTTGTGGGACGGGTTTTGCTCTTCCACGTCGTGGTCGTTAATCTCATAGAACGATCGAAATCGTTCCATCGCATCGGATTCCTTATCGTACCCGGCAACGCCTAAAACCGAGTGGATTTCGAAGTCCATCGGACGAGTGCGATCCGGGACCACATGGTATTCCACCTCTGCATCGTTGACATGAATACGATCCGCTCGATGCGGAAACAAGTTGATTGCAGGTGCGCAAAACAAACCAAAGTTGGTAGCATCCACCACGTTTTCTAATCGAGGCTGAAGTTTTCGTAACGGGATAATGATATCCACTTGATTGGATTTGCATCGACGCAGTAGCCGGTTGAGATCGGTGAGTTCAAAGAAGAGAAAGCGTTGTTGAAACGCAAAATACTCGCTGAGCATTCGATAGCCTTGAAATGACCGACTGACGACTGGCAGCAGCGCCTGCGAATCGTCAAAACCCATTGGCAAAATCGGCTGCTTCAATTCAATTGATTCTTCGCTTGTTCCATTTGTCCAGGAAAGCACCACGCCTTGGGCATCCGCAAAAATCTGCTCGTAGAGCAACATGGTTCGCGTGTCCCGACCCCGTATGTAGATCGGTAGTCGATCGATCGCCATTTCGCTGAACGGAATGCCGGAGGTTGATTTCAATCGAATCCGCAAGACGGACTTGATATCGCGGAGACTGCCTGGCAACCGCGTGGCGACGACATCGCGACTTGTGTACGCAGCCTCGGAAATAGCACAGGGCCAAAGAGTGACCGGTTGCGAGGTTCGGTATTCGCAGGTAGTTTGTTCCCCAGCCCCCATCAAGCTTCGGAGTGACGTTCCACGTTCGAGCGTAAAGCCATCTTCCAATTTCCCTTGCGCAGGATCGGCTTCAAACTGAACAACCGCCATCGAGGGTGTTGGGCAAAGGTAATGGGGATAGACCATCTCCAACAAGTGGTCAGTAAATTTGGGGAACTCATCGTCCAATTTCAAATGGACACGCGCCGCCAAAAACGCGAAGCCCTCGAGCAAACGCTCCACGTAAGGATCCGCGCACTCAAAACCATCCAGTCCAAGACGCCCGGCAATCTTGGGGAAATCACGCGAAAACTCACCCCCCATTTCCCGAATGTAGAGTAGCTCGCGATTGTAAAATTCTAGAAGTCTAGGATCCATAGTCAAGATAGTACACGGGTGGGTTGCATAAACGATACCCCAATGGCATTCGATTCAATGGTTGGATTCAATGATTGGATTCAGCAATCGAGACCTTGCCTGTTTCCAAGTCAAGCTCCGTTCGCAAGAACATTCGAAGAGGGATGGGTTGAGCCCACAATTCACCGTCGATTTCAAACACCAAGGTTTTGCGACTCATCATTTCATGCGAGAATAGTGCCTTGACCTCAAGTTTGTTCTTCAGGAGACGAGGTTCGAAGGCGATGATGGCGTTGCGAACTTGCCGCTCAAGCTTGGTCAGTTCGAGCCCAGAGGCAATGACCCCCGCGATCGCAGGAATACCAAAGTTGAGCACGGAACTCTTTAGCTGCGGGTTTGCATCCAAATTGACTGCGGCTTCCAGGCATTCGGTGTTGAGCAACCAAGTCAAGTCCCGGAGAACGCATTCTCGGAGCCGCTGCAGACTCAGTACCCGGGCATCCCGAGACTCATTGCGTTCGTTTGGCGAATCATCTGTGAGCCGATCGAGAAGCGACGGCTGCAGTCGTTCCTTCTGCGTCAGTTCAGCCATGCATATCACTCATGTTGAACTCGATCTTATGAATTTTGGTTAATGCGTACTCGTCTGTGTCGGTTGCGAAAAGCCGTTGCCCTAGCCCAACAAACGTCCCCTCTCCAATTTGATTCCAAAGAGTCTTCCAACCCAAGCGAACATGGTCATCGGAATGCGTTTGGCTGTCAACATAGCGAGTTGGGATAAAACCCACGGTCTCACCTCCGTTGGCCCATTCAAAGCGAGCAGGTAACCAAACCAAATCTCGAAGGTCCGATACCTTCTCCAGCACCATTGAACGAATACGATGAAATGGAATCCAGAAATACCTGCCGTTGATGATGGTTTCCAGAAACGGGCCGATTCGAGAGTCGGCATCCGCCATCCATTCGAACGGAAACGATTCCACCGTGGCGGCTTCGTCCGTAGATTTTTTCTCAGGAAACAGCGACACCGTTCCGGAAGCGGTAGGTGCATCCTGCAAAGCATTGTCACGCATCGTCGCGGCTTCGGACTCTTTGCCTTGTCCAAACAATTTGAGCGACTCTAACATCAACGCCATCCATGATTCCGGTTCCCCGAAAAGCAACGGTGATCGTTTTCCGGCAAAGACATCGGCACGCAATGCTTCGCAGTTCAAAGTCTCCTGATAAGTTTGCACCAACGAGAGGGACTCCGCATTCAGATCGCGAAGAACATTGAGTTGTCCGAGCGCCCGTTCCCACTGACCCAAAATACAAAGTAACTGAAAAAGAAAGATCCGATGCTTGGGCTCGGACGGATTGTCTCGAACCTCGCATTGCAAACTCTTTAAGGTAGATGCGAGGTCGGCGTTCCGAAGGGATAACAAGGAAGACATTCTTTACTCATTCCGTTGGTTGAATTCAATCGTCGCTTTTTACAAGATCGTCCGGCTTCCAGTCCTTGTTTGCTTGCTCATCCCAACCCAGTGGCCCGTGAGTGACAAACTCCTTACCGTCAGCCGATGTTCGATACTTCATCGCCGCTCGGTTAAACCAAATGCGAACCGATTCCGTTGGCCTATCGTCACCGCTGGCATCAATGTCCCATTGTTTGATCATCGCGTTTTCAATGCGAATTTTCAAATAGGGCTTCATGGGCGACTTGCCATCGCTTTTGGAGCTATCGTAACGATTTTGAAGCAAATGGATGTCGACGGTAAAAAAACCGGAGTCCGTAGTGCCCGTTCGACCTTTCATTGCCCGGTGCATCAAATAGACCGTGGCTGCATCCACGGTCTTTTCGATACTCAATTCCTGTTCGTCCTGCTTGCCGATTTCAATATCCTGTTTGGAATCAGACGCCTGGACACTTTTTCCAACACCAAAACTGATCGAGTCGGCCACAAACCACTTTTTGTTGTTGTAGCCTGGGATTTCGACGTCCCCTGCTACATTATCGATCCGAACGACAATCATTGAATGCCTCCATCCTAAAACACGCCAACTGCAAAACGTCCGACTCAAACAATTGGCGAAGAACGGAAGTACCCATGAAGGCCCCAAAGAGCCAATTCGCCATCGACGATCACTGAGTGGTTTGGATTCGCTTTATCCAGGAACCGAAATGGTTATACCTTGTGCTCTTCCGCTGCGCTTGGAAGCACGGCTTCGGTCCAAGGCTTTGATTTGACTTGATCCCATCGGCAATCATGGGCCGAACCAAAGGTTTTTCCATCGGTCGTTGGAAAGTAAACGAAGGCAATTTTGTTGTACCAGATGGCCACATCTTCCGTAGGACGATCATCACCGTCGCCGCTCGTGCTCCATGATTTGATAAACACGTTGTCCAACTTGTACGACAAGTAGACGATGTTGAACTGCTCGTTATTGTCACGAGTGATGGCTTCTACGAATTTGACGTCCGCTTCCTTGCAAGACGATCCGCTGATGGCTTTTTTGGCCAAGGCTGCCGACGCAGTGTCCATACTCTTCGAAATGGTGCATTCCTGCAATTCGCCAACACCGATGTTGACGTCGGCCGTTCCACTCTTGCCGCTGTCAGCCAATTCTCGTTCAACGCCAAATCCGAAGCTTTCAGCAGTAAAATAACCTTTGAAACCATCGATTTGACAATCGCCTGGAATACCCTCAATTTTCACCAAAATCATTGGACACCTCTAACTGTTGAAAGAACAACAAACCCAAAACAACACCACTGATTTTACAAAAAACCATTAGCTCAGTGTGTGCACCAGCAACTTCCTCACCAGAAGAAGCCGCGGAATTTATTAGCGTACAAAAAAAGCTACGCGCTCGGAAGACGCGACGTTAAACGAAGCGAAACCGTTAATCCCTCTAACTGGTAGTGGGGCTTCAAAAAAAACTTCGATTTGTAGTATCCCGGATTGGTTGGATCTTCCTCGATGACAACTTTGGCTTCGGCCAACGGCCTGCGGGCTTTGTCGTCTTGCGAGGCCGCAGACGGATTTGGCTCCACGTAGCGATTGATCCAATTTTGTAGCCAGGTTTCCAAGCTCACTTTGTCCTGGTAGCTCCCGATTTTGTCTCGAACCATGCATTTCAAATAGTGAGCGAATCGGCAGGTTGCAAAAAGATAGGGGAGGCGAGCCGACAACTGTGCATTGGCACTTGCATCTGGATCGTCATACTCCACAGGCTTCTGCAACGACTGCGCTCCAATAAATGCGGCAAAATCGCTGTTCTTCTTGTGGATGAGCGGCATGAAACCATTCTTGGCCAATTCCCCTTCGCGCCGGTCACTGATGGCAATTTCCGTTGGACACTTCATGTCCACGCCACCGTCTTCCGTCGGGAATGTATGCGTTGGCAAGCCTTCAACTGCCCCCCCCGATTCAATACCGCGGATCGAGGTGCACCATCCATAATCTTTGAACGAACGGGTGATGTTGGTTGCCATGGCATAGGCCGCGTTGGCCCAACAGTATTTCGAATGGTCACTGCCGTCGACGGACTCCTCAAAGTCAAATTCTTCCACCGGATCGGTCTTGGATCCGTAGGGCAATCTGGCCAGGTACCTCGGAAGACACAGACCGAGATAGCGAGAGTCGTCAGACTCGCGCAGCGATCGCCATGCAGCGTATTCTGGCGTACCAAAAATTTTCGTCAAATCGCGACGATCGTTCAGCTCTTGCCAGCTTTCCAGTTGGAATAGACTTGGCGATGCGCCTGTAATCAATGGAGTATGCGACGCCGCACAAACTTGGGCCATTTCCGTTAACAACGCAACGTCTGGTGGGCTATGGTCGAAGTGGTAGTCGCAGACCAGGGAACCATAGGGCTCGCCGCCGAATTGCCCGAACTCCTCTTCGTAGATCTTCTTGAAAATAGGGCTTTGATCCCAAGCCGTACCCTTGAACTTCTTGACGGTTTTTCCAAGATCGGCCTTGGAAATGTTGAAAACACGTATTTTGAGGTTCTCATCGGTTTCCGTGTTGTTGACGAGATAATGAAGCCCTCGCCAAGCACCCTCCAACTGCTGGAATTCCGACTTGTGAATGATCTGGTTGATTTGCTCTGTCAACTTCTTGTCGAGCGACGCAATGATCGCAGTGATTGACGCAAGCGTGTCGTTGGAGACGACATTCGAGTCGAGAAGAACCTGTTCCGCTAGCGTCTTGACAGCCGATTCGATCGCATTCTTTGCATCGTCCGACTGAGGTCGAAACTCCTTCTTCAACAACGCGGTGAAGTCACCTTCGGCAAACTCGGTCGCACCTAATGACGTTTGAGACTGTCTTTCCATTTCTGACCTACCTTAGAACTTTCCCGTAAAACAACCATTGAATCAAATGAAACCCACAACCTGGAAACTCTCGCCGCCAACAGTCCTACAAATCGTTAAGCAGAGCATCCAAGTCGTCCTCGGAACTGCTATCGGAACCAGCAACTGGAGCGGCAGGAGGTGCTGGTGCGACTGAAGCTGGCGAGACCGGAACTGGCGCGACGGGTTTGGGTGCGACAGGCGTTGCTGCCACTGCCGCCACTGGAGCTGCGGATGCAACGGGCTTGGACATCTCGGGGTTGGGAGTCGACGCAAGCGATCGCAGCACCGTTGGGTCCTTCAGTATATTGCCAATCAACTCCTCGGCACCAGCCTTGCCATCCATGTAGGTCATCAAATTGGCCAATTGCGTGCGCGTTTCCAGCAGCTTCCGAAGCGGCTCGACCTTCTTGGCAATCGCAGCCGGAGAAAAGTCATCCATGCTTTCGAAGGTGATGTCGCACATCAAATTCCCTTCTCCTGTTAACGTGTTCGGAACCGCGAAGGCAACGCGCGGCTTCATCGACTTTAGACGCTCATCGAAGTTGTCCACGTCGATCTCAAGGAATTTTCGATCGGCAACGCCAGGAAGTTTCTCCGTCGGATTGCCGGATAGATCGCTCAGCACTCCCATTACGAACGGCAATTGAATCGTCTTTTGAGCACCATAAACTTCGACATCGTATTCAATTTGAACACGTGGTGCACGATTTCTCGCGATGAACTTTTGAGAACTTTGCTTTGCCATCCTATAAACCTCTTTACTTTCGAAGCCTGCTGGTCACTAAAACTCAAACGCAATATTGTACGCGATCGACGCCGCTCGATGTTGGAGCCATTTCGCCGCTCACCATTCACACGATTAACTTTCACTAATATCCATCGTTCGGATCAACTGGCTTGGAGGCATTGCCTGCCCCTCTCGCATTCGACGACGAGATTAATAATGTTGCCTCAACAGGTTCGGGCTCCGGACCTCCCAACACCTCTGCCTGCGTCACCGCATCGGGCGATATGTCTCGCAGGATATCCATAAAACTCATCGTTGACAATCTCTTGGCCCGCTTCAATAGCATGGGTAATGGGCTTGAAGGCTCGTTTCGCTCAAGCCAAGCAATGATCATGTCTAACCCATCAATCACATCTTCCCGACGCGAGATCACAAAGGGCCCATTTCCGACCGGCGCTCGATTGCTTGAAACGATCGAGGTAGATTCCGAAATAGATTCAAAATCGACGCTTCCTGTCGCCTGTTTTTTAGCATCAATGTCTTTTCGCATTGCCATCCAAGCTCTGTGAAAACGGGCAATCCCCTTTAGTTCTTTTTCCAATGCTTCAAGATTAGGTCCTGTGGCTGCTCCAAGCCGATCGGAAAACGCTTTTTCGATCGCAGCAATGTATTTGAGACAATCCTCTATGGCTCGTACCAGATTGCTAAAGTCTTTCGAATCGCTGGTCATCACAGCGGCTTCGATTTTCTTTTGAGTTGGTGGCGACTCCATTCCTTCTGGGATCGGAAGCTCCCCCTTTGCAATCGCGCTGTCCGTCAGAGTGAACTTTCCCACGGAGCGACTGACAAGGATCGGAGTATGACGGATTTGCCGAATTAGTCCGCCAGCCTTGCACAGCCCGGCAAGGGAATTGATTCGAATGGTTGGATCGTTGTCATCGTCTGCATCCAGTTGCGGATACACCGTGTCCCAATACTGATCGACAAATACAGAGACTAGGTGTAGCACATCTCGAAACGCGATAAAGCCTCCGATGGCTAGTTCTGCCTGCGCTAGGTAAGTGGCCGCTCGCAGGTCCTTGGATCGCCGGAGCACGCCCAATGCGGCCGCGCGTACCTCATCCCAATCCGCAGGCGTACCTTCGATTCGCGTGGAACCAAATTCCTGATCAGGAGTACCTTGGGCTGCTTTCTCCATGCGAGAAAAATCGGCGTCGTATTCAAGATCGCACCCACTTGGGGCTTCGGGACTGACCGCAGCCATCAACGGCTCCAAATCGTTGCTCATTGCCCAATGTTCCCTTTTCAAAATAAAGTTTGCGTCTCAAGGTGTACACGTCTCAAATGTCGGTCAGCATCAACGAGTATTTCGCAAGGAATGCTTCGTAACTCTCAGATTCGATTTTTTTCGGGAGGAATGAAACCATTGTTTCGATAAACCAGACGCCGCTCCAAGTGAGGAAACCGAGAAGTGTCAATTTCTAACAACCCAACGCAAAAAAGCCTGAAAATCTACAAGTGATCTTAGATGGATTGGTTCGGTCGAGCGCCGAACTTCAATTCGAAAACGACAAAAACCAAAAGAAATTCTGCAAAAAAAATAAATTTTTTGTTTACCAAGACCATCGCATGTCAAAATTCCAGGTCGCATCCGTAAACCGTTCTCGAGAAATAGCCAGCGAAACGGCACTGCCGATTTCAAACAGCCCAAAATCCCCCTTTTGATCGACTGCGTAATGGAGGCCTGGGGTTAAATAGAAAATCGCATCATGATCGATCGATCGGAGGGCTCCCATCGCATCGGTGGCCATCCCGTTCAGCACAGAGAAAGCGCTCAACTCGAGAGAAGGAATCCAAGCGTTGCGGTCTGTCTCAAGCCAAACGCGATTTATGCCGGTCGCGAATTTGAGCACCTGCCCGCCATGTTGTGGGTCTGCACCCAAAGGGAACCAAAACTTGAGTTCCCCATGCATCCATGTGTCGTCTTGAAACTCATTGCGAAACAAAATGCCAGGCTCGAGGGCGACGTGCCCGGTACCTAGTCCGGCGGCTGCGTTTCCCGATGAAAAGTGAGTTCCAAAATACTGCGTTAGCATCCATTGCTTGCCATCCAACAAGACTGTCTTAACGATCAGCTTCATGTCGCCAAGCCCCGCATGGTTCTCGTTGACTTGTGGGTCCGTCGAACGAAAGGGGACTTCAAATGCAGTGGATAGTTTCTTGGAGCCCAACTCCATTCGAATCCTGGCTTCTTGATAATTGAGGACAGATTCGCCTTGCGGTGGCCCCTTCACGCTTCCCGTTTTCGCCCAAAAGTACTCGGCACGGTCGGGAAGGTGCATGCGATTTGCGAGCACCGCTCGAATGCGGAAGTTATTGAAGGGTTGAGCTGGGTCGATATCAAACAGGGCAAACGCAAGCCTTTCGTGACCAAGCCCCGTTCCGTTCCAAGCGGATCGCCTCCGAAGGGAAACGGTTGGAGGAGCGGACTCCAATAGTCCCTCAAAAACGGGAGGGGCTTCCACCACGACCGATGGCCTATCGACGCCTGGCTGCCTGTAAAGAAAGGGTTGAGGTGTGGGGAGAGTCTCTTGAGAAATGCTCAACTGCTCTTCGCTTGAGAATTCCGCGCTGGGGCGGTGCGATGTCAACCAATTCGGATCCATGGGATTGGCCATGCCAACGACTGGAGATCCGAGTTGCACCTGGGGCTGCACGATCAGTCGATCCGTATTGGTGGGATACGCCGTAGGCAATCCAACCTTGACTTGGGCGTTGACGTTGGGTCGGTAAAGGGCCGAATCCGTGAAACCCGGATTGGACTCAAGTTGCGATTGCCCTCGTGATTGCCCTTGCAATGGTTTGGAAATCAAAAGAACGAAATAGCAAGTCAGAAACGTAACGGCATGTGCCGACGTTTTGATAAACTGCCATAGTGTCGTCCAGATGGTTGCCAAGCTTGTCTCCCAAAGGGTAGTTCTACCCAGACTCGTTTCGTGGCGGGCTAGGAGGAAATGGAAGCTGTATCGGCTGGATCGATTGTAGCGGATGAGTGGAAACGGAACCGTTTCCATAAAAATCGCCGCCCAGACGAGTTGAGGTGACGATGTTTACGCAACTTGCAATCCTTGTTACATTGTCCGGAAATCTGCAAGTTCGACAGTATGGTCATTTAGGGGTATTGGGAAGCTTGGGGTTTCCAGGCAGAATTCTGAAAGCTACCGTTTATGCAACATCTTCCTGTTCATTGGTATGAGGGGGCATTCCTACGCCCTCATCACTTCCAAGCGTCGGATCGTTATTGGTCCGACTCGCTCCGAGTTGCAGGTCAATTCGATAATCCGCATAACTATGGCTTGGTCTCGATCGACTTTAGTCGGGAGGCGCTTGCCAATCATCAATTCGAACTCCGAAGTTTGCGTGCTCGCATGCGAGATGGAACTTTGATTGATATCCAAATCGGCGATGAGCCAGACCGAATCGATCTATCGAAGCCCATTGCGGCGTCCGCTTCTATCACTAAGAACTTAAAGGATGCGTTCGAGCGAGAATCCTCCATACGGATTTATTTAGGGGTGCCGAAGATGCGACTTGGTAGAACCAATGTTGGTTCGTCCGAGGACGACAAAGCCGCCGAGCTTCGCTACCTCGAATCGGAAGCAAGTCTACAGGACGAAAGTTGGGGCGGGGACGAACAAGAGATTCAACTCCGTCGTCTCAACGTTCAACTCTTAGTCTCAACGCAAGACTTGGCCGGTTACGAATTGCTTCCCATCGCTCAAATCAAGCGCGCCAGCGAAGGGGAATCGGCCCCTCAACTCGACCCTGTCTTCATACCTCCGGTGGTCTCACTTGACGCTTGGGCAGGTCTGAACCGAGATATCGTTCGCGCTGTCTATGACGTGATCGGTCAGAAGATCGAAGTTTTGAGCCAACAAGTGATCAATAGAGGGATCGGATTGGATAGCCGCGACCCGGGGGACGCAGAGCGGATTTTGATGCTGAGTCAGCTCAATTCGGCATACGGTGCACTTTCGATTGTTGCATTCGATCGAGGTGTTCACCCGCGTGTGGCCTACATCGAGCTCTGCCGTATTGTTGGTCAGCTATCCATCTTCAGTCCCGATCGACGCGTAACGGACCTTCGCCCCTACGATCATGACAACCTCTATGACATTTTCATGGATATTAAGATTCGCATTGAGTCACTCATCCATGCGGTCCGGGATTACGAAGTTCAGCAACGCTACTTTGTGGGGGTCGGTCACGGAATGCAGGTCACGCTTGACCCGCGTTGGTTCAATTCCGATTGGCAATGGTTTATCGGCGTGGACAAGGGAGAACTGACGCAACGCGAATGCTTGGAACTGCTGTCGGCAGGGCAATTGGATCTAAAACTTGGAAGCAGTCGGCAAGTGGAGTTTCTTTTCAAACAGCGAGCTACCGGAGTGACATTGACACCTGTCGATCGTCAGATACGTGCTCTGCCGGGCCGAGCCGATTGGGTCTTTTTCGAAGTGCCTCGGCAAGACACCCCTGCCTGGAAAGACGTTCAAGAAACCCAAACGCTGGCCATGCGATTGAAGGATTCCTTGATCGCTAATCTCGATCGGTTGCAGGGTCAGCAGACCTTGGTCGTAGCTGCCTTCGGACGCAAGATTGCACTCAAATTTGCGCTATTCGCGGTGCCTGTGCAATCATGACTCCCAAGCATTCCCTGGCCGTCGATCCCTTCTTGCTCCACTCCCTGGATTTGCTCGATCGCATTTCCTCCGGTGCCGAGCCGAATCCTCAAGAGGAAAGAGTTCGGTTGCGTGCTTATCTCGATCAGGGAGAAGCGATCGTAGGTGCAGGTCGGGACTGGCAGCTATCGAGTTATGCCTTGGTTGCTTGGATCGACGAAATGCTGGTTGAAGCGAGTTGGGCCCATCGGGAGTGGTGGAGCAATAACGTGATGGAACGCGAGATATTCAACACGCGTGAATGTGCAGAGCGGTTCTTTGTCAATGCCAAGGAAGCCTCCAGCTTAAATCAACGCGACGCTCTCGAGGTCTATTACGTTTGCGTCATCCTCGGATTTCGAGGAATTTATAGCGAGCCTTCGATCGCTCAAATGATTACCGAGACACTCGGTCTTCCCTCGGATCTGAGTGTTTGGGCAAAACAAGTTTCCATGTCGATTCGCTTGGGTCAAGGACGTCCGACACTGAAGGAAGCGACTCGTGAAATCGAAGGTGCGCCGCCACTGCCATCTAAGAATCGGGTCGTGTGGCCTTGGTTGTTTGCCTCCATCCTGGCCGCCTGGAGCGTTATCTATTTTGTGCTTCATTTGCCTCGTTAAACTGAATCAAAAACGCCAACGTTGGAAATGGACCCGATGAGCGACCTAACCGATGACAAGGAGACACCAAACCAGGACGAAGAAGGCCAAGAGGAACGTCTTGGGTGCATAGCTCGAATCATTCCAGTGACGACTCCAGGTTGCGCTACGCTGCTGACCGTCATTTTTCTTCTATCCACCGTCATCACGGTTTGGGTTGTCTTTTGGCTCGACCCAAACAACGTGCCTTGGCGCCAATCCTTTAGTTGGTGGCGAATCCTAGGCATCGTTGCGTTGGTCCTTGCAATTCCATGGGTCGTTCATAAAACGATTACGCTCTGGTTAGAAGGGTCTTCCAATGCATATCCCGATCTCGATTACGCGTGGAGGGCGGGAATGCACGCGCTGGCTACCAACGAACTATCGATCAACTCCGTTCCCCTTTTTTTGATCACCGGTTCAAGTGGTGAAGCCCAGGAAAAAGCCATCATGAACGCATCCGGGCTTCGGCTTAGCGTCGAGGGGGTGCCCCAAGGACCAGCCCCGATCCACTGGTATGCCAATTCGGAGGCTATCTATCTTTTTTGCTCGGATTCGAGTTGGACTAGCGCTCTGGCATCGCTCCGTGAAGAAATCGCCTTGGAAGCTGCTGCATCCGGACTTAGCGCGGAGTCCCCCTCCATAACGCAAAGCAGCATTGACTTGGCGGAAGCCATCGTTCGATCGCAACCGCAACCGACAACGCCAGAACCCGATCCGCAACGCGCACAGAGTCAAAACATTCGCGGCACGCTCGAGCTCAGTGATTTCGTCAATCCAACCCACGCCAAGACACCAACTCAAACCGCTCTTTCCAACCAACCCTCCAAACCTAGCCAAAGCTCATTCCGCGGGACGCTAATGTTAGGGGATGACACGTCGCAAATGGTTGGCGGTCCCTCCACGTCACCAACCAATGTCTTTCCAGCCTCACCCTCAACCTCACCCTCGCGAGTGTTGCAACAAGCTCCTGCGACGCGACAAACACTTCAGAGTTCGATGCCCTTCACGGGTGAAGTCAACGCGCTCAGCAGCAAGAAGCCAGTCCTGGTTTCGCACCAATACTCGACCTCCTGCTTGCAGGAACTGCAGTATCTCGGCCAACTGGTTTGCCGAGCGCGTCAGCCGCTCTGCGCCATCAACGGCGTCCTGTCGCTCATTCAGTTCGAATCGATCCACTCCTCGCAGACCGAACTGGAAGAGCTACAACGGGCTATTCGCGGGGATTTGGAAACGATTCGATATGCGTTCCAAGTACGAGTTCCAGTTTCCGCTTTGGTGGTAGGACTTGAAAAGGAACGCGGCTTCCGCGAATTGATTTCGCGAGTTGGCAAGGAGCGGGCGAGGAGCCAGCGCTTTGGACGTCGATTTGACATGCAAGCCGTCCCGGAAAAAGATCAGCTCGTCGCGCTGGCTACGCATCTGTGCGGCGTCTTTGAGGATTGGTGCTACACACTCTTTCGCGAGGAGCATGCGTTGACCCGACCTGGAAATACTCGACTTTACGAATTGCTTTCGAAGGTTCGCTGTGGCTGGAAGGGACGCTTGGGTGAGATCCTTTCCGGCGGCTTTGGATGCGATACAACAAAACGTGGAGAAGTGTCCTCCTCGCTATTCAGTGGCTGCTATTTCGCGGCTACCGGTGACACACCGGATCGTCAAGCTTTTGTGAGAGGTGTTGTCGAGAAAATGGGCGAGGAACAAGAGCTGATCGAATGGACGGCTGAAGCCCTGGGTGCCAACAAACGACAAAACATCTCCGCCAATCTAGGGGTATTTGTTGCCCTCGGCCTGTTGGCCAGCTTGATCCTGATGTATTTTTTTCTTGGGTGAGAATGCGCCACGTGGCGGACGCTGCTAGCGTCCGTTCCTCCAATGCGCAGCTCACAATTTTCTCGCATGGACTAAATGAACTCCATACTGCATCGAACTTCGATCGTGCATTCGGACTGTCCACGGGAGTTGGTCCAAATCGCTAACGAGTTGCAGAAACGGTTCGCGATCGACCCCATCACCATCTAGCTTCGTCATGAGCTGCCGGAGCAATGGCACACATTCGCCAGAATGGTGACCGCGCTGCGAGTGCCCTCCTATCCAGGACTCGACGGGTGTGACGGTTGCAGTCCAGTCGTAAGGGCACGCCAGAATGGCGCTCCCTTTGAGTTTCAGTACACTGGCAATGGATGTGAGCAGTGAGTGCGGGGAGGAAACGGAATCCAGTACATTCATCCCTGTCACCCGACCAAACAAACCGTCGGAGAACGGAAGAGCGAGCGCATCGCACGCCCAAAAGTCGACCCATTCCAGGTTCGCAAAATGCACTTCAAACGCGCGTCGATCGTAGACTAGACCGACCCGACGACGTGGGTAGGAAACATGCCCTGTGCGAAGTAGGCCGGATGCCAATCGCAACATCGAGAAATTGAGATCGATGCCAAGGGTCAACGGATTTGTTTGTTCCGCCAAGGCGATCGTAGTACGACCTGGCCCGCAACCGATGTCGAGGCTGGGTCCCGAAATCGCCGTGTAATCTGCGTTGCAAGCGGACTCCAGTTCAAGACCATGTTCGAGGATACGAACTACCGAACCCGTCCGAAGCGCATCTTGTCGTTCTTCTGGATCGCGATCTGCATAATGCCCCCAAACGTAGCAACTCAAATGCTGCCTCATCGAATCGAGAACCGATCCTTGAGAACAGCAATCTCCCAAGATACTGTCAGTCAGGGATGTCAGATCATTTCTAGCATAAATGTGGAAGATGTTCTCGGCAACATACGCTCGCAGACGTGGTAAAATGATTGGAACGCCGTCGATGATTGGAAATTCGCTTTGGCAGTTTGGGTTGGTGCATTGCAACACGCCCTCCACAATCTGGTCCGCCGTCTCATGCGAAACCGAAGCGATTTGTAACGGGAACTCGCGCTTTTGGTGTCGATCCCTACAGACGGGACAGATGGGGCAAAGCGTTTCAAAGTGTTTTGTTCGCAAGGGGGGATCAGCCCCCGATCATGACGGTTGGGCAACCGGGACCAATGACACGTCCGGTGGGACTTGGAATCGGGCCGACGCAGGCAGGGTGGCTTGTGAGGTCGTTCAAACGGGCAGCGGGCAGCCCGCCGATCATCACCGTGGCTGAGCCCTTGGCAATCAGTCCGGGACCACCCGGGACACAACCAGGCAACATGCACGGCCTGGTCATGTCCGTGACTCTGGCGGCAGGCGATCCGCCGATAAGAACGTTCGGTTGGCCCTTGATGATGGACAGAGGCAACGGTGGATGAGGCACGGGGGTTGGGACCGGAGCTGGAGGATGAATGGGGGCATGACAATGGGGCCCGTTTTGCAAAACATTGTCCCCGATGCGGGCTGCTGGCATTCCCATTTTAGTCCCTTTTCTTTGTGCCCTTTGAACTTGGTTACCGTCGTGGCCTAGTATACATAGAGTCGACCCCATCGTGAACCATCGGTAGCCCAAATGAAGGCAAAGGTCGGATCCATTCCAATTCGATCATCGAGAATCATCATCGTGAACATTTTTGCTCCCAATCGATCGCGGAAACAACATGGATGGCCCCTTGTTGGCCCTATTTTTGGAGTGCTTCGATTCATCGGAGCTTTTAGACCATCCTGCGTCCAGAATCGCTACAACTCATTGGCAAGACTTCCAATTGCTTGGACACCAAGTATAAGTGTTCCAAGATCTGGACTCCTTAGTCAGATCACGGAGAGGCCAGCCTAGCGGCCAAGAAACCGGCCAGTGTCGATTCCGCCAAGAGCGTCTCAAGCCGGACTGGCAGTCAGGCTATGTAATGTTCACCAAGCAAGCCGCCATCGCGTTCTTTGCGGCCAGCCAAAACGCTCGTTCACTGGAATCGACTTCATGTGCTACCAATCTGACAACGCGAGCTCTCAATCCGTGTAATCCTACCCCGAGCGACTCATAGTGGCCTGCTGCATCCTTAACTCCTCGTGCCGCGCCGGCGATAAAGTATTTTCCTTCCTCAACGTCCGCATATTTTTCTCCTGACTGATTCACGCATTCTGGGTCATCATACGCGACTTCGAATGGTGCGGCAGGATCGTTGGCATCTGACAACTCGACAGAAACAATCGCAAACGGTGCGGACGATCCCGTTACGTCGCTTGCTCGGCCACTACAACGAATGGCACCAATCTTCTTTTGATTTGCTTTCAACTCAATCATTGTCGGTATCCTATTCAAAAAATGGCCAGAACTTTGGCGGACGAGGTGCCAATTCGTGAGCGCCACGCAATCCTTCTCGATAAACATGCTCCCATTGACCGTTAATTCTTTGCCAAGCACTAATATCCTGGAAAGGAATTCCGTTTCCCATTAACGATCTTTCCCCCAATTCATGGTCTCGTAGTTGCCGAAACCATTGCTGCTGATGAGTGTCCAGAGGTCCATTGTGCGCTTTGAGCCACGCTTCTGCAATATCATCATTTGCATCAAACCTTTTCCGAACCACACCTCCCACTTCGGGAGCGAAACGTTGGTGCTTTCCGAAAAAGTGGTGCTTCTTCATCGTAGTCACTTCTGAAACTGTGAGTCCTGCATTCGTAACCACATTCTCGACATCAGACATACGAAGTGACCGGATCGCGTCGTACTTTTGTTCTGCTAGCGACGAGAAGCTTTTATTGTCCATACATGTGACTGCTTTCCTTGGGGCAAGGCTACATCAAACTGACGGTCGTAACCTCCTCTGTCTTTAAGTCCACAAGCAGTATGATGGAGCTAGGGTCAGTAGTCGGACTACGATCCGCCAACCCCTCGTAAGCGAATTCGACCTCCCATTTATCCTTCCGTGAGTCGCCCACCAGCCGAACGGAAAGACATGGTCCATGGCTATACCTATCATTCGCCATTGACCGTTCAGCAATCTCTACAGCCAGTTCAATTTTTGTAATCGTACTCATAGTTCAGCCTATCGGTTATCGCCTCGTAGACGGGTATTTCAACGACCAATCGCGTTCTGCATCATTCAGTTTATCCCAAATTCGGTTGTTTTTCAGCCTTTCAAGTACCATTTGTTCACGCTGCGCGGGTGTGAACAGCTTGTAGTAGTCGTCGCCATACTTGCGGAAGTCAAGCATATGCGATAGTTCGTGCTGTACATTCAGATTTGTCGGATTCCGGGGCAAAGTCATCACGCCACGTACTCCGTCGAAACTGCCATTTCCAGTTTCCGACGCGGCATGGAACAAAACGTCGGAGAACGAGGCCTTGTTGTACCTCCAGATGGTGTTGAAATCATGCGGAAGAGTGAAGATGTTATGATGGTGGTGGGGCTGTCTGGGGTGGCTGTCTGGGGCCATCCATCTACGCAGCTTGGTTGGTTAATCCTTTGTTTCATACCAAGCACAAGGGATGTCCCAACGCATTTGCTGCCCGCTAAGTGCACGAATCGACACGAAAAAAGTCGCAAATGAACCGACCCGCTTACAAGAATGGCTTCCATGGCAAGGAATTTTATTCTCGCTATTTGCGTGATTCGCGGGAAAACCAAATTTGGGAGGCGGTTGCACTGGTACACCATTTTTTCGGAGGGTAGTTTTTTTCGGTTTCCGATGTAATTCCATTTTGGTATGAACTTACGATTTTGATCATGGCCGATAGCGGAGTATTTGGAGTGCTTCGATTCATCGGAGCTTTTAGACCATCCTGCGTCCAGAACCGCTACAACTCATTGGCAAGACTTCCAATTGCTTGGACACCAAGTATGAGTGTTCCAAGATCTGGACTCCTGAGCCCGATCACGGAAAGGCCAGCATTTTTGCCCTTCAGTGTGTTCGCATTGGACGCATTGGTAGTTTTCATTCTTTCGCCCGCAGTGTAAGCTTTCCTTAAAATCGAAACGAAGTAACAGCACTTTCCCCTGCGAGAGGTAGTTCGGCTGCGATGAGTTGCATGTGCGTGAACCAGCTATCTGCCATCGCATCTAGTTTGCGAAAGCTTCCGATGGCGATGCTTGCGTCGATGGTCAACGATCAGCTTGGGCCACTCAATGCTGTTGCGAGTCTCGCACCACAACTGTGTGCGTCGCTGAACGCGATGGCGACAGCCAACGCGACTGCGACGGCTTCGGCGAGCGTCAATGCAGCCATCTCGGCCAATGCCGTTGCTCGCCTCGAAGCCCTCGCATCGGTCAATCAAAGTCTTGGATTGGGCGCGATGACTCCTTCGGCCGTAGCGCGGATGAATGTCATGATTTCCTCGGCCAACCAGCAACTGCCGGATGTTCTAGGCGCCTTGAACGAGTTTTTGGAACCGATCTCGGCCGCCCTCGACAAACTGCAGGCTGCCATGGCTTCGCTTCAAGGGATCCAGGCTCTGACCGGGCTCAATCTTGCGTTGCCTGGTGTTGCTTTTCGAATGCCCAGCGCCATGGCGAGTGCAAACGCAATGGCGTCTGCGACTGCCAGCGCTTCTGCTAGTGCGAGCGCTTCTGCCAGTGCTACGGCAACGGCATCGGCAACGGCATCGGCGAATGCGATGTTGGCCATGCGTCTCAACGCTGTCGCGGTTGGTTTAGGCTTTCCGCTTCCGGCCAAAGTCGTCGCTTTGGATGCGGCACTTCGGTTGGCAGCCGGGCTACCGCCTCTCAATCTGCCCGCTAGTATGTTGCATTCCATCAGCGCTAAATTGAGCGCATTGGCCGCTACCGCCAGTGCGCTGGGCGTTAACCTTGCAAGTCCCAATGCAGGCATGCTTTTGAAATCCGCTCTCGCTATCGCACAGGCCAACTTAACGGCTACGGCTTCTGGAACAGCCACCGTGACGGCTTCCGTTCAAGCCTCGGCGGCGGCGGCCGTAGCGGCTAGTGCCGCAGCCAGCCTTAATGCAAATGCAATTCTCTCGGCAGCAGCCAATCTCAACGTGTCTGCGGTACCAAACTTGCAACCGCTCGCCTTGACCTTGGCAATGTCTGCAAACCTGCAAGGTTTAACCGGAACTCCTATGTTTGCGTCGTCCCCCTGCGCATCGTGCGTGCGAAAGTTTTAACTGCCATGGGTACGACGCTTGCCGTATTGCAAGATGTTATCAAATCGGGCAGAATCGCCACGGTTGCATTCACCAATATTTTCATTTGACTAGTTACGCAAAGGTCAACGTAATGGCACGCGATGAAGACGATGACGATTCCTTGCCACCCTTGGGTGAGAACATAGAGAAATTTTTGGACCAAGCCAAGAAAGGCCAGCCCAGGAGTTTCTTGCTCGTGTGCAAGGGAAATAAGGTCACGTATCTTGCCGTCAAAAAGAAACCTGTCAAAAAGAATGAGCTGAACGAAGCCAAGAAATCGGGCTACAAAGGTGAAGGCTACTTCGGCGTGATCACCGGCAAAGGGATGGAGCTCGTCTTCCATCTTTCCACCGCCGATGGGTACACTGCCGAACCGGTCAAGGATAAAGTTCTCAAGGATTTCCTGGAGGAGAAGGCCAATTTCAAGTGCAAGCCAACGATCGTGATCGTTGCGACGTTGCCTGACATTCCGTTCGATGACGAGGATCTTGCGAATCCATTGATCGCTCGTTTCCTTGCGTTGGGTGAGCGGATCTCGCAAGTCTTGGATGCGAGACCTGACGCAGAATCCGAACTGACAAAGACGGTAAGCGGAATTCGGCTCCTGCTTCAAGATGGGGACTTTCAAACAGCGGAGCCACTGGTAACAGCATTGGTATCTCGGCTTCAAGAGCTGCTGAGCGGCGCACAAGTGAATTCGCCGGCACCGCCTGCCGCGCCACCTGCAACTCCACCTGCAACTCCACCTGCCACGCCACCTGCAACTCCACCGGCAACTGCAACAGCCACAGCCTCGCCGATTGCCCCGCCAGCAGTGGACAACGATGCGTTCAAGCTGAAGCTGCAGGAGGCATTGAACAAACTGGTGCCTCAATTGAAACAAGCGGTGGTGACCTATCCTGACAAGAAGGTGGAATTGCTCACGCCGGTGGCGCTGATCAAAAAGCAGATGGATGCAGGCGAGCTACAAGAGGCAAAGCAAGGCATCTTGGCCGTCGGCCAGCTTCTCAAGTCGGTGATGGCTCAGAGGGCGGCTCCAAGTGGCAGCGAATCGCAGACGCCTGCTGAGCATGCTCTTCGGGTTGAATACGAACGCAAGCTCGAAGCCCTACAACCGAGTTACTTGCAAGCCTTAAAGGACATGCTGGGAGACACCAGCAAGTTCCGGGCGATTATGGCCTATGCGATGGAACAAGCGGAAGCTGGCGTATACGAAAACGCGATCAAGGCCATCGATCGATTGGCACAAGCGGTATCGCAGGCAATGTCGATGAGGACTGCGCCGACAACGGTTGGGGAAAATCCGCCCGGGGGAGCAGGAAAGGAGCCAGATGCAAAGAATGGCAAGTGGGCGGCATTCGAGGAAATGGTTGCGGGTAAGGCCATTTCCGAACAATTCCAATCGAATTGGGAGCAAGCAAAAGCCCAATGGCTGGTCGCCATCGACGAGGTAAATGATCAGCTCAGTAGATTGAGAGTCGAGCTCCTCAATCAGGACGATTCCGAGCTGAGTCAGATTGCGGAATTCGGATTGAATGCCGTCACGGACAACCACCGAGTTCCACTTCAGGCGTCCATCATAAACGTGGACAAAGCATCTGGACAAGCCAAAGTCAAGTTCATCGTCCAGACTCGTGAGTTTGTGGAGGAGTTTAAGGACCATATTGAAACAGATGAGCAAGTCGAGGCATGCGATGACAACCCGTTTGGTGTCACTGTGTCAATACGCAAATCGCTTGGAGACGCACTAGCAGTGATGGATTCCGCACTGGAACGAGCTTTCGTTTAGCAAGGGTTCCGTGAAGAGACTTATCCCGAAATTTACGAGCATTTTTTACTGCATGGAGTTCATCGATGACCCGAGAAGCAAAAGTCAAGAAGTTCAAGATCGCATTCTTAAAGCCCAAGCATCCGGATAAGAAGGCGTTGGACGAAAAAGTAGCCATCGAGAAACTGGTGACGTCGTTGAAGAAGCCGTCGGACGAAGATGACAAAAAGA
>JANPNA010000183.1:0-3696 GCA_031427235.1 Pirellula sp.
TCAGAAATATTCAATTTATTAGTATTCAATTTCACATATTGTTCAAAACCTTTTTCGAATTGCAATGTTTTGATTACAACTGAGTCGAATGTTTCTGTTGTCTAGGGCCAACTGCTTTACGGCCTTAAAATTGATCTTTGCGTCGCGAAATAGGAACAACGTGTCTCCAGAAGTGCCAGGTCTTGATTTGAATGGCCGGGTTGGTCTCGGTTTGGGTGTCCGAGATTGGTGGTAAAAGAAGGGTGCTTCTTGCACCCTTCCTCTTTGTCAGTCTACCGCTTTGGAAGCAGTGGTTCTACCACCACTACTGCACTGCGAAACTCTAGTTTCCATGCGTCCATCGCGAAGTCTATCGGGTTCCAATTCTCTTGGCATCGGAAACATCTTCCTAAGTTCGTCCGATCGTTCACTCCTGTGAGCATCTCGGTGCACTTGGGACATTGGAATACCAACCGACCTTCTCGCTTTTTGTGAACCCAGCGTAGCTTTTCCAGCAACTCCGGCCAGGGAACCTCGTTGCGAAGGCGACGCAAGTATTCAGGACTATAGTCGTTCATTCTTATGTTCCTCCTTAGTGTAGAACCAGTTCGTTTTGAATCGAGCGGAATAGCTCCTCGTCGATGCGAAGCTGACCCTTGCCTGTCGCGCTCATAAGGCAAGCGATCGATGCGTTGTTGATCGATCGTGGATTACCGCCCGTGAACTCGTGAATCTGGTCCTTGGCACTTTCGTCAAACGTCTTCACGTCACCGCCGTGCACCTTCATCTGATGGTCGATGTACCGATGTGTCTGATCCTTCGTTAACGCTCGCAACTGATACCGAACACTGATCCGATTAACGATGTCCGTGTACTCGATTCGCTTAAGCGTTCCTCGCAGGTGATCTTGCCCTGCCAGCAGAATCTTCAGCGACGGGCCTCGATCCAACGCCGAACTGACCAATAGCCTCAAGTCCACCAGCGCCTCGCCACTGAGTAAGTGAGCTTCATCGAAGACCAACAGCAGCGTTCCTTCGACCCGCCTAGCTCGTTCTAAGATCTGGCTGTAGAGTTTGTCCTTGCCTCGTTTGGGATTTTCTCCCAGCGATGTTAGGATCACTTTCAGCAGGCCATTGCTTGGAAGCTGGGCCAAGTGGCAGTAGATCGGCAAGCAGTGCTGCGGCGATTGCTCGGCCATGAAGCGTTTCAATAACGCCGATTTGCCAAGCCCACTGGCACCGGTTACCAGTCCAAGGACGCCGCTTTGGACCAGATACCCAAGTCGAGACAAGCCCTCGTCCATGCGGCTGTCTTTCCACAGCGAGTCGCTGGAGGCATGCTCCATAAACGGCTGACTACGAAGTTTGAAGTGTTCTAAATAGCTGAGGTGAGTCATCATAAAGGTTCTCCTTCTAAAAGAAGTTGCAGATTCCACAGCAATGAACGTCTCGAGCGTTAACTGCTCATGGACGTTGAACGACGAGAGGCCACCGCTCTTGCCAAGGGTTTTGCTGACCAAACTGCCAAAGGTCCAGAGTGTCAACTGACCTCGACGCATGGCCGATCGGTAGTCGATACCTTGCTGAGCTTCTTTTTGCCGCTTCTTGTGCTCGTTCAGATAAGTTTCGATGACCGGCGAGCGATCGGGTGGCTCGGGCTTTTTAGGCATGGGCATGCCTGGGCCATGTCCGCCTCGCTCTCGGTTCCAACGAATTCCGATCCCGAGATAAACATCCAATTCGTTTGGGTCCGTGTGAATAGTCTCCCATCCACAGAGCGTTGGGAACATCGCGAGTCCATCGGCAACGGACCTTCTCTTCGGTGACTCCCAATTGCGTTTTTGTGGCGCCTCGCAATCGCAAGTGGCGGTACATGGTCGAAGCCGGAAGTTCGCTTGCAAACTCGGATTGTAGGAGCTTGTTGATGGTAATGTCGGAGCGAACGGGATTCTCTCGTTTGGCGGCTTCGGCACGATCGACTTTGGCTTGATTGCGTTTTCGCGGCTTGCCAAGGTCGTTGCGGCGTTTGGGCTTGAGTCCTTCGATGCCTTCTTTGCGATAGCGTGCATACCATCGCCTTAGCGTTCGGACGGAGAGTGTGATCTTGCCATGAGGAGCGTAGTGCTCCTGTTTGGCAAGTTTTTGAAAATAGGCTTCTCGATCCTCATAGGTGACTTCACCTGTGATGAGGGGGCTCAAGAGTGAGATGCGAAAGGCTTGCCAGGCCAAAGCGTCAGAATGCATAAAGTCCTCGCGGCTGATTGGGAGAAAGAAACTTGTCGAAATGACAGCCGCGATTTTTAGGTTAAGGAGGGCGACACCTTGTTCCAAAGCGTGCGAAAAATGGAGATTTCAAAAAGTGCTGATCCCAGCGAGTTTGCAGGTGAAGTAAACGGCGCGCGACGCTGAGGGCTTCGAGCCGTTCGGGAGATTTAGATCGACTAGGATCGACGTTTCCTTCGAAGCGATGGACGTCGGAGTCGGGGTTGGCTTGAAGGAAGACATCCGTTGCTACTTGTAGCGAGATGACCATCGCACTGAAGAACGTAAGCCACCGCGAGAGGGTTGAGTGGCTTAGTGCAGGCAGATCACCATGGGCTGGCTTAGGCGATGTATAAAAGATGGGCCGTCCATCGGCGTTGGAGACAGCTTGTCGGAGCGGGCTTCCTAGATCGACTACCTTTCGGGAAAGATCAGCGATATCGAAAGTGGCGTAGCGTTTATGTGGCAGGACGAAAGTCGGGGTAATCGGTCCAAGGATGTAAACAAGAGGTACACACAAAGCGAGCGATGGTAATCTTTACTGTCTGGACGACTTGGGCTTGTGCGTCTGGATCGAACTCGAGGAATCGAATGGATCTAAGCCAACACCGCTGGCGTTTGAAGGCATGACAGGGCGCGTTACATCCGGGGCAATCCGAGCAGTGAGCTGCTCCAGCCCGCACAATCCTTTCATGCTGAACGATTCTCTCTCGCGGTGAAGGGCGAACGGCTGATTGATCGATAACTGTTGACATGGTTTTGAACGTCACTTAGCACGGTCAAAAGAAACGGAGAACCCAGGGATTGCGTGGCAACAATTGACCCTGGGTTCTTTTCTTGACGGTGTTTGAATTGCGAATCTTGAAAGCTGGGTAGCTGGATAGCTGGGTCCTAGAAATATGCGCTACAAAGCGGGGTAGCGGGGTAAAAAGAGGTCAACCAATCTGGCACTTCAACAGAGTATTCCGGCCATTCAAATCAAGACCTGGCAATGAACGATGTTTCTCAAGTGAATGTGATGGGCAATATCCAGGTCACCACTCAAGCGATTCAATCGCTGTTGCAAGCGGAGGTGCCGCTTGTTTACTTCAGTTACGGTGGCTGGTTTCACGGGATGACACAGGGTATTGGGTTGAAGAACATCCTGTGGCGTCGCGAGCAGTTTCGCTGTGCCGACCGGCCGGAATTTTGTCTTCGGCTCGCTCGGAAACTGGTATCTGCCAAGATTCAGAATCAACGCACGTTTCTGATGCGAAATCATATCGAGCCGCCGACAGCCGCCATTCAGTTTATCAAGACGTTGAAATGGGAATCGGAGCGTGCGGAGTCATTGCCGTCGCTGCTAGGTATCGAGGGACTCGCAGCTAGAATCTATTTCCAGCACTTCTTCATCCTTGAAAACATAGTCACCGTCTTTTTTCAGCCAGCGGGAAATGGTGACTTCGGTGATGGATTC
>JANPNA010000184.1:0-13097 GCA_031427235.1 Pirellula sp.
CGATTTAAATCGTAGCGGAAGCTGTCAAAGCTTTCGTGAATGCTGGACGCCAACGAAATGCTTGACGCATTCCGCTACTAGGGAACGCTAGCGAAAGTGGCTCGGATGCTGGCAGCATCCGCCACGGAAAGTCGCATTTGACTCTAACCCGTTTAGGTGGTAAGATGTTGGGGGCAATAGGCGTTCGTTTAACAGGTGAATCGATGCCTTTACACTGGATATTTAGGCGTCGGCCTTGGTAGTCGACTGAGTTCTTGGGCGTGTTTGACAAAACAAACCATCTGTGCCCAGGTCGCGTGCGACCATGTCATGGGGTTTTCGCAAGGACGGTGCGATTTCACTCTTTAACCACGTCCAAAGAGACAAGTCTGCACTCACGGTATTTGAGCGTCTAATGTTGATCGCTTCCGCAGCAGACTAATCCGGCCCATGTTATTGGGCCTACTTGAGAGAATTGTTTTGAATAATTTTGAAGGATTGGGGCTGATTCAGCCTCTCATGCGTGCCCTTTCAGCCGCAAATTACGAAGTCGCTACCCCTATTCAGTTGCAAGCGATCCCGCTATTGCTCAGCGGCTACGACATCATGGGCTGTGCTCAAACGGGCACCGGAAAAACGGCAGCCTTTGCTCTTCCAACCCTGCAAAGGTTGGCCAGCACCGGCCCCGGCAGCCAGGACGTTGGCAAAGAAGTGGCTGGCCCGAGCGCAGGTCCAGATCGACGAGGCCCACGTGCCGTTCGGTGCTTGGTCTTGGCACCGACCCGAGAACTAGCTGCTCAGATCGAAAAGAGCTTCACTACCTACGGCAAATACCTCAATTTGCGAGTGGCGGTTGTACACGGTGGCGTGAGCCAAATGCCACAAACGCGAGCGCTACAACGAGGCGTTGATATTTTGGTCGCTACCCCCGGCCGATTGCTTGACTTGATGAATCAACGCATCGCTGACATTTCCAATGTTGAAGTGTTGGTGATCGACGAAGCCGATCAAATGTTCGATATGGGATTCTTGAGAGATCTCAAACGCATTGTCGCGAAGGTGCCTTTGGATCGTCAAACACTCATGTTTTCGGCAACTATGCCTGACGAAATTCGGCAGCTAGCCAAGCAGTGGTTGTTTGAGCCAAAGCATGTTGAAGTCGCCAAAGTCTCCAGCGCTGCCACAGCCGTGGAACAATCGGTGTTTCATGTCTCTGCACAGAACAAACCCAAGTTGTTGGTGAGTTACATCAAGACGAACGCAGTCACCCGCTCGCTAGTTTTCACGCGTACCAAGCATGGTGCCGACCAGTTGGTTAAAATCCTGCTGAACAGTGGAATCGATGCTGTTGCGATCCATGGTAACAAGAGCCAAAACGCAAGAACTCGCAACCTGGACGCATTCAAATCCGAGCGTCCGCCGATTCTCGTTGCGACCGATATCGCCGCCCGCGGAATCGATGTCCACGGTGTTTCTCACGTCATCAATTACCAAATGCCTGAAGTGCCAGAGATCTATGTGCATCGCATCGGTCGAACAGCTCGTGCAGGTGCGGCCGGAACTGCCGTTTCCTTCTGTGCACCTGACGAACGTGGTAGCCTGCAAGATGTCGAACGCTTGTTGAACACAACCATCGAAGTGAACGAATCCATGAGCGAGCTCACCCTTTCGGCGTCACAACAGAGCCAACGCGTTTCCGGTGGAGGAGGTCGATCCTCGGGAAGCGGTCGTTCGCAATCCGCAGGTCGCGGTGGCAATTCGCGAGGAACAAGCCGTCCAAGTAGCACTTCACGAAGCGGTCCATCGAGCGGCAGTCGGGGACCTAGACAGCGCAAGAATGCGTCAGGCAATCTGGTCCTGAACTAAGTCGAGCGGCAGTTTGTTGGATAAGTAACGTGGCGTAAGCTTCCAGCTTGCGACTTGCGACTTCCAGCTTCCAGCTTGCGACTTGCGACTTCCAGCTTCCAGCTTCCAGCTTGCGACTTCCAGCTTCCAGCTTGCGACTTTCAGCTTCCAGCTTGCGACTTTCAGCTTCCAGCTTGCGACTTTTCAAGCTGGATTCGATGGCAGGCAAGATGCCTACCCCACTTTTTTGATTTGGACAGAGCACTAGGCGCTCGCCTAGTAATTTGACCGGCAGACGTGTAGCGGTCGCTTATTTTACCATCGCAAGGCAACTTGTTCTTTCATGAACTTGAGTCCTTGTTCGGCCAGTTTCAATTCTGTTTCGAACATCCGTCGCCAGATTTTGGTGGCGGCTGCCAATTCCGGCAAGGCTAATCCAAAAGCCTCGATCACCAACCAACCATCGTAGCCGATCGATCGGAGGGCATCGAAGTTCTCTTTCCAACGAATGTTTCCTTGGCCAGGCGTGCTGCGGTCGTTTTCGCTGATGTGGACATGGCACAACATATCTTTGATTTCGTGAATTGCCTTGGCCACGTTCTTTTCTTCGATGTTGCTGTGGAAGGTGTCGTACATCATGCGGCACATGGGGTGATCAACTTGCCTGCAGAACTCGGCCGCGTCGGCCTGAGCATTGAGGAAATAAACCTCGAATCGATTGAGTGGTTCCACCCCTAGCATCACTCCAACTTTCCCTGCATATTCAGCGGTCGCTCGCATGCTTTCAATTCCCCACTTCCATTCGTCGTCTGTTCGACCGGCACCGGTGAAAAAACCAAGGGCGGAATGGTATGGGCCAACGACTGTTTGTACGCCAGCGGCCGCAGCGCAATCCAACATCTGCTTGTTCGCTTCTACTCCTTTTTTGCGAATGGCTGCGTCCGGGCTGATCGGATTGTCCTCGGGAGTGCGAACCGTCACGCCTGTTCGTTCAAAGCCCAATGAATCCAGCCGTTTACCCCAGGCCGCGTAGTCCAGGCCAAGATTAAAGATGGGGATCTCTACCCCGTCGAAACCCATCTCCTTGAGTTTCTCAAGGGTTGGCAACAGTCCGTCGTTGAGTTCACCGGACCAAAGCAGTAGGTTCATGCCGTATTTCATCGAGGACTCCGTGAATAATAGACTGAGAGGAAGAAGTTGAATCGTTTGCTGAATGTAGCTGAGCGAGGCCCTCGCTCAGGTCTGGTAGGAGCCCAACGAGCCAAGGGCCTCGCTCGACCACAATCATAAATGACAGCCATAAATGACAACCATGCAACCGCTATGCGATCGTCAAAGCTGCTTCGATGCGTTGCATGACTTTGTGTTCCCCTTGAGAGACTGCGGCCCAGCCGAGCAATCCGCCGCTGGAGGTCGCAACCGTCTGAATTTCTTTGACGAGGGTTTTCTTGAGTTCAATCGCATCGTGGGCAGGCAAAGCTGCCACTAAGGCTCTTGCATACGATTCCCAGGCATCGAACATTTCGGAAGTTGGCTTAGTTTGAAGCCATTTATCAAGCATTTGGCTGGCCGGGCTATGCATCGGAATGTGGGTGGAAGCTAACATGTTAATCGTCGCTCGTTCGGCTTCCTCAAGCGTCCCGTCGCCCCAAGCCACTGCTACCAAAGGGAATACGCGTAAGGCGGAAAATGTTTGAGGTGTCACTCCAAGCTTGTGAACCGCCTCAAGAATCTTGGTGTCCTTGATTCCGCTGATACGAGAAAACTCAGCAACTGCCTGTTCGTGCTCCTGGCGAGTTTTCAGTTCTGCTAATAGTTTAGCGTCGAGATCTGCAAAAAACTGGTTTTCGAGAGCATTCCCGCGATCATGCAAAGAATCGTGATTGGACATCGTTTCGCCTATCCTGAAATGGGCAATTAAGGAAAAATAACGGTCATGAATCAAAGGATAGCCGGGGGGACTTAACCTTAACACCCCTGCCCCTACGGTTCCTACCCATACTATCTGAATCTTCCCACTTCCCAACACCCATTTCAAACCAATTTTATGTCTTCGGCCACCCAAACGCCTCGCACGATGTTCCAAAAAATCTGGGACAATCACACCGTACTTAGCGAATCCGGCAAGCAAACGATGCTGTACGTCGACCTTCATTTGGTCCACGAGGTCACCAGCGCGCAAGCTTTTGAGGGTCTGCGTCTAGCAGGTCGAAAGGTTCGCCGACCCGAACTCACCATTGCGACCCCCGACCATAACGTCCCAACCAGTGACCGAATGCTCCCCATCGCCGATCCGATCGCTCGGCAGCAAGTGGACAAACTTCGAGAAAACTGCAAAGAGGCCGGAGTACGACTCTACGATCTAAATGACATTCACCAAGGCATTGTTCATATTATTGGTCCGGAGCTGGGGTACACCCAACCCGGCATGACCATAGTCTGCGGCGATTCGCACACGGCAACGCACGGTGCCTTTGGCGCGTTGGCGTTCGGTATTGGGACCAGCGAGGTCGAGCATGTGCTGGCGGCTCAAACTCTCTTGCAGTACTTGCCTAAGACCTATGAACTTCGCGTCGATGGTCAGTTGGCACCTGGCGTCACGGCCAAAGATTTGATTCTTTACCTCATTGGCAAGCTTACCACGTCAGGCGGTACAGGCTACGTCCTCGAGTACACTGGCGACGTTATCCGACGCTTGAGCATGGAGGAACGAATGACTGTTTGCAACATGTCGATTGAAGCAGGGGCTCGAGCAGGCATGATTGCACCCGATCAAATTACTTTCGACTACCTCAAGGGACGGCCCTTCGCACCGAAGGATTTTGCAACGGCGGAAGCACTGTGGCGAAATCTGCCCTCCGACACAAATGCGATCTACGATCGAGTTAGTGTCTACCGCGGCCAAGATATCGAACCCCAGGTCACATGGGGAACCAACCCGGGGCAAGTTACGTCGATCAACTCGCCCGTTCCAAACCCGAACGACTTCAGCGACGAAACCGAACGCAAGTCCGCCGCAGGTTCTTTGGAGTACATGGGACTCAAAGCGGGTGTTCCGCTAACCAGTGTTTCCATCGATCGGGTCTTTATCGGGTCTTGCACGAATGCCAGAATCGAAGATTTGCGAGCCGCAGCCAACGTCGTCAAGGGTTACAAGGTCAGCGACAAGGTCTACGCGATGATCGTACCTGGTAGCGGGCAAGTCAAACGGCAAGCAGAATCGGAAGGACTGGATAAAGTCTTCAAGGAAGCGGGTTTCGATTGGCGTGAAGCGGGCTGCAGCATGTGCTTGGCCATGAACCCCGATCGGCTAGAACCAGGCGAACGCTGTGCTTCCACCTCCAATCGCAATTTCGAAGGGCGTCAGGGCAAAGGAGGTCGCACGCATCTTGTATCGCCAGCCATGGCCGCTGCAGCCGCTATTTCCGGACACTTTGTCGACATTCGACAATGGGACTATCGAGCTTAACCGTCGTTCTCTCGCTCCCAATTCCATATTAACTTCTTAGACTACGGCAAAACCGATTTATGCAACCTTTCACCAAAGTAACCGGTATCGTGGCTGCGATGGACCGCGCCAATGTCGATACCGATCAAATTATTCCTAAGCAATTCCTTAAGCGAATTGAACGAAGTGGTTTTGGTCAGTACCTATTCTTCGATTGGCGGTTTAACGAAGACGGCACACCCAACCCAAGTTTCGAGTTGAACCTGGCTCGCAATCGCGGTGCGTCGATTATGATCGCCCGGCGCAACTTCGGAAGTGGATCGTCGCGGGAACATGCTGTCTGGGCGATCGCCGATTTCGGATTGCGTTCGATCATTGCTCCGTCGTTTGCCGATATTTTTTACAACAACTGCTTCAAAAACGGCACCCTGCCTATCCAGCTTACGGAACAGCAAATCGAGGAACTCTTCCAACGTCATGCTGCACAAGCTCAATACACACTCACCGTCGATCTAGAGCAGTGTCTCGTTACCGATGGACAAGGATTCGTCGCTTCCTTTGTGGTGGAGCCGTTTCGCCGACATTGCTTACTCCATGGCTTGGATGACATTAGTTTGACGTTAGAGAACGCAGACAAGATCACAGAATATGAAGCAACTCACCCGGCGCTGACGTAGTCATGTTTCTTGAAAGGTGTATGTGGCGTAAGCTTCCAGCTTGCGATTTCCAAAGGTCGAATCGATGGCAAGCAAGATGCTTACCCCACTTTTCAATCTGGACAACGCACTAGTGCGATTTCATTTCGGAATCACTTCATCCAAGTAGATCGAGTGAGGCCTCGCCTAGGTCATCATTGGCTGGCAGGGAGAGCATGGACTCCGTTGCGATGACTTCATTGTTTTCTGCCGAACTGGATGGGTTGGCTGATTGTTGCGGGCCATCGTATTGTTCGTCGGCGTCGCGGTCCGACGCTTTGCCGGTCTGCTCAAGCGGGTTGACCGGTTCGGTAGCGGAAACGGCAGTCTTGACTGCACCGCTATGCTTCGAATCACTAAGTGCTTGTTGATTGAAGGCAGCGGGATTCGTCCATGCGCCACCGCTCGGCATGATTAGCATTTTCAGTCATCCTATGAATATTTCCTAGTGCGTTGTCCAGGCTGGATTTTTGGGTTTATGAATTGGCGTAAGCTTCCAGCTTGCGATTTTCTAAGGTCGATTCGATGGCAAGCAAGAAGCTTACCCCACTTTATAATCTGGACAACGCACTAATTAGTGCATTGTCCAGGCTGGATTTTGGGTTTATGAATTGGCGTAAGCTTCCAGCTTGCGATTTTTTAAGGTCGATTCGATGGCAAGCAAGATGCTTACCCCACTTTATAATCTGGACAAACGATGCCAACGCTCCTTTCTACAATAGAACTGGACATGAAGCATAGGCCAGCTTTTTTGATTGATAGCTATATTTCGTCGCGGGTCGATGCGGAAAGCCGTTCTGTCCTCTTCTCTTGCTACGGTTCGACAGTATTTTCGTGGCGACGTTTTTCCAATGAGTTCATAAGCGGCAAGCGACGAATCTGTGGGTCGGTTGTGGAGCCGTTGACTTCGATTTGCCAAAGAGTTGCGGCTTTGGAGCTGGAAAGCGGCCGAAAAATAGAACCAACCAGACTGCGGCGTCCTACGTTGGCAAACAGATCCAGATGAAGCTCCCTGCGCAAGTTGACCCAACCGGAACCACGCAGCGAGACGATGTCGCCGTCGAGCACCAACTCATGTACGGGCAGCCTGTCTCCGTCGATACCGAACTGGATGTCGGCTGAATCAAATGCACCTTGCCCAGGACTGACCCGAAGCGCTCCAAAAAGTTGAATCATGGCTGGCAGTTCGTACAAATTCGCCTCGCGAAGCCAAGCTCGGCCTTGTCCTTCCAAGGATGCTGTGTTGGTCAACGCTCCTTTCAAATCGCACTGAATCGATAGTCGCCCCTTGGCCTGTGTGTTGGTCTCTCCAAGATCCACGAGAAAGCCTTGAAAGTCTGCCTCAACAAGCCGCAGTCGATATTTCGATCGCTGGTGTCCATCCAACGACTCGACACCACTAACGTACATCGTTCCGCTCAGAGTTCGAGCATGAATATCCGACTCTACGACATCCAATGGCACGACGTCTTCCAACGCTCGAATCGCGTTGGGATTCGCGGGTGGATCTGGAGACATTCGGCCCAGCGAATCGATTCGATTGGATAACGCCTCCCGTACCGGGCCACGGTAAGACGCCTGAGCAAGTGAGTTGTCATTCTTTCTCTGGTTTGGAAATAGATAAACAGCGGTGACAACCGAGCCATCCATCGATCGGCGGCTAGGTGCATGCAAATCGTTCTTCTTTTGCCATGCCGCTGCATCGCGACCGAAAAGAACTTCTTGACGATTGAATGCAAACGGGCCTTTCAATCCCGTCACCGCAATATCCTTGATGGCTAACGCGTCAATATCCAAAGTGCCGAAGGCCATCGGACCGGATGACGTGTTGTAGCCAGCCAGTGCGAGTGAGCCTCGTATGCCAGAGGCAATTCCGCCACCGCCAAGTCGTCCATCTTCAATTTCAAGGTCCAAATCCCAATTGCGTACAATGGAGTCGGCTGGAGTTGGCGAGGATGAAACTCGCGTGGTTCCAGTGATGCTGACCGGCCCGCGGAAATCGAGTTTGACCAGCGGATCTTTTAAATAGGTTGGTAAGCACGACAGGAGACTTTGGTCGACATGCAAACGCGTCAATGGCAACCAAGTCAACTGACCATCCCAGGTTCCATCCGAATGCAAACTACATTGTCCCTGGGTCTGAAGTCGGCTCGCTTCATGCTTTCCCGACAAGGATTGAATATCAATATGGCCAGGTTGATAGATAATATTGCAGGCGACGTCGTTGATTTGATAGGGCAAGGAAGTTGGTCGTATAGAAACGGCCCCTCCCGCCCGCGCTTCCGACTCGCGTCTCTCTGTGATCTCTACGCGCAAATCGATCGGATCCATCGAATGGCTGCGAGTGACCTTCATTTCCACTTCATCTAACACTCCGCTGGGCTGCAATTGATCCCACAAACCACGAACGCTCTTCGGTAAGGCATGTTGAAGCTCTTCATCCAAACTCACGTTGTAACATTGGAAAAACAGCTCAAGCGATTCCAGATTGGAATTCCGAGATTGGCAGACGCCCTCCCCCTTAATCCTCGCGCTGTCATTGCGTCCGACAAAGCCTTTGAGAAGCAATCGTTCGTTGTCCAGGGTCGCTGCACCATGAATGTCTTCCACTGGATATCGAAATCCTTCGTACTTGATTGCACACTCCGAGAAGGTAAGTTCAAGGGATCGAGAAATACTGTCTGGCTGGCTGGCTAACCGCAAGAAGTGACCTTGCCGAAGATGCACTGTGCCTGTTGGATGCAACGACAAAACAAACTTTTGCAAACTGCTTTCCGGTGCACCGCGAGGAGAAAGGGCTTTGAGAAGTTTCTCGTCGATCGCGATGGGCCCGTCGGCCGCAAGTTTTAAATCCATAAGCCATCGAGGCTGCGCGCGAGAAAGGGTTAGAGCCCCATTGAGCCTTTGCCCGCCAGCCATACCTGAAAGCGTTTTCGCTACGATGGAATCACTTTCATAGACAAAGTCACCCGATATATTGTGGATGGGATAGGGAAAGAAATCTGGTTCGACCCCCGCATTCTTGGCCCGAACGGTCACCCGCGGGATCCAACGCTTGCCGTCGAACGCCAACGACGCTTGAGCATCCACTAAGCCACTCACACCAAGTTTTTGCCAGGCCTCTCGCATGGAAGCGGGCAATGCAGCGTAGAGCCTTTGATCCAACGATAGGTCCCTAACCGTAATCGCGGCCGTGATCGGCGATCCCACTGCAAAACCTTGCATGTCGCAGTCGAAAGCGACCGACGTCTGGCCGCTAGCTGCCCGAACGTTTCGAAGCTGCATGAGTCCATTCGTACAAAAAACCTCACCGGAAATCGATTCCAGCGGGTACGGAACCTGGGGATGCAATAGTCGACCATCAGCGATCGTCGCCTTGGCTTCATAAGTCAATTTCCCCTGCTCGGAACGAGCAGCAAAGACAGCGTTCAATTCACCGCTAAATCCGGTCGCTTGCACCAAGTACTGTTGCAGCCTCAACGGCAATTGCCCTACCAAGCGTTGAGAGTAGGCAAGTTTCGTTACGTTTCCCTCTGCTCGCCATGACGATTTGTCCTCACTGATTGCGGCTCGAATCGTGGCGGTGTTAAAGTAACTGCTGGAAACACTCGCGTTCAGCATGGCGGTGAGCGGCATGATTTGCCCGTCAAGCATGCGTGGTGCAAGCTCCGAATGCGCACGCAAATCGTGAAAAATGATCTCTTGCTCAACTCGACCGGTTTCACCACCCAAACGAATAAGCCCAGATCGAATATCGATCGATGGAAAGCTTGGGCTAATCGGCTTGGAATTCGATATTTCTTGTAGGCTAAATCGTCCGTCACTGAGTGGCCACACACACACTTCGACGTCATCGACCTCCACTTTTTGAACAGGCAACTGCCCCTGCACTAAACCGATCATCTCAATCGGTCCCATGCACACAATTCGCCCACAGCGAATCACATCACGCAGTCCTTGATCGGTGGGCTTGGCAATCCGAACCCCTTCGATCGTGATCGACTTGCCTGGCTGAAAGTGAGCTCGCTCTATGGAAACAAAATGCGAAGGGAACTCTTTGCGAAGCTGCTTGACGATCTCGCTCGTGAGCTTGCCATCCACCCGTCCGATCAAAGAGAAATAACACCACAGCCCCAAAATCGCAAAAAGGAGAATCCAAACCAAGCGATGTTCCCATACGCGATCACGACTCCGGCGAATGGATTCCGCAGAGCTGTTGGCATTCGTTTCAGTGGGGGCTGTTATCGGCCGTGACATCGTTTGAGGCTATCGATCCATCGAGCTTCGTTCCGTATCCATTAGCCGCTAGGCGGTTTTACCTTTTCGGGTTTTGCGTATACCCATCTCGCGATGGTGGCACATCCTACGCCTCCAAGTACGCAGAGGACCAAGACCGCCGGCTGTCGATATCGCACTGACCCAATAAAAAACAGGTGCAGCAGAGCGAAATAGACACACGGCATCGCGTACAACCATGCGCCCAGTTGCGATCGGCATTGCCACATCCCAATCGCAGCCAAACCCATAATTGCTGTGTAGCCAATCGCTTCGAACCACCTTACGGCGTCGCTGCCAAGTTCTCGTGCAACGGGAAGCGGTGACCACGTCTTGACGAACTTTACCAATCCGAGCCTCACAGCGTCAGACGAGTTTTCTAGCGCCCATGCAATAGCAGCATTCTTCATTCGCCGATCCACCCGCCATTCCAAAGTACTTTCCGGCTTATTTCCTGCTAGTCGCTCCCGCTGGTCCTCGTTTTTTTGTTCCACAATGAAAGCATTCACGAACCCCATACCTTCATCGCTACTCCCAGACGCACCCGCATGCCATCCGTCGTAAAGGCTGGCTCCTACCTGAAGCGTCGTCGGAACGAATTTGTCGGTTTCCAAGTAATTCCGCGCCCACCAGGGGCTCATGACCAGACAAATTCCCACGCAATACAAAACGCAACCAAAAAGCCATCGCCATGAATTCTTGAAACGCGGTCCAGACTCCTTTTGAACCATCAGCACGATCAAATAGGAAAACAACACCGCTGGCCAAAGGCTCCAGCTCGGTCGGGCCAAACACGCCGCTCCGCTCAAGGCCCCGGACGAAAGCATCCAGCTCCAGGCAACTTCCCAACGCGCCTCGCTTTTAGCTCGAAGCGCAAAAGAAACACAACCCAAACTGAGCAACAGGAGAGGACAGAAAATCGCCTCACTGAGTACGAAAACACTCATCCCGATTGCGCCTGGATAAAGTCCCGCAAGCGACCCAGCCCAAAGACCGATCGCAACGCCTTGATTTGGGGCCTGCGTACGAAACAGTTTGTTTCCGAGCAAGATGAGAATGGCCATGCAAAGTCCACCCAGGGCGCAGCCCGCAATCCTGGCCGCAACCACTGCACCCCATGAAGGTCGCTCGCTTGTCCCGTCGATCCACGTCCATGGCGAAAGAAAAAGGGGATAGAGTGGCGCCCGGAAAATCCTCGCATCCGGACTGCCATATTGATAGGGCAAGCCCTGGGCGACCTTTTTCGCCATCATCCAATAAGAATCGCTATCGCCAAACCGGAATGGCGTTTCGCCCGAGATGGAGTTTTGCCATAGGAGTGCAATCGCCACACGCAGGAAAAAACCGACGGCTACGATCGCAACAGCGATCCCAAGGTGTCTTTTATGGACCATGTAGAATGGATTAGCGATCTGATGTTATCGAGGCAAAACTTGAATGCTGAGTTCTGGCAGTTGCCGATAGACTACCAGAAGGTCAAGGTAAGGATTGGGATTGTTGAAATTGGAATCCCGAATTTTAAATCGATCGATCGAAATCGGAACCACGTCGTCGGACGAATCCATTGGCACCCATCGTTCGCCGTCGCGGATCTCGATCCATGCGTGGAACTTCATGGCGGGATTTTCGGTTGATCGATTGAATTTGACTCCCATCGCGATTCGGGTAGGGATGTTTAGAGAGCGGCAAACCGCTGCGAACAGCAGGGCATGCTCGATGCAATTTGCCTGTTTGGTCTTGAGCGAATTGGCAATCGTTCCAATCTGTTTGTCGAATTCTTTGAGTCGGATTCTCCGTTGAATTTCCCTTCGACAAGCATTTGCTTTGGCACTATTGGATGCATTGTCAGGAGGGAGCGTTTTGTCGGCCGCGATCAAGCCATTTGCAAGCCTTGTGACCAAGGGTAACTCGGCGGGAACAAATTCAGAGGAGGCCAAAGCGCCAGCATCCACTGTGTTCGCGAGTTCGTTATCCAACTGCGGATCGAAGGAACCACCGTTCTGGAAGAAGGTTACCTCAACGGTCCTTGGATCCAGTGAGTGAATACGCTGGCCAATTCGGTCCGTGAACATGTGAAACGCATCTTCGGACCGATGACGAACCAGATAGCCCATCGAAAAAACCTCCTTAGTTGTTTCGGTCAGTCGCTCTACCGATCCAGTGAGTGGGATCAAAACAGGTTCGATAGCCCGTAGGTCCAAGTTTGATCCAACGATCTGTGCAACGATTGGCTCCGTCCGAAACGAAAGTATGTCATTGGCTTGCACGTAAGACTTGAAGGCCTCACCTTTTGAATCCACCCAAAGAAGTGATTGCGAATCACTTTCCAATGTCATTCCCGTATTGCGAATTTCTAGTAGCTCTTTGGAACCGCCGAGCATGGTAGGAGTCATGATGAAATCGCTTGCATCCAGCCTGCCATCGATGATTTTTCTGAGAATCGGATCGAAGTACTTGAGCGTTCGCGATTCTCTGGGTTTCAAGGGATTCCTGAGTATGGACTGATCTACGGCGAACGGTCCCCGGTACTCTTTTTGCCAATCGAACGTGATGGAATAGGGTTGGCCATTTTCCTCACCAGCTAATTTCATTATTCCGTGTAATACGCTTCCTTTGAAAGTCTGCTTGTTGAGGCCTATTGCAAGGGACCCTTCAATTGAGATTAATTCACCGTTAGCTCTCTCGATGGTCATAACTTGAATGCGTTGTTCGAAGGGTTTGCCTTTCAAGGAGACCCGCATGCGACTCTCTGCATCGTGACGAAAATAATTTGAGCCTAGTGTTTTGGAAACCGCAGTGGTTCGATGCAGTAGACCGACCGGAGCGTTTCCTAGGTATTGGACCTCCCACGTTTC
>JANPNA010000185.1:0-11767 GCA_031427235.1 Pirellula sp.
GCGGTTGCGTTTTCGCTCAACTTGGAGATGCGAAGCTGTCGGCCCACAACCCAAGCGCGACCGAGCACCTTGAAGACTTCTCGCGGCATGCCGGCTGGTAGATCGACGGTACTGTACTCGTCGAAGATCGCGATCTGACCAATGTTGGCTGACTCTAAGCCCGCTTCGTTGGCGATGGCCCCAACCAGATTTCCAGGTCGAACGCCGTGGGCTCGACCAACTTCGACTCGGAAGCGTTCCATCTCATTGGACTGCACTGTGCCTGCAATGCTCGGCTTGGCGGATCGGTTTCGATCTCTGCCCGATGATTCTCGGTCAAACCCCTCGCGTGGCCCACGGCTATCACGTTGTCCACGTCCGTCGCGAGGATCACCTCGACCGTTGTCGTCAGCGAATACGTCTCGACGTCTCGTACCTTTATTGGAATCTTCGGTCAGGAACGGCTTATCGCCCTGAATGATCATGGCCAAAGCCGTTGCAACTTTCGCTGGCGGAATCGAATGCTCGGTCATGCACTGTTCGATAAGTTTTTCGAACATGGTGAATTGGCTGTTTGGCACTGAGTTTTCCGCGCATGCTTTCACCAGTTGGTTCTTGAAACGATTGATTCGCATTTCGTTGATTTCTTTGGCGGTGGGGACAGCCATTGGTTCGATCAACTGGCCAGCCGCCCGGTCGATTTCACGCAAGAATCCACGTTGTCGGGGGGCAATGAACACGATCGCTTCGCCGCTGCGTCCTGCTCGGCCTGTACGCCCAATTCGGTGCACGTACGCTTCCGCGTCGACGGGCAAGTCGTAATTGATGACGTGCGTAACACGCTGAACATCCAAACCACGGGCGGCAACGTCCGTAGCAACCAGGATATTGAATGCCCCTTGCTTGAGTTGCTCGACGGTTCGTTCGCGTTGGGCCTGTGCGATGTCGCCGTTGAGCGCAACCGCTGCGTGTCCCATCGCGATCAAGTTATCAGCCAATTCCACCGTAGCGAGCTTGGTCTTCACAAAGATGATCATGCCTTCGTGGTCCGCAGCTTCGAGGATACGGAGCAGGGCTTCAAATTTGTGGCTGTGTTCGACAAGAACAAATCGCTGTCGAATGGTTTCGGCCGTCTTCTGTTGCGAATCGATCGAAATAACGTGAGGGTTCTTAAGGTGTTGGTCGGCGATCTCTCGAATGGCGGAGGGCATGGTGGCCGAGAACAAGGCTATTTGACGGTGTTTTGGAGTTTGTTCCAAGATCCATTTTACGTCGTCAACAAATCCCATACGCAACATTTCGTCGGCTTCGTCCAAAACCAAGCACTGCAAGGTATCGACTCGCAAGCGGTTTTCTCGCATGTGGTCCATGACTCGGCCTGGCGTCCCAACGACAACATGCACACCTCGCTGCAGCGCATGGATCTGCGTGGAGTAGGCTTGACCGCCATAGATAGGAGCGACTCTCAACCCACGCATATGTTGAGCGTAACGCTGAAAGAACTCAGAGACTTGGATTGCCAACTCGCGCGTGGGAGCAAGCACCAAAACTTGCGTGGCTGGATTTTGGATATTGATGCGACTCAGGAGCGGCAAGGCGAAAGCAGCCGTTTTGCCTGTCCCTGTTTGTGCTTGTCCGAGCACATCGCGACCTTCGAGCATGGCGGGAATGGTGGCAGCTTGTATTGCCGTTGGGTATTCGTAACCTGACGTTAACAGTGCGCTGCAGATTTCCGCTGGCAAGTTAAAATCCGCGAACTTGACGCGAGTGTCCAATTCCAGGTCACGCGATACTTCGTCACGCGATACTTCGTCACCGAGGACTTGATCGGCGTGATCTTGTTCGGCGTGGTCTTGTTTCAAACCGCCCTCAGCAGGATCCTCATTCTGTGAATTCTCGATCGCTTCCTCGTGTTGAGAGGAAACCTGCATTACCGGCGCAACTTCCACTGGAAGGGCTTTTGGCTTCGGACTTTTGATCTTGTGCTTAGTCGCTTTGGGTTCGGCGATGACGGGCGGAACGGTTTCCGACCAAACCTCCACGTGCGGAACCTTAGCATCGAGTCTGTCGTCACTATCGTCGATTTGAAGCGAATCGATCAGTTGCGACGCCTCGGCAAGATCGGCTTCGTGGATATCGTTTTGGTGCGCAGAAATAGCGATCGTGGGCTCTTTTGAGCTCATGTGTTCCTCTTCAAGATACAAAGGGTCGAAAACCTAAATTCCATGGCCTGCACGGTACTCGGACGGTACAGGAACTCGGGAAAGTCTGGTTCGAGTCAACCTTTGTCGGTGGAGCCAGTAATGGCTCGCAGATAGCGTTGAGAGTAAGAACCCTGCTTTCCAAGCTGTAATCAGCAAAGATAATAGCGAAAACACCAAATTTCAGAAGGGGTAAAATGAAAAGATTGACTGTGCGCGAAGAGTTGAATTTCGAGAAAAGCGTTCTGGCTGCCCTACAAAATGCTTGATTTGATCGCTATCCATACATGATAATCGGAAGTTCGAATTGGATTCCAACCTCCACTACGGGCCTCGAATCCACTTTGCTCCCTCGTAAGGTTGTGATGAATCAAATAGTGGACATTCGAAATGCAAAATCAAAACGAGGGCACGTGGCCAAGTTCACCCACTCAAAAGCATTGGATGGTTGAAAGTGTCCCTCCCCAAGAAAATGGTTACGATGGTTGTTCCGAGAAAAAAACCATTGAAAGTACGGTGATTTGGATTGGGAAAGATAGCGAGTCGGAATCGAACGAGTATCTGGAAGAATGCAATACGCATCAAAGCGGAGAATGATCGGCCGATCCTGTCACGTTTGATGGGTGTTGAGACTGAGTACGCGATCCGTTGCAAACAGAGCGCCACAACCCTGGGGTCCGTTCTTGATTTTAATCGGTTGATCACGAGTCTTGGAATCGAAACCCCGATTGCTCCCAGTTTTCGAAACCCGCACCGTTTTTTTCTTGCAAACGGTGGATGCATTTCCTTAGAGACTGGGGCTTCATCAAGCTTTCAGCATGCGATGTTGGAGTCAGCAACGCCAGAATGCCATAGTCCTCGCGAATTGCTGTGTTATCAAATTGCGATGGAAATGCTTCTCTCGGAGATCGTTAGCAAAACGTTTGTCGATCAAGACGCTCACCTTTTGAAAGGGAGTGCGGACGCCCATGGTCATACCTATGGTCAACACGAGTCTTACGAGATGTGCATTGCGAAGGGCTCCAACTTAATTGGCTGGCGCCTGGGACTGTTGCTCATGCTGCCTGTTGTCATTGCCTATCGTTTCTCCGCCGCATTTTGGTTTGTCCTGATCTGGCTAGCCAGTCAAGCGTTTGGCTTGGTGTGGCGTACGGGACGTCAGTTTCAGAGGTCGGTTCCTAAAGAGGGCAAGTCGACGGAAAGCCTTCAACCTGCCAAAGGGTTGCGACTGACCTTGCTTCACCCACGTTGGGTTTCTTTGTGTGCTTATGGATTACGTATTCTGCATTCGCCTCTGGCGTTTATGTTGTGGGCAAACATCTATTGCTTTGCACTCAGGTCGCAACGAAGGCACCTTACTGCTTTCTTGGCATCGCGGTGTATTGTCGATGGTGCGGGGTATCTTGATAAAGAAAACCGTTTTTGGGTCAGTGCTCGTGCTGCGACCGTCAATTCCGTCATTGGTTTTGGCAGTTACGGTCGTTCCTGTCCATTGTTGCGTTGCGATTCTTGGCTGCGGGGACTGTGCGTAGGCCCATTGTGGTCTCTCGGAAACTATACCAAGCTCTTTCAGGCTAGGCAGCGAGTCGAGATTGCCATTGGTGATTCAGGAATGTGCGAACAATCGCAATATGTTCGACTAGGTGCCACTGCGCTTGTATTGGATTTAGTGGAAAGAACCATTCCGAAAGTGCCTCGTCTGAGGAATCCAATCGACGCTATCGGTCGCTTTGCGCGCGACTGGATGTTGCTATCCAGTGTGCCAGACCGCTCGCAACGTCAATGGACTTCTTTGGATATACAGCATGCTTATACGGCATCCGTACGTCAGATGTTGCAATCCAAATCGAACGTTCCGATCGAGGCCTGGAAGATTCTCGATCAATGGCAGTCCACGCTCAATCAATTGCATCCGACGGACGACGAAGATAACCTACCTCGCACGATGCTCGGGCGAATTGATTGGCTTAGTAAACTTTGGTTGCTACACCAAACCAACACGGATGCTACCTGGCAGGCTCGCAAGAAAATCGATCTGCGCTATCACGAGTTGTCGGTTAACGGGTATCACCGCCGACTTAGTGAATCTTTGGAACTTGCTCCGATTCTAGATCCGTTTGATATTTCGCGTTCCAAACGCACACCGCCCGTGGAATCGCCCGCGACCCAACGGGGCTATTTGATTCGAGAATTCGCAGACCCGGAATGCAAACTGCATGTCGATTGGACCCATGCCGAATTTGTCATCGAGGGCAAGAAACGCCGAGTCGAGTTTTAGAATTCTCGGTCCAATCGATTCAGTCGCGATATCCCGAACTGCTGTTGCTTTGCTGTCAACTCTCTACAAATTAAATTCAACTGGAAATGGCTTCGTGGTCGATCGAATCAATTGCTCCCGTCCGAAACCTTTATCCTGATGCACATGGATGTGCTGAACAGCAAGACATCCAATGCTCTCGAATTTCTTTCGCAAACCAGTCGGTATTGTCACCATCATGGGTGCCGCCGTAGGTGGCCCCTACGCTGCATTTGAGACCGACGTCGGTAGGCAACTGCGTCAAACCTTCGTTAGCCGTATGGCTCAAACGCCAAAGGCACAGGAACCGAATGACGCTCCTGCCAATTACGCATCCTCGGATCCGTATTCCTTGTTGGCGGCCAGTTCCATGCCAAGTCCTTATCTTGAAACGAGATCTGGACCGGCAGTCGCCGTTCCGGGCAAAACCGATCAGCTTTGGGACTACACGTTAGGCACGCCCACGCTTAGCCAAATCCAACAGCAGCCCAACACAACCGTTGGCGGTGGCATCGTTTACGACTTGCGAGAAGTGCTGCGGTTTGACATCGTGCCGGGATGGTTGCCACAACGCTTTGCTCGCGTTTCCACCGTTACTTCCAACGTTCAAATGGACGGATTGCGAGTTCCGCTGATCACTGGAACGCAACCGAAAGACATCGCAGGCACCTTGACCTACTCTTTCGACTCGAGTCAAACGTTGAAGCGAATCAATCTTCACGGTCTAACGGGGGATCCGACGCAGTTGGCCAATTTGATGGTCCAATCCTATCAACTGAAACCAGAGCAAAGCCTTGGCGGGCAACTGTTCACTACGCGGTGGAACAACCGCATCACCAGCGTCATGCAAATCTCGCCTGCGCCCATTATTTATGCCGGAGCAGACCATTCCAAATACATTATTTTCCTCGAACTCAATCAGCCGACCAATCAGTATGGGTTAAGCGATGAGGCGAGCGAGGTCTTGCGCAATTCACAAGCGACACAGCGCTGGTAGGCAGCGCTGGTAGCTACATTCCCCACGCAAACGGATCACGCTCGTCTACGATGACTTGACCGTCAGCGTTGACAAAGGCTTGTCCTGTAATCTTTGGAACAACACGCCCACTCTGCCGATCAAGCCATCGAAAACTCGCTTGAAATGTACTTCCGATAATGCTTTCTTGAATCCAGACCTCGCCTTCGGCCAGCTTTTCATCGGCGGCCAAGCAGGCAAGTTTTGCGCTGGTGCCGGTTCCACACGGAGAACGGTCATACATGCCGCCGGGGCACAACACGAAGTTTCTCGAATTGGCCGAATCCGTTTTGGCTGGGCCGAAAAGTTCGACATGGTCAACTTCCGGGAAACTTCGTCGGCAGGCTGTTAGGATGCGACTCGAAAGTTCGAGCAATTCGGAGACGGGACGGTCTAAGTCATCGCGATCCGGTGCCTCCACCAGACAAAACCAATTGCCCGCATAAGCGATGTCTGCCTTTAGTTTCCCAGGCCCACTGACCTCCAATTCGACTGCCTTGTGCGAACGATAGCTCGGTACGTTTTCTATGGTCACGGTTGAGTCAGCGTGCAACGTTGCGCTTACCGTTCCGGACACGGTTTCGAAACGATGCACACCGGTGGTCAGTTTGCCAAGGTAGGCCAAGGTAGCCACGACCCCAATCGTTCCGTGACCGCACATGCCAAGGTAGCCGACATTGTTAAAGAAGATGATGCCACAATGATTGTCAGGATCGAGGGCTTGCGTCAAGTATGCACCGACCATAACCTCCGACCCACGCGGTTCGTTGACGATGGCTCGCCTGAATCCATCGTGGTTCTCTCGCATATCAGCAAGTTGCTCAACAATGGAATCGCCGATAAGTCGAGGGCCACCTTCGACAATCGTGCGCGTCGGTTCACCGCCGGTATGTGAGTCAATAACCCGAAAAGTGCGCATGCTGGCCCCTGGTCTAGTGTCGAGATCGATGAAAGAAAAGGATAGGAATAGCAATTCGATTGCGAAAGACCAACAGTACCAGAGTTTGAATCCACGGAATTCAATAAGAAAACTCAAACGCGTGTCGTCGTGGCCGACGCTGCTAGCGTCGGCTCGGATACTGGCAGCATCCGCCACGATGCAACAATGCCATCATAAATGGATGGCTTCCGGCCCGGCCGCCGTTGAGGCGATTTTCGATCCAATCTTTACGCCCGGACACCGCCTTAGATCCCATCAAGTGAGGTTTGCGAACTCAGATGGAAATACAGTGGTGTCAACGGCTTACGGTCGTATCGAGTATCGACAAGCCGCAAATGGGAGATAAAATTTTTATGTCCCTTCCCTTTTTTAGCATCGCCGCCACCTGCCGAATGCAAAAACGAAGCGTTTGTCCGTACCTTATCGACGCAGTAAACGCAAAGCTATCAAACCGCGAAGCTCGCAACATTCTACCCACCCTGTGAACGGTTACCCTTAGACTTCCAGCTTGTGGGCTTCACGTAACGCGGACCTGCAATTCCATGCACTGTTCGTGCAGCCACTTGCACTTCAGAGGCACAGGAATACCAATGTCCTGTAGAATTGACGATTGAGCGTAACAAAGGTCTAAGTTCGATAATTCCCTCAACTTTCGTCGTTTCCCGTATTCGCGAGCCGCGTTCAGTGACTATTTCATGGATTTGGAACAGGAACTGCGTGCGGAGTTTCCAGGTTTTGCAACAAGTCACATGGTCAATGGAATAGTTAAGGTCTCCTCCTCGATGGATCATTCTGAGCAATTTGGCGTCCTGATCGTTGACGACGAACCGAACATTCGCTCGGGGCTTGCCAAAGGTCTCGCAGCAGAGGCAGATAAGATAGATACTGCGGCCAATGCCGACGACGCATTATTGAAATTCGACTTAGCGAAACATCCTCTCGTCATTGTCGATGTGCGTCTGAACTGCAACATGACGGGGCTTGAGTTGCTCACGCGGATTCTCCAGAGTCGCCCGCAAACGGCAGTGATTGTCATTACCGCTCACGGAACCGTTGAAACGGCGGTTGAAGCGATGCGGGCAGGCGCATTCGACTTCATCCTCAAGCCCGTTGACCTCAATCTCGTACGCCAGCAAGTTCGCAAAGCCCGCCAGCACTACGAGCTTCAACAAGAAAACCTGACTCTGCGTCATCGCCTCGCAGACTCCGGTGAGATGTCCAACATCATCGCGGGCGGGGCTGCGATGGAGGATATCTTCCGCCAAGTCCGTCAGGTTGCCGCGACGGACGCGACCGTAATGATCCATGGCGAAAGCGGAACGGGAAAGGAGCTAATCGCGAGGGCATTGCATGACATGAGCAACCGTAGCCGCGGGCCATTCATTGCAGTCAATCTCGGCGCGCTGCCAGAAACGTTGCTTGAGAGCGAACTGTTCGGACATGAAAAGGGTTCCTTTAGCGGTGCAACGCGTCAAAAACCTGGTTGCTTTGAACAAGCCGCTGGCGGCACGCTATTCTTGGACGAGGTCACAGAGATGTCTTCTAAAAGCCAAATCGATTTGTTGCGCGTTTTGGAAACGGGCGAATACACTCGAGTCGGCGGTGAGGAACGATTGCTTTCCGATGCTCGGATTGTTTCAGCTACCAATCGATCCACGCAGAATTTGATCGAGGAAGGGTCGTTTCGCGAAGACCTCAACTACCGATTGAATGTAATCCCGATCGAACTCCCACCATTGCGAAGTCGTCGCGAAGACATACCGCTGCTGGTCGAACATTTTTTGGAATACTTTTGCACTCGTCACAAACGTAGTGGCAAGCGAACTTGCTCGGAGGCTATGAAAGTACTGATAGCCGCCGCTTGGCCGGGTAATGTTCGCCAGCTTCGCAATGTCGTCGAGCGGCTCGTGATTACTTGCGCAGGTGATGTGATTCAGGAGAGCGAACTTCCGGCCGAGTTGCGCAAGCAATCCCGCGTGCATACGAAGATGCCCAGCTCTCTGGCTGAAGCAATGGATGAGTGCGAGAAGGCTACGATCCAAATGGCGCTCGAAGCCTGTAATCTTCATCGGGAGAACACGGCAAAAGCGCTTGGCATCAGTGTTCGAACGCTGCACTACAAAATGGGCCGCTACAGCCTGCATTAGTTTGCTAGGTTTTTTGATGGCAGAAACCCTCCCCGGCCGAAGGCCGATCCTCCCCGCTGGGAGGGTGGCTTTTTGCGAAAAAACCTGCAAAACAAACCGGACAACCTCCAGGCCAGCGGGATTTAAGAGTTGCAAAGGGTTGTCATAAGGCGATCAAAGACGGAGAAGTTCGTTTCCCAAACTTCGTCGCGCTTCATCGTTGATTTGTTGCTCCTCTGTGGGATCCTCGTTGGTCACCGGCGAAGATTGGCACGTCGAGTTTCGAGTTGTACTCGAGGTAGTTGAAGTTGAAAGGTCAGCCGCTAAAATAGCAGTCAAAAGAGACAACCAAAGCGATGGTTTGATCATGGTCGCATTTCCTTTTGTAGAGGTGGGTTATAGATTCCCAAACAAGCGTTTTCAGCTGGGTTGCAGCAAGCGTCTTTTGTCTAGGAAAGCAGCCTTCATGGAACTTCCTCTTGTTAATGCACTTGTTGTGCCAATTCCAAGAATCACGTTTCCCTTGACAAATCTTTGCCGCAACGTGCTTTGCAATTATCGGATGACGCAATCTGTTGCACGGTGAGCCAACTTTTGCAGGTACAATCTCTCATGATCGCAAATTGAAACGCAACCCCCTTTTGAAGGGCTATTGAATGATTGAAACAAAAGATAGTCCGCGTTTCAAACAATTCGCGTTCGCCCTAGGTCTCCTAAGCCTGTTTGCCTTGGTCGGAACCGCCTGGGTCTTGATGAATGTCCGCAATGAACAGGCAATTGTGACTCGATTGGTAAATCATTTGGAGGGCAATGATTTGCAGGTCGCCAACGAACTGTCGAGCGAACTGGGGCTTCAGAAGAGTCTGTCGCTAGTGCTTGTTTTAAACGTCGTGGCAACTGCCGTTGCGTTTTCCTTCGTGGTTCGCGGCTACTTTAGCAGCGAGCGAAACCTGGAGGATGTGAAGGTGTTGTCGGCGGACATTTTGGCGAGCATGGACGCTGGCGTGATTACGACGGACATGACTGGACGCATCATCAGTAGCAACCCACGTGGGCGCGAGTTAGTCGGTTTGAGTCCGGATAACTCAGTGGAAACAATCATGCAACTTGGCCCGGAACATGCTCTGTTGGCAGCCATTTGTGAGGAAATGAGCAAGTACCATCATCCGATCCGGGACCGTGATTACCGAACGCAACGAAATGGTCACGGCGTAGCACTCCGAGCTGGATGCACAATGCTCCGGAATCGAACCAAAGAGGAAATTGGGATGGTTATACACGTTCGTGATGTATCGGAGAAAGTCTTGATGGAAGAGCGATTGAGGCGGATGGAACGCTACATGGGATTGGGTTCGCTCGCTGCCGGTTTGCAGCATGAAATCAAGAATCCGCTGAGCGCCCTGTCCCTCCATATTCAACTACTTTGTGAACGATTTCATAAAGAGACTGGTGATCAAGAAGTCAACGAGATCCTTGATGTCCTCAATACGGAGGTCAAAAGAATCAGTGGAGTGCTTGATGGCTTTCGCAACTATGCATCCATCCACGAGATCGGGCGAGGGCCAGTTGATGTGTCGGTCATGATCGAGAAACTTGTCCGACTGCTCAGGCCTGATGCGGAACAGAAAAAGATCAAGCTCATCGTCGAACCACCAAGAAAAATCGGAGGCACTGTCCAAGCCGACGCGGCACAGTTGGAGCAAGTTCTGTTGAATTTAGCTCTCAATGCTGTCGTAGCGATGCCGCAGGGGGGCACGCTCCGTTTCAGTGTTTCAGACCAGGAAGGAAAATTACGCATCGACATCAGCGACACAGGCAATGGAGTCCCTCCAGAAATACAATCTCGGATTTTCGATCCCTATTTCACAACCCGCAGCGATGGAATGGGTATGGGACTAGCACTTAGCGACAAGATCGTTCGTCAACACGATGGCAGTATCGACTTTGAAACCAATCCCACTGGAACCACCTTTACGGTCTTGCTGCCGAACCAGACGACGTAAGTTTGTTCCATTCGCCGTTGACTTCGAGTCGTTGCAATTGAAATGTGCTTTCCGCTCACCTTAACAATATCCTCATTCGTGCAAATAATTGCACGTCGCGCGCAGGTTTTTGCAGGTTCGTAACGTTCCACCTGTAGATCCCTTGAGGCAACTGAAAAAGACTTCCCTTTTTATTCTTCTCGCGTTGTTGCAACTGCCGAACGAATCACTTGCGAGGCTTGTTCGCCATGCGTTGGCCTTCAAGTATGGTGAAACGCTATCGAACTGTCCCGTTACGAGAGTATCCGCTAGGCGTTTGCGTCCGGTTTTCAGTCAGCGGACCGGGTTCAAACGCACTCCGGCGGCTCCTAAAATCAATTTGCACCAAAGGAATGGACTGGTGTTTTCAAGTTTGGCCCGTCAGTTGCGTTACGAACAACGGAGAACAGATCTTCACGAGAAGGGGGGATCTCGAGTTCGCACAATCGAACCTAGTTCCAACGGACGATCCTGGTTAATTAAGTTAGTACGCATCCCTATACATCACGTAAACAAACAACAACTCGATGAAATTATCTCTAATCCCACGCCCTATTCTCCTCCTGGCATTCCTTCCGATATCCGCTTGTGACAGGCCAAAGGAGGAAACCCACCATGAGCATCACAAGATCCTGGTCACCTGCCCTTTGGTAAAGGACGTGGTCAACACGCAGCAATATGTCTGCCAGATACACTCATACCGCCATATCGAGGTACGGGCAATGGAGAGCGGATACCTGGAAGCGATTGAGGTTAAGGAGGGCCAAACGGTCAAGCAGGGGGATTCGTTGTTCAAGGTCGTTACAACGCTTTACGAGGCTAGGCTGGACGCCGAGGTGGCTGAGGCTCAGCTCGCTCAAATTGAGTTCAATAATACGGAGAGGTTATTTCAACAAAAGGTAGTCGCGCAGCCGGAGGTAGCGCTTGCACAGGCCAAACTGCAAAAGGCCAAGGCCAAAGTGAAGTTGTCGCAGGCCGAGTTAAACTTTGCCAACATCAAAGCTCCGTTCGCTGGCATCATCGACCACCAACGCCATCAGCAAGGCAGTCTAATTTCCGAGGGAGACATCCTTACGACCCTGTCCGATAATAGCGTGATGTGGGTCTATTTTAACCTACCCGAAGCTCGCTACCTCGAATATCAAGCCAGACCGGATAAGGATGATGTCAAGGTCGAGCTGATGCTCGC
>JANPNA010000186.1:0-5446 GCA_031427235.1 Pirellula sp.
CCCAACCAGTAATCAAAACTTGGCGGAAGTCAGCGGCGTCATCGTTATCCGTGTCTTCGCAGATTTTGATACGATCGCGTCCCTGGCCCGCAGATTGAAGCTCATTGGGGTAATCGATCGTTTCGCAGATCCAAAGTCGACCACGCTCGTCCCAGTTCATTGCGATCGGCTTGCCTTTGAGACCCGCGAGGTCATTATCCTTGTGAGATTCTCTCGGCCAATTATCGTTCAACTCCTTCGCCCACAATGACATGCTGAAACTTTGAGGAACCGAATAAGCTTTCATCGAAGATTCGGCGGGCAGTGGATTCTGCATCTCGGTAAGCGGTGCCCCTTGAGCGCCCCATTGTCGGCCTGGCGTGTAGTTTGGAATTTTCGCCCCAACATCGATAAAGGTGAACACTTTCTCATCAATTGTGGGCTTCATCATTTCAGGATGGGTGAACGGTCGATTGGCCTGTGCAACGGCTTTGGATTCCGAGGCACCTAGCATCAAAACCTTTAAAGCGTCTTCGGAATAGACATTCTGTGCACACGCAATTAAAAACAAGGACGCGACAAACAGGGACTGAATTGAAGAACTACGCGAATGGATTGACATGGTTGGAATCCCGGTATTGATGATGAGCTGGTTTATTGGATTGATAGTTGAAGCATGATTTTGGGCTTGCTCATACTTCTTGTGATTGCGTTGGATTGGAGCCAACCAAACTCTCTCCGTTCAGTGACTCCGCGAATTGAGTTAGGAGTCTTACGAATATTGCAGCGTCTTCGGGCTGGATGGAATTGAACATCCCGATCGACTCGGGAAACGCTAAGTGATCATGCGAATTGTCCATCGACTCACCCTCTTCGTTGGCGTCTGAGAGGAAGCGACAACATTCTAACAAATGGAGAGTGTTGCAGAATCCTTGTTAATGAAACAGTCTAACGGATCAGTAGAAGTAGGTCCAAAAATGCTAGATCATTGGCGTTTAGCCAGAACCAATCGTCGCCCGCTTCGCCAAACGCAGTGTCAACCTCCGCCTCGTTCGTGATGTAGCTGTGGTCAATCCCCGTAAAATGAACGCATCTAGCCTGGATTATTCACGGGGCAATTAATGATCAGCCGAAGGGCGCTAGCCCACGGTTATGGTTGCACCGACAACCGTGGGCTAGCGCCCTATCTATCCATCCGTCCGTTTCCCAAACGTAAAGATCGCTTAAGAGAAAGTCTGGACTTGTGACGTTATTTGCATAGCCGTACACTGCTTGGTTTTCCGTTTCGAACCAATCTCGCCAAAGCCAAAGGATTTTGAACTACCCAAAATGGGCCGAATTGCATTCGTATTATTGATAGTGCCGACTCTGTTGTGCTTTGCAACCGAGGATTTGCTCGCGCAAAATCAAGAAACGACTAAAGAGACAGCAGTTGCCCCGTCCATGGTGGGAGTTGAGCCGGACACGAATTCATCCGATTCGACGCAAGAGAACTTGGTTGAAACGAAAACTTCGCTTGTGCAAGGTTCCAAGAGCAAACCAAGTTTGCTTGAGGAGTTTTTATCAAGTCCACTTAACTATTTCTTGGTTTTGGTTGTTTGTCTGTACGTTTACCTCATGTTTGTACAACCTCGGGGTGCACGCCAGACAAAGAAGTTGCAAGTGGAACGATTGAACAATTTGAAGAAAAACGATCGAGTTGTGACGTCGGCAGGGATTCACGGCATCGTTTCCAGCATAAATACGGACGCTGGAACGGTGACTCTCCGCGTTGACGAAAACTCGAATGCAAAACTGACGATTGACCGGGACTCGATTCGGTCGGTTGCCAGTTGAACACACTTTCCCCCTTAACCCCCCTTGATAGCGAAGCCAAAAGCTTCACTGAATCCAACACACGGACTAACTAGCAGATGTTTGGAAATTTCTTTCAGGAAATAATCGCACAAGGCTCCTCGAACGTTGGTGGTATACCCGGCGTACCAGGAACTGGCGCAGGCGTGCCAACCGTAACAGATTGGTACTCGGGACTAGTGAATCTAGGCATTATGGCAGGGGCGGTATTAGTTCCCTTCCTGTTGAGCAGGTTCCTTTCGAAAAAGCTGAAGATGCCTACGCACATGAGTGCGTTTTACTGGATCATTCTCTCCATTCTTACCACCTCTTTGATTTTGGGTTTCACATGGGCTGGTGTATTGAAGATGAAGTGGGGCCCGGAAATCGTTGGTGGTACCAACCTCATTTATGAGATTGACCGCGGACTCAGTGGAAACGCGACGAACAAAGTCTTGGCCAAGGACTTCTTGGTTCCACTTTCCAATCGGTTGAATCCGTCTGGAACGAAAGAACTGATGATTCGCCCGATCGGCGAAGACCAAATCGAAATCACGATTCCGGATGTGGATAGTACCGAGTTAGCAGAGATTAAGCGCCAGATTACCGACTCCGGGATTTTGCAGTTCCGTATCGTCGCAAACCAGAATGACCACAAAAACATCATTGATCAAGCAATAGCACAAGCCAACAGCCCGGATCAAAACGTTCGCTTGAATCGAGACATCGTGATGGCCGACAAGACAACCAACGAAGAGCGAGCCGTCGGCAGGTGGCGAACGTTGGGTCGTGGGGTGGAAGTCGATGGAGTTAGGCAGGTAACCGGCTATCAGTCGGGGGATCTCATTCGAAACTCTCAAACGGGTCGATTGATTTCGCCCCCATCCGGAGGCAAACCAAATGAATTCGAAAAGTGGCTTGCCTCCCAGGGGATCGTCGATGTGGACATCCTCTTGGCCTTGGAAAAATCAGGTAAGCCGTATGTCGAGGTCAATGGTAGCGATCTGACGAGCGCCAAAAAGGGAGTTTCCGCCAAAGGAGGTTACGAAGTCAACTTTACGATGTCGGTTGGCGGTGGTGACAAACTCATGCGGCTAACTGGAGCGAATTTGCCTTCCGGTAAGGGGGGCATGGGCCAGAGTGACTTTAAGCGAAGAATGGCGATCTTGCTGGACGGACGTATTTTGTCAGCACCGAGCTTGAATTCAACGATTCGAAGCCAAGGGTTGATCGAGGGAAATTTCTCGGAAAAGGAAGTTGACTTCCTAGTTAACATTCTCAATGCTGGCGCGCTCCCAGGAGCGCTTAGTAAAACGCCGATTAGCGAAAATACGGTAGGAGCAACAATGGGGCTCGATGCCATAAACAAAGCTGGCGCAGCAAGCGGTGTATCTCTGCTGGTCACTATTTTTTTCGTGCTCCTTTACTACCGTTTTTCTGGCCTTATCGCAACCTTGGCGCTGATGCTAAATTTGGGAATGATCATCGCTTGCATCATCCTAATTAAACAGCCGTTGACCCTGGCCGGTATCGCTGGTCTGGTGTTGTCCGTGGGCATGAGTGTTGACGCCAATGTTCTGGTGTTTGAGCGCATTCGAGAAGAGACAGAGAAAAAAGCGACTGCGAGAATGGCCATTCGAAATGGTTTTGACCGAGCTTGGACCACCATTTTTGACTCGAATTTGACAACGTTGATATCGGCGATCGTACTGTATTTCGTTGGAACAGAACAAATCAAAGGATTTGCCATCACTCTGATCATCGGTTTGGTTATCAGCTTGTTCACAGCGGTTTTCGTGACTCACAAGATGTTTGAAGTTGCAGAAAAGTGGAAGTTTATTTCGCTTGGAATGTCCGACTATGTTAACACGGGTCGCAAGGCTATTTTTGGAGACAAGGATATCGATTTCATGAAGTATCGATTCGCTTGCTATGCCCTGTCGATGTTTCTAATAATCGGAGGATTGATTGCAACTGGACTTCGTGGTCGACAGGTATTGGATATCGACTTTAACGGCGGAACATCGATTGTGTTTACGCTGGACAAAAGCATGCTGGCAGAGGAGGTAAGGGCTATTTCCAACAAAGCGTTTGAAAAAGACTCCGAGGGACTACCTATTCAGACATCTCTGGCGAACGTCGAAATGACTGGGCATGAAAAGAATACCGTCTATAAATTGGATGTGTCCATCAAAGACAAAGACGAGGTAACTTCGCGGCTTGTGGAAGGATTTTCAGCTAGCAACAAGGCAGGACTTGTGACTTATGACGTGATCATCAAACCATCCGAGAATCCGCAGTCGGATTCATGGTCGTCCAAGAGCCCGATCAAACTCGTTGCTTTTCAGGAACCGGGTGCCGAAGTGAAAACAGACAGCGAATTGAAAACCGACCTTTCCGTTTCACCGGTGACTCCCAATCCCGTGGTTCCAGCAGTTGTACCTGGGGATGAATCCATTGTGAAGTCATCGTTTGATCTTCAATTCAAGAGCGGTAAGGGTGACACGGCAAGAATGAATGCCATGCAGGTCTCGGATGCATTGATTGACGCTTCCAAATCAATTAAAACGACTCTAGTTAACTCGCAGATTGAGATGGTGCCAAAGGATGCAATAGGTTGGTCCTCGGAATCCTCAGTTGGGTACACGGATTGGAAGATAACGTTGCCATTCGAGTCAAAATCGGCATTGGCGATTGTCGAGAAGATGAAAGAAAAATTGCGACGACAACCAGTTTGGGAATCGGTCAGCAAAATCGAATCGCGAGTTGCAGGCGAAATGCAGAGGCGAGCCATTGCTGGCCTGTTGCTCAGCGTGGTCTTTATTGTCGGTTACATTTGGTTCCGTTTTCAACGCTTGGCCTACGGTATTGCTGCGGTGATTGCCCTGGTTCACGACGTTTTTATCACGTTGGCATTCATCTCGGTAAGTCATTGGCTATTTCAACCTTTAGGGTTTTTATTGATCGAGGACTTCAAAGTATCGCTAACTACCATTGCTGGCTTCTTGACGATTATCGGCTACTCGCTGAACGATACGATCGTGGTGTTTGACCGTATTCGAGAGGTCAAGGGAAAAAGCCAAAACTTGACGGAGCAAATGATCAATTCCAGTGTAACGCAGACGCTCAGCCGGACTTTGCTGACATCCTCGACAACCATCGTAGCCATTTTGTTGATGTACATATTTGGTGGCGAAGGCATCCATGGATTTGCTTTTTGCCTATTCATCGGCATCGTGTTCGGAACCTACAGTTCGATCTTCATCGCGTCCCCTATCCTGATTTGGTTCGTCAAGCGGGAACAAGCCTCCAAACTTGCCTCCAAAGTAAACGCCTAAGGTGTGCTTCAGTGGTCCCCACTGAGAAGTGTGGCGAGCGGTAGATGGGAGTATTCCAACCCGAAGCGTAAGCGAGGGATAATTTCGCAGGTCCCTCACTTACGTTTCGGGTTACGTTTCGGTTTTCACGTTGCCAATACGCTCAAAGCGGGCCGGAATTTGTCAAACTATATTTTGGGGACCATATCCATACGTTACACTTAATTGGAAGTTCCTGTGTCTGTCCGATCTTTCAATCCGATGAAGTATCTTCCTTTCAAGGAAATCGAAAAATGTCCCTGGAAAATTCACAACTT
>JANPNA010000187.1:0-3764 GCA_031427235.1 Pirellula sp.
GTACCATGCGGCTCTCCGAGTACGTCCTTGTAAGTGGGAAAACCACATACTCGAACCCCTCGGCGGCCCCAAGTCACCCCCGGATCAACTGGCCGACTTTTCGGCTGCCAGACTGGCCTTTTTTTCGACTGCCATTTCCAATTACACTTGGATACAGCACGACCGCTAGCCAGATCAACGTCCAAAGCGTCGGAAAAGTATACATCCAAGCTTGCGACAAGATCGTGAGTCAACATTCTGAATATGTCGCCATCACCCGACAAGCTCCAAAAGTAAAGGTCTACCAGAATGTTGCTAGCGCAGACGAAAAACTTTTGACGGTGGCTGAATCGACGGAGAAGAAACTGCAACCAACGCCAGATCAGAATCAATCGCATTCGAACCGCCTATCCATCAGTCGCGGCGATAGCTAACTCAGGAAGAACCCCATCAACAAGTTTCGACCCCAAACCGCGATTCCGAGAATAGGATCGCAAGGCTTATCAGGATCGGTCAGGCTGCAAAGCAGCCGACTTACCCATGACTCAACGCGCACTCTTTCTTTCTTACCAAAGTCCCCAAATATACTCGCGAATGCGCTCCGATTTGGGTGACCGGAGCGAGTTCGAACGACAATCTTTCGAGTTGATCGGGTTCTGAGGTCAATCAAATCGCCGGGAGTTTCGATTTGGTTGAATCCACCGACGAAGGCAAACAGGATTGGGAATATGAACCAATTCCCGCAAACCGAAGGAGACAAAGCAAAATGTAGAAAAATGGCCGCCCGGAGCGTTCGAACGGTCGTCCAACCGGCTACCATCACCAAACGGCCATGCTTTTAGATTTTTCCAGTCGAGATTTCTCTCGATCGGTCTGGAAATCGATCTGTTCCCTTTGGAAACGCAGGTTCGCCATTCATCCAGCGGAATTCAGCCCAAGCTTTGAGCGTTCGACCGGTTGACTATCTACGAGTTCGGCTTTGAAAAGCTAGAGCGCAGGGCGATATCGGATACATTGAGTCTTCTTTACCAGGACATCGATGCACCCGTTGGCCGTTCGACGGCGGTGATAACGAACGTAGACTTCAAGGATTAAACAGACTACTTGGGAGACCACAAATCGTGATGGCCACATGGCGCAAACAAGGTTGTCCCTTGCCGACTCGACAAGCGTACGAATCGGTTACAAACGTTCGATCGAAGAGCGGAGTCAGAATTTGAGTCAAGGCATGGTGTACGACGCGGTCTCGATACGGCGAAGCGGAAATCAGTCGCTTCTTGGGTTCATGGACATAAAACTCTTTGTACGGGCCAGGTGAATAAGTTCCATCGCCCAGTTCACGATGTAGTGTCCATAGCTCGCGTTCCAAACCAAAATGGAAATTGACTACGGCTGGCTCAAATCGTTTGCCTTTAGCCGATTGTTGTGCTGCCTTGAGCAAATTCTCAAAGGAGATAAGCTCGTTCCACAAATTGCCTTATTCTCACGCGTGTATTTCGCTTGGATGAGCATCTCTAAAAGATCGTACATGGCTCGCTCAATCCGCTCACCTAAAACAAAGCGATGATTGCGTGGGAATCGGCTAGTATGGTTGCTAGACCAAAGGATCAAGTCATACGTCTAGACTATCACCAACAGTTCGTCCGAATTGCGAGTTGTCATGGGATTATCGTCGGTTCAAAAAACGTCTAAAAAATCGCGCGCCTTCGGCGGATTCAAATCTCCCTAGCACGAAGCGCAACCTAGTGTAGCGAATCCAGGAATCACTAGCTTGCGCTTCGTGCTATGCCAATAAAGAACAAGGGAACAAGCGGTAAAGCACAAAAGCGGCTCAGCGGTAAGTCCTCGCCACACGGAAACCAGCGGCGCTGCCCTGGACGTCGGGTTGGGTGAGGCTGCGGAACGACGAACGCACAAACTCGGCGAGGCTGGCGAACGACCCCCCACGCAACACGCGGCTATTAGCATTACTTATTCTCTCCGCTTGTTCTTTGTCCTCCATGTTTTCTGTAGCTGTTCCGTAAATCAATGAACCACCTTGGCACCATTCCATCACATTGCCTTGCATGTCGAATAAACCCAAGCCGTTCGGTCTCAGACTACCTACAGGCAAAAGTCGCTCGCTTTTTGAATTCGTAAGGTACCATGCATATTCACCTAGCAGCGTCTCTGTCTGCCCATAATAGCGAGCCGATGTCGTGTTCGCACGGCATGCATATTCCCACTCCGCTTCGCTCGGCAGACGATAACCTGTTCGCTGCAAATAATCGGGGAGCAGAACCATCCCCTCGGCAAACTTCTGAGCCGGATCGTAGCACCACTGCTCTTTTGGAATACCTTCTTGTTCGCTCAGCCAATTGCAGTACTCGGCCGCATCATACCACCGGATTCCTTTGGCAGGTGAGTCGCTGGTGCGGGCCTTGGTGATGTCGAAATTATGCCGTGGTCGAAATGCTTTGAACTGCGCTACTGTGACTTCATGTTCGCCGATTGCAAACGTGCGGCCAATTCGGCGACGATGTCGGATCTCGTTTCTACCGGTCGGTCCTTGAAAACGCTCAGCCTCGTAGTTCGATGAGCCCATAAGGAATTCTTCCTGCGGTTGGATGATTGTCATTGCGAGGCTGGTATTCTTGTCCGCACCCGTTTTAGTCAGATACCAATCGCGATCGCCGACTCGTATTCCAGTGGAATAAGCCGCCTTCACTTTTGTTATCTCGTCTTCGGCTCCCAATTGACGCAGCGTCCATTCGGCCGCGCCGTGTATTCCAGAGTCTGGATCATTCGAGAAGCGTCGTATTAGGTCGCTCAGGAAGCTTGCGTGCTGTTCAGTCGATAAAAACTTGGCTCTCGCGAATTCACCCAGTCCAAGGATGAGCGAACGCTGGCGAGATACCTCTACCTCGGTAGTCAATTGTTTCAATAACGATTGCGGGTCAACGCCGTAGGATGCTAAGCGATGCAATAGATAACTGCGCATACGAGGGTCCGGCTGATCTTGTAACAGTGGCCATACTCGGTCCGCAGCACCGAGCCGGAGCAGTCCGGTTGCAGCCGCCGACTGCTCGATCGCTAGGTTTTCCTTTTCTTCATCAGGAATGACAGGCAAGTGGAGGAGAAGGGTGAAGTTCGAAGTGGGAAGTTTGAAGTTTGAATCAGAGGCGATTGCTTGGGGGCGGTATCCTTGGGTGATGAGTTGCTGGACGCTCTGTCGTGATTCTTTGGTTGCGTCGACCGTAACTAGTTTTGATTCGAAATGAATGTCCGCTTGCCATAGTGCTGCGAAACGTGGAGCGGGTTCGATTTGTTCCAACAGCTTCGCAAATCGCGGATCGCCGTGGAGACTTACAAAGTCCACGTCCGCCTTTAGTTGAGTTACATTTCGGTATCCTCGCTTTATCAATTGGTCCCACAGTTCAAACGTTCGATCCGCGAATTTCTTGGCTTGTTCTGCGTCCTTGGGCTGAATTGCCTGCGAACAGAGAGCGCCTGCACAAGCCACGTTGTACAAATCATTTTCGTTTTGAGCCGAAGCGGTTGCAGCCGTTTGAAATTGTTCCCACGCCTTGTCGTACTCACCTAACCAAGCAGGCAATTGAATTTGCAAGTAGGTTTTGAAACTGGCCTGGGCATTGGTCGCGAGGTATTTATCGAGCGATGCCCGGGCTTCTTCGGCTTTTCCGAGTCGAGCTAGCGTCAGAGTGCGGTATTGTAGGATCGTTGCAGAGTTCTTGTCTTTTTCGATAAGAATGTCGAGGTCTGCCAATGCAAGATCGAGATTGCCG
>JANPNA010000188.1:0-13494 GCA_031427235.1 Pirellula sp.
GGCCCCGTGGGCGAGGCCTTGCTCATGACCGCCGCCGGTCTCGTGGTCGCCATCCCCGCTGTGCTGGCTTACAACGTGCTGGGGCGACACGTCGGACAGATTGAGGCCGATCTGGAAGGGTTTGCGTTTGATTTGCGTGAGCTGCTGCTGACGCAAAAGTCGGAATAATCGTATGACGTTCGGACGCTTGGAACGGACATCGGCCCCCAAGCCCATGAGCGAGATCAATATGACGCCCTTGGTGGACGTCATGCTGGTACTGGTCGTTATTTTCATCTTGACCGCCCCGCTGCTCACCAGTTCCTTACGATTGGATTTACCCGTTTCAGCCGCCGCCCAGCTGCAGGAGCCCGCGCGCACCGTGCGGCTCGGGCTGGACAAAGCGGGCCAGGTGTATCTGGACGACCAGCCTCTGTCCCTGGACGCTGTGAAGCTGCGCTTGACACAGATCGCCCTTCAAAACCCTTTGAGCGAAGTGCAGTTGTGGGCCGATCAGGCTGCGCCCTACGGCCAGGTGGTGACGCTGATGGGGGTGGCCCAGCAAGCCGGGCTGAGCCGCCTGGGCTTCGTCGCCAAACCCTAAAATAGGGCATGCAAGAAAAATACAACCACCTCGACATTGAAAAAGCCGCCCAGCACGACTGGGTGGCACGCGATGCCTATCGCGTGGGCGAAGACGCCTTTCCGACGGCTTCCACTGAGAACTCAGGTGTTAGTCGATGATGAGATACAGCATTTTAAGGGTGATTTCACCTTGTAAATCCGTTGTTCGGGAGGGTGAGGCTCCCGCCGAACCAATGCGGCGCCAGCTCGGCAGGAGCCTCGCCCTCCCGTTGCTACCTTGGCAGTTAGCTTTCCTACTGCCGCTCGCCTTACTGACGACGTTTGCATCTTTCGTAGACGCCCAACAAGACAAGCTCTTGGAAGAAATCGGCGTGACCGGTTCCGTGCTGGACGAAGCTCCATTCGATGTCATCACCTTAAAAAAGGAGGAACAGGGGCGAAGTGTCAAAGTCAATCCCATCGACTTCCCTGGTCGAAAGGTCCCACAGTCACCGAAGGATACCGAAAGGTTTCGAGTCACGTTTCCGATATTCGCGGATCGCCTGTATGAGATTCAATGGAAAGACGTTGAAAAAGTAATTCTTTTCGAAGAGTTGATTTTGCAGCGAGCGAACGTACTTCTCGAACAAAAGAAGTTCAGTGAAGCGTTCGAGCATCTAGACTTTTTGATGAAGAACTATCCGCAAACACAAGGTCTGGCCAAGCTGCGTCGCGATTTTCTGTACCGAAGCGCCATTGAAATGGCTGGGCAACGTCGATTGCCGCATGCGCTGGGCGTCCTCGAAGAGTTTCAACGGAGCTTCCCCGACGATAAAGAGAAGGACAGTATCCGAAAAGCGATATTGAATGTATCAAGCCAACTCATCGAATCGTATTTTGCTGCCAACGATCTCGCGACGGCCCGAGCCATGATCCTACGTTTGGAGAAGGATTACGGTAGTAAAGAACCATTGCCGGTCGTTACCAAGTGGCGAGGGAAATTCCTCGAATTGGCGACCGGCTTTCGCGATCTCGCAATTCGAGAGCGCGATGCAGGGGACTTCGCCAAAGCCCGCCAAGCCGCCCTCCGAATGCTCGCGATTGAGCCTGATATCGAAAGTGGAAAACAATTCCTAAACGAATTGATCTTGGCCTATCCGATGATTCGCATCGCCGTATTTGAAACTTCCGATAAACCGGACGCTGCCTCGTTAACAGACTGGCCCTCGCGTCGATTTGGCAAGTTGACGTCCAACCCGATATTTGAATTTAGGAACACCGGTCCTGAAGGTGGAGTGTATCGTTTTCGATATGGTTCGTTCCAACATAGCGACGACCGAACCGAACTGGATTTGATGATTCAGAATCCTGGAAAAGATCTGGTGCCGGATAGCTTGGCTCTGTCTCAAGCGTTTTTAGATCGGGCAACGGTAGGGAATTCCAAATACATTCCGAGTTGGGCATCGATCTTTGACTCCGTTTCCGTCTTTGGTCCCGAGAGATTGAAACTGAAATTGCGGAGACCGCACGTCTTGCCAGAAGCCTTCCTGCAGTGGGAAATGAACAACAAAAATGATCCGCAGCCACCAAAGACATTTTACAAATTGAAGAGCAGTGAACCGGGGCTGAAGCGGTTCGAATGGGCGGACACCAAACCACCTGCCGACTATCAACCCAAAGAGATTCAAGAAATCCTCTATTCTGACCCACAGAAAGCCATCGTTGATTTGCAACGTGGCGAAATAGAAATCATTGATAGACTGTTTCCCGCCGATGCATTCAAGCTCCGCAATGTGACCAGTGTTATTGTCGATCAGTATTCGTTGCCGATGGTCCACATGCTGATCCCCAAATCCAAGAACGCCTATATGGATGATCGTGAATTCCGACGGGCGCTGCTCTATGCGATCAATCGGGAAGGAATTTTGAATGGTGAAATTTTGGGCAACACCGATTCGGACGTTAGCCGCGTAATTAGCGGTCCATTTCCGTATGGTGCCACCGAAGCGGATCCACTCGCCTACGCTTACAACAAGAATGTCGAGAACTACCCCTACGATGCAAAGCTGGCCAAGGTTTTGCTGATGCTCACCACAACCAAACTGAAGAATCAAGCTGAAAAAAGACAGGAAGCGTTCAAGCCCATCCCGACCATTAAGCTTGGTGTACCGGACTACGAGTCTGCCAGGGTTGCTGGAGAAGCCATCGTTCAAGCGTGGAAGTTGATCGAGGTTCCTGCCGAACTGGTTGTGCTCAAGGAGTTGCCTGGTCCGAACGACGAATCCGGCGTGGATTTTGTCTATGTCTCTGCAGCCGTTTGGGAACCAGCCACCGATGCGGAACGCCTGTTTGGTATTGGTGGTCCGGCTGAATCCAACAACCAGTTTGTTGTTTTTGCGTTGGGCCAATTGAGTATCGCTCGCAATTGGCGCGAGGTTAGGCAAGGCTGCCACGATTTGCACTCGGTTGTCGCAGCGCATTTGCCGGTTCTACCGCTATGGCAAGTACGAGAGACCTTCGCTCATCGAAGAGAAGCATTCGGCGTTGCCAAGAAGCCAACCAGTTTGTACCAAGACGTCCAAAAGTGGAGGTTTCAAGCACGATGAATCGATATCAGCCGTCGGGCGCTAGCCCCGGTTCCTACGCAGCTAACACCGCGGCTAACGCCGTTCGGCTGATTGTCGTAACGTTGTTGTCCCTCCTGGTTTCGGCGAGCCCCAACGGTCGCTCACTATTGGCCCAGGAAATCTGGGAGTATTCCCCATACCGTGTGAAGGTATGGATGAGCGTATCTCCTTCCCTGTCGCTAAGTGAGGAGTCGGAGCGGGAGATCCATCGACAGATTGCGGAGTATGCGGAAATCAATTTTGGAGCGACGTGGTCGATCCAAGTTGAGACAACACCGGACGCGTTGTTTGGTTCGGTACTCTATCGGTTGGATGAGCTCACCGTCGAACAACTGCTTTCACGCGAGTTGCTGTTGGTAGTTGGCAAGTCGGACGAAGCGAAAGCGGCTTTTTTGAAGATGAACCCTCCGCCACCCAAGCCGGTTGAGGATCCTAAAAAGCCGCCCAAGAAATTGAGCAAAGCGGACAAGGAAGTTCTCGCAGACGTTGAGGCTCAGTCCGCGAGCCTTCAAAGTGTTCGCACCTTGGAATCGGCCATTGCACGCATGAAGCACATTGCGATTCAACCCTTGCAGTATTCGGCCCTGCAACGAGACATCGCCCCGTTTCTTGACAAAAAACAATGGTCGGATTTCAACGACATCGTCAAGCCATTTGAGGGTAGCAATGAAGAGTTGCTAAAGCAACTTGCCTCCGGTGAAACGATCGCCGCCCTCATTCAGAAAATGGACTTAGACAAGTTCAAGAAGGTTGCCAGACAAATACCAGCCAGACTACCATGGCAACCGGAGGCCTTGCTCAAAGAAAACGATAAAATTTTTCTGGCTTCCGTCGATAAGACTGGGGAGTCGATTCGGATTCAAGTGAAAGAACTGGACGCGTTCGTGCGAAGGATGGGTGAGATCTCATCAAGCAACGTTGTCTACAAGAGTGAAATCCCTCGAGCCATCGCTGAGCTTGCCAAGGAAGCGTTCGCACCCATCGTTCGGATCGAAGAAACGGATCTCAAGACGGCTGTGTTGCGAGCCAAGGCTACGGGTTTATTGACGCAAGAAGACCATCCGATTCGTGTTCATCCCGGTGACGTATTATTGCCAATCGTTCGTCGAGACGATTCGAATGGCAACCCCACCGTGCTACAAATCATCCCGTTTACCTTTGTGGCGGTCACGGAGAAGATCGATAATATATCAAGATTTTACGGCGCAATTTTTACGGCAACTCGCGGTTCACTCTCGAGTGCAAAAAACCGTCGAACACAGCGCGTTGGACTCAGACTGAACCCCCATTACCTGGAATCAAGCCTTAAGTTGGCAGTTCAACGAACACCGGGCAGTGCCGTGGTGGGTGCAGAAATCTATCGACGTACACCCGGCAGCGATGACTTGCAAATGGTCGGCCGAACCGATTGGCGTGGAATTCTACCAATCGGTATCAAAGATCTTCCAACGATCCAGTACGATCCACCCAATGACAGCAGAACTTCAGCTATCGCTAATGCTCGCAAGTTGTCGCTTGATCCAGTTCCTCCACCCGAATACAAAGTCATTGAGGAATCGGCGCCTAGATTGTCTCGAAGCGCACCGGGTACAGAGTCCCTTTCCGAAGTAAAAGATTCAAGTAAATCTTTGGGTGGTAAGCAGGTTTCTGATTCGGAAAAGGAAACGACAGCCAGCTTAGCACCTGCAGCACCTGCAGCACCAAAGAAGCCAAAGGGTTTCATCAAGATCAGCCTTCCCCTTTATTTGTACTACGTTAAGAACGGTGACACCTTGTTAGCGAGGCTTCCGATCGTAAACGGAATGAAGCCGATGGAACAGGCTGACCTGCCGGACGACCGGCGCCGATTGGAAACCGAAGCGTTCCTAAAGGGGCTTCAAGGTGAAATCCTGGATTTGGTGATCCGACGAAAAGTTTTGGAGTCACGCATCAAGCAAGAAATACGCAAGAAGGACATGGCGAAAGCGGAAAAATTGCTCGAAGAACTAAAGCGGGTAAAGTCTTTTGAAAAGATGTCGGAGCAAGTCGAGGCCATTCAACGGAGGGCGTTGTCGATTGAACGGGGCACGCTGCTCTCAGGCGTGACCAAGAAGATCGACGCGATGCTCGACATAACTCGGCAACTAATGCAAAAATACCTGCAAGATACGCTTGTGCGAACTCTAGAAAACGAAATCGCTGTAGGAAAATGACAAAAACTGTGTTGGACATTGGCAACTGCAATCCGGACCACAGTGCCATCCAGAGAATGTTGACGAGTCTTTACGACGTGATCGTCTTGCGAGCCGATGAACTGAGCGATGCCATGGACGTGCTTCGCCAAAACAAAGTGGACTTGATCGTAATCAATCGCAAACTGGATATCGATTATAGTGACGGTATCGAAATCCTTCGGCATCTTAAGCGAGACGTTGCTACCAGAGTGATCCCAGCCATGATCATTACGAATTATCCTGAGCAACAGCTTGCTGCGGTGTCCGAAGGTGCTGAGTATGGTTTTGGCAAGTTACAGTACGCCGAACCATCGACACATGAACGCCTATCGCGTTTCCTTGAGAGAAAGTCGACTTAGATAACCACTTCGAGTGGCAAAGGGAAATCATGAACAACGAGAAGGAAACGAATGAAATAGAAAAGGTACGCGAAATCCTGCGAGCCGCAGGGTTGCGGAGCACGCCAGCTCGTATCTCTGTTCTTATGGCACTGCGAAAAGGGAGCAAGCCGCAGACGCACGCGGAAATATCGGACAAACTCGTACCTATCGGATTCGACAAGGCGACCGTTTTTCGAAACCTCAGCGATCTGACGGACGCCGAATTGGTTAGCCGCACGGAACTTGGAGACCACGTATGGCGGTTTGAGATACGCGACCCATCACATGACCGGAGCAGCCATCCACACTTTGTATGCGTTGAATGCGGCACCGTTGCGTGCATGAGTGGAATTAGTTTGCCAGACGAAAAGATGAAAAAGTCTCTCAACATTGCCCGCATCAGCGAGATCCTGGTCAAAGGCCACTGCATGACATGCGAGCCGACGTAGATTCGTCGCTCCGCGACGGATGTATTTTACGATGCAGCCGATGGTAGCTGCCAATTATGGCCCCACTGGCATAAAGCCGTGTGGTAGCCAATCGCTTCGCGTGGTTGAGCTTTCGCGCCCTTCGCGAATGAGAATAAACAACGAATTCATTGCTCATTCACTCGAAACGGTTCCTGGCACCCTTTTCACTTTGTCCAATCCAAACCTTCTGGGAGCGAATTCAGATTGATGCAGCCGTCTTCCGTCACCACCACCATGTCTTCGAGTCGAATGCCCCCGATTGCTTTGCAATATAGGCCAGGTTCGATCGTAACGACGTCGCCCACCAGCAATTCAGGACCGCCAGGGGCAAGCAACGGTGGTTCATGGACTTCCAGGCCAAGTCCATGCCCAGTTCCATGCGTCATGGAAGTATAGTCGTCTGAAGCGCCATTGGGCGGAAAGCCCATTTGGTAGCCCGATGCCTCAATGGACCGACAGGTTGCTTCATGAACAAATTGGCCCGTAACGCCCGCACGAACGGCAGAAGTTGCGGCTGCTTTGGCTTTTCCAACTGCAGCATGCATGGAGGCGAGTTTGTCCGAAATCTTTCCATGGACCACTGTTCGAGTGCAGTCTCCGTTGTAGAGCGTTTTTTTGTCTCGCGGAAAGATATCGACAATGATGGGTTCCATCGACTTTAGCGTTCCATGACCGTGATCGTGGCAATCCGCCCCAACAGGCCCTCCCGCGACAATCGACATTGGATTGGAGAACCCGCGCTCCAGTAGCCAGACATCTATCTTCGACTGCATTCTTTCAGTTGTCAGCGGCAGACCATCGATCATAAGAATATTGTCAACGCCAACCTGAGCATGCGCGATCGCCTCACATGCCATTCTCATTACCGCTTCCGTCTGCTGTTGCGCATAGCGAATGGCGGCGATTTCGGACTCGTCTTTTCGTCGCCTTTCAATCAATCCCCATTCGGTATCGCAACGGACTAGAATTCCAGCCCGGCTCAACATTTCCGCATAGATCATGGGCAATGATCGATCGACTTCTATTTCCTTGCATCCTGTGATCCGTATGAATTCCGCTGCGCTTTGCGCAGTCGCGGTCTCTCGATCACCCGAAAGACCACCCGAGGGGGTAAAATCAGCGGGGCAAGCCACGTTGGTAGCGTTTGCAGAGGCTCTCGCCCTCTGCATCTCGATATCCCTCAGAATTAACGTCGACTGCGTCGGCCCACTGTCATTATGAACCTCGATCCAAGCGACTGGGTCACCGACCAAGAAACGGATACGTCGATAGAGCCCAGCATTCAAGGCAGGTATACCTGCCATCATTCGAACGGTCTTCATTTCGCAACATCCATGTCTGGTGAAAGGCTAGCAGTCTTTGATTTGATCAATGATTATAAGCAAATGCTGTGCTCGTTGAACAGATCCCGCAGCTTTCACGAATGCGACACCTGCTTCGAGCTCCTTCCAATTGAGGGTTGGGCCACTGCTAGTCAGTGCTGTCGAACTGGACGATTCCGACTTCGTTTTCGTTGAAGAAGCGCTTTTTCGGGACGATCCTTCCGTTCGCTTTTGATGACTCTTTACATTTGCAACGTCCGCAGCGGTAACTCCATAGGTACCAAGAGATTCGACTGCGTCCTTGTTTCTAGCTCCTGGATGCTTGTCTAGGTAATCGCGAATTCTCTTTGCTTTGCTTGGTTCTTTTGACATGTTATTCTCGTTGGATTCTCTAAATGTTTCAGATTCTTCTTCGATTCGACGGCTTTCGGCATCCCGCACCAGTTCTTCCGGGACACGGTCCATCAACTCATCTAAGGTAACGACACGCTCTATATCAACCATGACTCTATTCCTTTACGGCTGTTCCTCTACGGATCGATGGAATGAAATTTCAAGACATGACTAAATAGCCCTTTCTTGACAATAGTCAACGATTAAGAAATCCCTAGTCCATCTTGAAATTTTGAACGATACGCGTGCTTTGAACACAACCTATTAGGGTTTTGAAATCAAGAAACGCCAATCGCTTCTTAAGCTGTAGACCTTGACGCAATAGACTCCACTCTCCATTGAATGGTTCAATAAAACCGAATTCCTGCATCAAGGTAATCATCAAATGATAGAAGAACTTTTCAGTCAGTCAATCGTTTAACATTTCAGCAATAGGCCCATCAGGTTTTCCGCACGATAAAGGGTAAAGCGGCTCGTTCATTGCGACCGCGATTCTTTGGTTCAATACCACTCAAAAGGAGTGCCGTGGAATACACGTCACCATGATTTGGAAGGAAGGATTCCGGATGTTTATTCTTGTCTTTTAAAAGGTTACCTGTCAACGGATCGTAACTGGGATCGAGACTGCCGTCGGGCAAAATGGGGATCGCCATCAACGTCGCTTCACCTACACGTCCAAATTGCGTGTTTCCTCGGACATTTCCTCCGAGGAAAGCGCAGGATGTGACCTGCCAATGTGCACTGATATCCTGCCCACCTATCTCTGACTTCTTTTCTGGTTCCGACTTGCCCTTGGCTAGGATTCCGTCGACATTGCCATGGATCGACCGGCCAAACTCGGAAGTCACCACGATATTGGTATGATCGAATAGCGAAGATTGCGTGTCACGGTATTCCGTGTTTTTTAGGCATTCGACAAATGCATGCAAAGGCTCCCATAGATCCGTCTTCATCATGTCCGTTTGATCCTTGTTTCCGACCGGTATGTCTTTTTTCCAAAGGTTGTTACGGTTATTATGGGAATCGAATCTTCGAACGTCACGGGACTCGATAAAAAAAGCACACGACAAACCGGCTCGCATCATTTCATAGCTCATCATCGCTTGCACATTGATGTTTGGAGAAAACTTGCTGCGGGCCTTATTTCCATTCACACTGCGGTAAGTAATCAACTCATCGGCTGCGGAAACCGAAAACCGCTCTCGCAATTCAGGGTCCTTAAATAATTGTTGCAACTCACTTCGATCGAGTTGACGACCGCGGCTTGCCAGTTGCAGGTAGATATTGCGAGCGGACTGGTAGCTTCGAACAGCCGCGATGTTGTCATCTCTAAGGATTTCGGTATGTGCATTTTGCAAAAATTCGTCGACTTTGGTTGCAACTTCATCGCCCGACGTCTCTTCCATGCGAAGCAGCAACTTCCGAAGTTTGTCTGGCGTTCCGGCATAAATGGTGTGGGCATGAACCGGCCCTAGCGCGTGATAGTAACCGCGCTTACCCGAATACTGCACTTCATTCAACTCGCCGTCCGAAAGCCACCAATGCCACGATAGATTGGGTAGAACGTAGGGCTGGCCATAGACTTCCGAGAATGCTTGCATTACCGAACGCTCGTCCTCTTCCCGTTCTTCTGATTGTTTGAACGAGTAGTCACCCATATGCACTTTAAGTCGGTCTCTGGAATGCCCCGATCCGGTATGCATCGAACTCAAAACCGCCATGTCTGGAAACAGATCTTTGCCTGGCTCTGCCAAGTAGCCATACCGAATGTCGCCGTGAGTCTTGATCGTATGGTCATCCTTGCCCCAATCAAGAACTCGATATCGCTCATCGGAGATGTTATCCAGCCTCTTCAAGACATTGTTTTCGGTATTGACCGGGTTAAACATGTCGTAGCCGCACCAACCCCCTTCGAGATACCAATAGACTAGGAACCGCGGGTTCTCGGACGCTCGTGTTGCGTCAGCCGCCATCCGCGTCGATTTGTCCTCACCTGGCATTCCATAAGCACTGAAGTACGATAGAAAGTCAACACATGTAAGCCCCGCAATCGATCCAATCGATCGTTGAAGAAAGCCTCGACGCGATGGCCATGGAGGTGTCGCGAGTTGGTCTGGCAAACCACGGATCTGTTCATCTAGTTGGCAAGGCTCTTTCATAACCGCAGTTTACTTTTCGTGGGTGGCTGTTGTGGCTGAGCGAGGCCCTCGCTCAGTTGTTGAATCCAACGAGCGAAGTGCCTCGCTCGTCTACAAGTGTCGCCTTTTGCTCCGCAAAAGTGCGTTAACAAAGCGCACTTTCGCGGAGCGAAAGACGACAATTAAGCGTTTATCATGGTAGCAAATACTCAGGAGAACTGACAATTTCGCGAATCAGTGAACGTATCTTAAAATTGGAACGATACGCCGAATCCCATAGGCGTTTGTATAGAACTCTCTCGTCCTCGCGAAATCGCATCGGCCTACCAAAGTAAAAGTTAACATGGGTATTGATCATCGTTCTTAGGAATCGTTCCTTTTTGACCGCTTGCGTGGCAAATGCTTCCATGCCGTTGCCTGGGAACGGATAGTCTTCGGATGCGTTCTGATCGCTCGCGTCGATCGGTAGTCCATCTTCATTGGTTATTCTGTATTTGCCTTCATCGGACCAGTTCAATCGTTGGAAAGCGAGTGGAGTCAGGATTTTGTGGCAACTATAGCAAACCGACTTGGGGTCTGTCGTTCCGAGAGCCGTAACTCCCTCTCGTTGCTCTACAATCTCGGGGGGAACCTCGTAAACGAAGCCGAGGAAGAGCATCGAGACCTGAGCCGCATAGTTGTAATGTGGCAAGCCTGGTTTACCCTGGATGAAGCCAGGGGTAGTCAAGACGCCGGTCCTGCCGTGCTCTCGCGGTCTTTCCGTCTTTTGCATCCTGCTATCGACGGAATAGTCGGCTGTGAGGATCTCTTGAAAGGGTCTATCGTTGAAAGCAATGTAGCTCCACAAGCGGACTGGCTCGTCCTGAATTTCGGTCCCCTGGCTCTCCAGGTTCAACCGAATGCGATGAAAGTAAAAATCGCGAAACTCATGCGAATCCAAGTACCGGTCCGTTAGTTCGGAAAGCGGGATCCCCTTGGCGAGATCAATGACCTCTTGTTGGGTTGGCGGCCGCCCAACCAAATCAAGCGAAATCTTCACTAGCCTGAGTCGCTGCTTGACGTCGCCGTTGTCATTGTCCGTGTCCTTCAAAGAGTGAGGTCGTGTAAAAACAAAATCCGGATGACGCAGCAATGCCGAGCAAAGGGACGTCCAAGCTACTTGCTCGACATTGCGTCGGGGAACGACAAACTCCAAAACCGGCGATGTCGCATCCGCAAGCTGCACTCGGGTCCCAAAAATTTGCCGCCAAACAAAGTCCAGCTTGCCGTGAGAAACCGTATAACTCGACGACGCATCGATTCGAAGCGGAGCGTCGGCTTTGGCCAACCTCGGATAGGCTATTTCTAGTATCGGGGAGGATTCCTGGGCTCGCACAATGACCGGAACCTGACACTCTTGGTCTTTCTTCCCTGGATAATAAATTCTCAAACGGTAGAAATCGTCCGCTTTCCAATCCTTGCCCGGGACAGAGTTCGGGCGATACACCAACGCCAGCTCACCTTTCTTTGCATTGTCATCATGCAATTTTGCCCCTTTGGTGTTGTAGGCTTTGAAACGACCGTCCGCAAAGCGCTTCCAATTCTCATTGCCATCGGCGTCCTTGCTATCGATCAGAAACACTTTGTCGTCGAATTTCGAATTCACCAACTCGACTGCACCTGCCGTAACCGATTCAAACGTCCCCGCATTGTTGATCTCTACAACTCCAGCCTCGGCAAACTGAAAGGTAGCCTTGGGCTCGGCGAATGGCTCAGAGTCATTGCTGCAATCGTAAAAGAAGCGTGCTTCGCCAATCGGTGGAATCGAACACGGTGACGGGAAGGCCAATTCATTTCCAGCCTCTTTGCAAAACAGCTCAACTAATACGCGTTTTGCGTTTCGATCACTGTTTCGCCATAAAATGGAGATTTGATATTCCCCGGCAATAGCCACCGAAAGGGATACGCTGATAAAGCTCATGCCTTTGCTTTGATTGCCATCTTCGTAACTTTTGTACCCATCGTCGTTAACAATCGCCCAAGCGCCAGCGACATCGATCTTGGGTGAATCAAGTCCTATCAATTCGACCACATCGCCACTTGTATCTCGAATCTCAAGGCCAGCAAAGGAGACGTTGCGAAGCGTGCCAACATTGTGCAAGATCAAGCGTTGCGTGGGCGAGTCCGGTTCTAATCGCAAATGGCTGGCGACCACTTGCCGACTTTGTGTCTTTGGCGAAGCTGACTGCAGGGGCTGGTCCGCCCCAACGATTCCAGTGGTTTGGTCGACCAGTAGCTGCTTTACCTGAAGCATGTCACCGCTCACTGGGATCGTGAGCGTTTCTCGTTGCTCTAGACCTGTGCTGGCGTCTTTCACTACCAGTTCGAACCCAAGTTCATCGTCGCGTGCCTGGATGGACGCCTCCGCTTTAAATACTTCGCACAACAACGAATAGGCTTCCTCCACTTCCTTCTCCGAAGCTGGTCGAAAGAGAACGCGTTCGTAAAGCTGCTGAATCGAAGATCGATAGTCTGCTCCTATCGCTTGGCCATGCTTGGGTTGAACCGAGAAAGTTGGCCAGTCGCGGAACGGCCCCTTTTTTTGCTCATAAGCATTGTTGGAAACATCTCGAGCAAGCATCTCCAGCCCGGTCAAAAAACTTGCGCTTGGCTGGCTTGATTCGTTGAATCGCGTTTTGAAATCGGCACCCCCTAGCATGGCCAGGTTTTCCGAAAACAGATCACGGTCGCCACGCACCCAGTCGTCCTCAAAGATGACTTTGATTTTCCCTTTGAGTTGTCGGAATGTCAGAAACTGGTTTTCGGACCCGATGGATTCTTCGCCTTTGTATTGGCTGAGCAAAGACCTGGGAAACTGCTCATCGGCAGGCAGTCCCGTCTCTTCTGCGGTTTTGTGGACCGAATCAAGAAACGACTTCAAATCCTGAATGTCTGATTCGGACCACGCTTCGGCATCCTTTGGCATCCGCTTATCCGCGTGTCCGGTTGTCACGCGGGTCAGCAGAGTGTCGACTCCCTTTGACTTAAGATACTGTTCGTCGAGCAGCATTCGAAAATCGTCCAACGAATCCCCAGTTAGGACTAGGTTCGAGGTCGCTTCACCATTGTGGCAATCGATACACCCTTTTTCTGGGTGGTTCAAGAGCGGATAGACCTTCTTCTCAAATTGATCTTGGAGTTGCTTCTCGGAATTCGCATTTTGCACTCCAACATCTACCGTTTGCGAGCGTAAAGAGGACGAGAGCGCTACCGCGATAAGGAGAGTCGATACAAACAGTCGAGGCCACATCGACAGTACTTTCGGGAGCGGGGCAGGAGGGATTGGCGTGCACGGGTGGGAATGAACTATTGTAGAAGCATATTCGGAACTAAGCAATTTAGATAATTGGGTTCTGAAGTTCTTTTAGA
>JANPNA010000189.1:0-9719 GCA_031427235.1 Pirellula sp.
GATATTGGCTGGGCGAATGTGGGTCGGTCAGTAATCGCTTTTTAAGTTCTTCATCGCGGTACTTACGACGCCAGACTTGAGCCCATCCGATAAAGAACCTCTGATCGCCTGAGAAACCGTCCATGACAGGAGCGTCCTTGCCTTGTAACGACAACTGATAGGCGGTGTAAGCAACGCTCATGCCTCCCAAATCGCCAATATTCTCGCCGAGCGTAAACTTGCCGTTCACGTTATCCATCGGAAACGGTTTGTATGCATCGTACTGTTTTACCAGCTTCGTAGATCTTGCTTCGAATTCTTCTTGGTCCGATGTTGTCCACCAGTTACGAAGGTTCCCCTTGCCATCAAACTTACGACCGCTGTCGTCAAAACCGTGGCTGAGCTCGTGACCAATGACGGCACCTATGCCTCCATAGTTGACCGCATCATCCGCTGCCAGATTGAAGAAGGGCGGCTGAAGAATCGCGGCCGGAAAGACAATCTCATTCATCAACGGATTGTAGTATGCGTTCACTGTTTGCGGTGGCATGAACCATTCGCTGCGGTTGATCGGCTTGCCCAGTTTGTTGATTTGGTAGTTGTGTTCGAATTCTGAAATTTCGCCCATATTTGCGATGATATTATCGGGCAAGATCTTCACGGTCGAGTAATCTTTCCAAACATCGGGGTAGCCGATTTTTGGTGTGAATTGCGAGAGTTTTTCCTTAGCTTGCTTCTTTGTCCCGTTGCCCATCCACTCCAATTGATCGATTCGTTTTTCGAAGGCAACCATCAGGTTCTTGACGAGGGTATTCATCTTCTCTTTGGACTTTGCGGAGAAATACTTTTCGACGTAGAGCTGCCCGACTGGCATTCCGAGCATTCCGTTGCAGGCATCCACACCCCTTCTCCAAAGAGGCTCTTGTTCGGTAACTCCACTCAGGGTTGTTTTGTGAAAATCGAAGTGCATCTTTTCGAGCGACTCGCTCAAAAGAGGAGCGTAGGTGTCGATCATTTGAAAGGCCAGATAGGCCTTGAGGGTTTCCAGATCGCAATCATCAATGTTTCTGGAAGCACCGATCATGAAGCTCGGTTGACCGACGATAACTTCAAGACCTGACGGCAAGCCCGCCGCCGTTGCGTAGTCCGACCAAAGCAGATTTGGATAACGGGTTGCCAGTTCCGAGGCGGGCATTTTGTTGTAGCCTTTGACTGGGTCTCGCAGTTCCACTTGGGTCCATTGCGAATGCGCAAAGGATCGTTCGAGTTCGATAATATTGCTAGCCGATTCGGTTGGATTCGGCCAATCGAGTTGAGCCAGCATTTTCTCGACGAACTTAGCATAAGCCGACAAAATTACCTGGTACCGTTCTGCATTTTCTAAGTAGTAGTCGCGATCGGGTAACGTTGTTCCACTTTGTTGGACGTAAATGGCATATTGATCCGAACGTTTTGCATCGGGTTCGATGTAGAAGCCGTAGAACGTGGAGATGCCTCGTCGTGAAAGCTTGCCAGCGAGTTGGATGAGCTGGTCTTTGCTTTGAATGGCTTTGATCTGGCTCAGCATGCCTTGGATCGGCTCGAGCCCGGCTTGGTTGCGTTGCGCGACATCGGTGTAAGAACGATAGAAGTCTCCAACTTGCTTTGCGATCGGCGAAGGGCTTTTTTGCGTGCTTGCGTCTTCGATAATCTTTTTGATGGCTTCTTTCGTTTCGATATCCAAGGCCGTGAACGCACCGTAGTTGGATTGATCGTCAGGGATTTTCGTTTTTGTCAGCCATTGGCCGTTTACGTATCGAAAGAAGTCTTCGTCTGGCCGTACCGACTTGTCGAAGTTCTCAAGCTCAATCCCGGAGACAAACGGCTTGGCTGAGGACTCCTGGGCTATCGCGAGTACAGCACATGAATTCAGGCATAGAATGGATGGCAAAATCAAAAACCGCGTGAGCCGATTGGAAAGCAAGCGATTTAGCATTAGACAAGACCTTGGATGGATGGATGACGATTTATATCGAGAGATCCATTCTAAACAAAATTTCAGCGCGGAGTGGCTACCGGATAGTGGGGCAGTTCTAACATTTAGCGTGTTATTGGGACACCGCTCGGCGTACACCATCACGTTTTGCGTTCAATCGTGCTCGACGGAGTGATCTTAAAGCGGAAATGAATTTCCGCACTCCAAATCTACGCTTTTGGGCCATCGCCGATAAACTTGATTCCCAGTTCACGCAGTTGTTTGGCGGATACTTCTGAGGGTGCACCCATCATTAGGTCCTCGGCCTTTTGATTCATTGGGAACAAGATCACTTCGCGGATGTTGGGTTCGTCCGCGAGCAGCATCACGATTCGGTCCACACCGGGTGCCGAGCCGCCGTGTGGCGGGGCACCGAATTTGAAGGCATTGATCATTCCACGGAATTTTTCGTCGACCAAACTTCGATCGTAGCCTGCCAGCTCAAAGGCTTTGTACATGATCTCCGGTTTGTGGTTTCGGATCGCGCCCGATGAGAGCTCGATACCATTGCATACGATGTCGTACTGGTATGCCAAAATGTCGAGCGGATTCATGTTCATCAGCGCGTCCATCTCCCCTTGCGGCATCGAGAACGGGTTGTGGCTGAAGTTGACTTTCTGTTCGACTTCATCGAATTCGTACATTGGGAAGTCGACGATCCAGCAGAATTTAAAGGTGTTCTTTTCGATGAGATCCAGTTCTTGACCGATGCGCGTTCTGGCTAAGCCCGCGAGTTTCGCGGCTTCCTGCAGCTTTCCGCACGAGAAGAACACACCGTCATCTGGTCCAAGTCCCATTTGTTTAACGAGTTCCCCTACCCGTTCTGGTCCGAGGTTTTTGGCGATGCCGCCGCCACCTTCACCACCCTTGAAGTTGATGTAGCCGAGTCCCGCAAAGCCTTCGTCTTTGGCCCATTGATTGGTACCGTCGAAGAAGCTACGTGCTCGAATGCCAGCCCCAGGAGCGGGTATTGCTCGCACGACCGAACCGCCCTCGATGGCTTTTGCAAAGACGGCAAATCCGCCACCACGGAAAATCTCGGTGACATCCGAGATTTCAATCGGGTTGCGCAGATCGGGTTTGTCGTTGCCGTATTTCAGCATCGATTCCTTGTAGGCAATTCGTGGGAACGGCGGCTTGGTCACCGAGCGTTCGCGGGAAAATTCTTCAAAGACACCATACAACACGGGCTCGATGGCTGCGAAAACGTCGTCTTGCGTGACAAAACTCATTTCAAAGTCGAGTTGATAGAATTCGCCTGGGGATCGGTCCGCACGGGCATCCTCGTCTCGGAAGCAGGGTGCAATTTGGAAATAGCGGTCGAATCCAGCCACCATCAGCAACTGCTTGAACATTTGCGGTGCTTGTGGCAAAGCGTAAAACTTGCCTGGATGCATTCGTGAGGGTACGAGGAAATCGCGAGCACCCTCCGGGCTGGAGGCTGTCAGGATTGGGGTTTGGAATTCGGTGAAACCTTGATCGATCATGCGTCGGCGCAAGCTAGCTATGACATTGCTTCGAAGAACGATGTTGGCGTGGAGTTTTTCACGGCGAAGGTCCAAAAATCGATTTCGCAGTCGGATTTCTTCGGGGTATTCGGCGTTTCCGAACACGGGTAACGGCAAATCCGCCGCTTCCGAGAGGAGTTCGATCGAGGTGGCACGAACCTCAATCTCGCCGGTGATCAAATTTGGATTGATGGCGTCGTCGGCGCGAGCATTGACCTTGCCATCGACTCGAATGACGGACTCGCTACGGAGGGATTCGGCCAAGGGAAACGCAGCGCTGTCGCGTTCGACCACAATTTGCGATACTCCATAATGGTCGCGCAAATCGATGAACAAAAGGTTGCCGAAGTCTCTTTTCCGATAGACCCAACCGGACAAACGAACGTTTTGACCCACTGCGTCTTTGCGAAGTTGTGCACAATGGTGTGTACGGTATGCGTGCATTAAATTGTCGAATGGTGAGAGAGATCTTGGCGAATTCGTAGCAAATTCAAAGGCAAGCAACTTATCGACAAGCACCGCGATTCTCAACCCCAACGTCTAATTGGACAGGATTTCTTGTCCAACGTATCATCTCTCCGTTGATCCAGATGCTGGACGATCAGGTCCCTCACTTACGTATCGGGTTATGATTGGTAGTTTTCACATCGCCGTTCGCCTAAAACAGCAACTTGCCCGACATCCAATGATTCTTTTGATCGACAATTACGACTCATTCACTTACAACCTGGTTCAAAGGCTTGGGGAAATAGACCCATCCCTGGACGTAAGGATTTATCGAAATGACGAATTGTCGATAAACGAGATTCGAGAGCTGCGACCGGATCGGATCATTCTTTCGCCTGGCCCCTGTACGCCGAAGGAAGCCGGGATTTGCGTACCCTTAATCGAGCAATTGCAGGGGGAATTTCCAATTTTAGGGGTTTGTTTGGGGCATCAATCGATCGGACAGGCATTTGGGGGCGAGATCGTTCGCGCAAAGCAGCTCATGCACGGCAAGACCGATCGAATATCTCATGACAACCAAGGGATGTTTGAGGGGCTGGAAAACCCGTTTGTCGCGACTCGCTACCATTCCCTGGTAATTTCACCGGAAAGCCTGCCGAATTGTTTGCAGGTTTCCGCTTGGGTTCACGATCAAAATGGAAATCGGATTATCATGGGTATTCGTCATAAAGAGTATGCAATTGAGGGCTGGCAGTTTCATCCCGAGAGTTTCTTAACGGAACCTGGGCCAAAATTGCTGGAGAGGTTTTTGAGTTGGGCTGGCACTCCGACCTCCTTGAAAGCATGAACATTCCTTTCCACGTAGATTTGTCCGTTTGATATGCTGTGCGTCACGATTGCAAGAACTCGCCACAAACACGCGATTGCGGAACATCTTCAGGTTGCGGAGGCAGGGGGAAAACTGGTTGAGCTTCGATTGGACTATATTGGGCGCAGCATCGACTTGGCAAGGTTGCTAAAGAATCGTCCAACTGCGGTCGTCTTAACATGTCGACGCAAAGAGGATGGCGGGCGCTGGGATCGGACAGAGGAAGAGCGTTTGATGTTGTTGCGATCGGCGATCGCGATGGGTGTTGAATATGTGGATTTGGAAGAGGACATCGCCGAAAAAATTCCTAGGTATGGCAAGACAAAACGCATCGTCAGTCTTCACAATTTTGAAGGAACGCCTGGAAATTTAGAATCGTTGCACGCTGGATTGGCGAAACTCGACGCGGACATTGTCAAAATCGCCGTCCAGGCCAATTCGTTCTGCGATACGATTCGCATGTTGCAATTGATGCAATCGGCAGCGGTGCCGACCATTGGCATCAGCATGGGTGACTATGGAACCCCGAGCCGCATATTGGCAACGCGCTACGGAGCACCGTTCACTTTTTGTGTCTTTAATACCGAACGAAAAGTTGCACCTGGCCAGCTTAGTTTCGACCAGATGAAGAATATCTACCGTGCAGACACGATCGATTCAGAAACGAAGCTTTACGGTGTGGTGGCCGATCCTGTAGCCCATTCTTACAGTCCGCTGATCCACAATGCCTCCTTTTTTGCTAACAATTTGAACTTCCGGTACATGCCATTTCGTGTTGCGCCTGAGGAGTTGGAATTGTTTTTGGCTTGGTGCAAAGAAGAGGGAATTGGCGGGTTGAGTGTTACGATACCGCACAAGCAAACCATTTTGCCTTTACTAAATCAAGCGGAATCGGCCGCACAGGGGATCGGCGCTTGTAATACCGTTGTTTTTGCAAATAACGAAGACAAGGAGTTGGTCGGATACAACACCGACTATCGCGCAGCCATGGATTGCCTGACAGAAGCCATGGCCAAATGGACTGGGAGTCAGGAACCATTTGAAAAAGAATCGGTTTTGATATTGGGTGCCGGTGGCGTGTCGCGAGCCATAGGTTATGGGCTTGCCCAGCGTCGAGCTTCCATCACCGTGGCCAGCCGCAACCGAGTTGCTTCCGAGTCGTTGGCGAAACACTTGAATTGTCGATGGATTGATTGGGAGGATAGGCACACGATTGAGCCAAAGATCTTAGTCAATGGAACACCGGTTGGAATGTTTCCAGATATGGATGAGACGCCATTCCAGACGAATAAGCTCAAGGGGGGCACTTTGGTATTTGATACCGTTTATAATCCCGAGCAGACGCTTTTCCTCAAGGGTGCCAGGGCGACTGGCTGTCCGGTGATTTCTGGCTTGCAGATGTTCGTTAGGCAAGCGGCGTATCAGTACCGTTTGTTCACCGGCTTAGAGCCACCGGTGGATGTCATGGTCAAAACGCTTAAGAAAGCGATTTCGCCCGTGAATTACAAGGATTTGGACGAAGATGACGACCAAGATTCGAAGGCCGATTTCTGATGCTTTGAGGCTGTTGCGGCCGACCAAGGGATGGCAATTATTTAGTAGTTCGTTCGAGTGGACCATAAGTTCAATCTTGGCCAGATGGACTCGATGGCGATTGTCGCTTTCTTATCCGCTCAGAAATCCGACGGAGTCGGTCGGAGCGTACGGAGAACGAATCGCGGCAATTTTCCTTAGGCGACAAGGTTATCTCGTTCTCGAAAAATCGTATCGTCTAAAGGCCGGCGAGATCGATGTCATCGCAGTCTGGCAACGCCGGGTCGTTGTCTTTGTGGAGGTAAAGACTTGGGCGGAGTGTCGCGACAACATCGGAGGTCCAAGTGATGCGGTGGACGCTGCCAAGCAAGAAAAGATTTCGAAAACGGCCATGACTTATATGAAACGGCATCGATTACTTGAGTCTGCCGGACGCGCCGATGTGATCGAAGTCGTTCTCGGCAATAAACCAGGTCGGCCTGCCATCCGGCATTTTGAGAACGCCTTTGAAGCGGTCGGGAAATTTCAAATGTTTTCATAAGGGTATCAGAACAAAAATTGCGCAGGATCCAAACACCACAAAACCGAACTTTTAGGCGAGCGGCAGAGTGGAGTATCCCAACCCGAAGCGTAAGCGAGGGACAATTTCGCAGGTCCCTCACTTACGTATCGGGTTATGATTGGTAGTTTTCACATCGCCGCTCGCCTTAACACCCTTGGGTGAGGCTCCTGCCGAACCAATGCAGCCCCAAGCTCGGCAGGAGCCTCGCTCTCCCGTTGTTGGACGCTCTCCCGTTGTTGGACCTACGGTATCCATTCCATTTCCCACTGGTTATGATTTTCTTCTCCGAGGCACTTCCTGATTTTAAGAACACCTTGCGGCATGGAAGCTGCTTTGTTGCTCGACGAACTTTGGGCTGGCTGAAAGCTTAGCAACAACAGCTCGTCGGTTTTTTCCAGCCACTGAATGTTTCCTTCAAGGACGCGAGTTACGTTCCCTCGATCGCCTGAAATCGGGCCTTGATAGTCTAGATAGTGAGCACGGTGGTCGGCGAGCTTTTGAACCAACGTCGGCTTTTCCCATTCCGCAGGAGAAACAGGAATCTCGAAGGCGAATAGTTCGTCACCCCATTCTGGGGGTTGTTCGAGTAGCAAGTCCCAGTGGCTTCGGCGTTCCGATTCAACCGGAAGTTGATGGAGAAGTACGACAAAACGGAAACAACCTAAATTTTTCCCGAATTCTTCAAGAGTTGAATTTCCTTCCATTGACTTCGGAACCTTTCGGGGGTTTTTGTATCCAAATGGACGTCAAAGGCCGCAAAACCGTCCTGTTCTGAGGTTGATGACCATAGTAGGCGCGTGGTTTTAGTAAAATAAGATGCTTTTTCAGTCGCGAAGGACGCGGTTCGACCCATTCTTTAGGGTGGTTTCGACCCGTTTTGGATGTACCGATTCGCGAAGAGGGGGCTACACAAGTTTGCATCCATATCCTACCCAATTATACTCGAAAACGAGTGTTCTTTTGAACTCACCGCAGCTAAGGTCGCTTTGTCTTCCATTAACGAATTAGCGAAGTTGGGTTCGAGACGCAAATTTTCACGTCCTTGCGGAATTGTTCGTCGCAAGGGGTTCCTGGCTACTTTTGCACTGAGGGTTGGTGATGACCATCCGCCGGCTTCGCAACACGAGTTCTGCTATCAATACCAATACACCTAAAAATGCCAAGGCATCCAGCGGGAAAAAACGCGGGGCGCTTCGTCGTTATTTGCTCGAATCCTTGGAACCTCGTCAGTTGCTTGCGGCCGGTCCGCAGTTGATCGGTGTTCAGCCGAACAATAGCGACTTGATCGAGAACGGGGTGATTCGCAATATCGCGCCGCGCGAGTTGACTTTCCGCTTCGACGATTCTCAAGTGATCGACGCTGCAACTGTCGGTGGCATTCGCGTGACTCGAGCAGGTCTGGATGGTTCGTTCACGCTGCCGAGCGTAACCTCTGATTTCGGATCGAATGGTCGAGTTGATATTCTGCTCTCGAGTCGCAATGCAGCCGACCAGTTGACGATCAATGTCTTGCGAAGTGACCTGGGGCCCACGGGCGACCCGACGTTTGCGATCAGCGGCGTCAACGTCACCATCATCTTGAATTCGAATCCTAGTGCGGTGCCTACCGTAGCCATTCCCGACCTTGGAACGGCGCAGCGACTTGTTAATTTGATTAATGCTTCGGCGGTGGTTTCGCCTCGACTTTCAGCCAAAATCAATGGTGGATTGGCGACGGCACGATTAGGGAGCGTTGATCCCGCCAGTTACAGTCCGATTCGGTTGACGTCGAACCAAGATGTGATTATCCAGCCAGGTGCGGTCGTGATTGGCGACCGCCCCAATGAAAATGAAGTCACGTTGCGTTTTGCGGAGAATTTGCCGGACGATGTGTATCGACTGGAAGTTTTTGGATTTGATGATGCTGGTAGAGGTATTCGAGGACTTCGGAATACGAACGGCGATTTATTTCGTCCATCAAATGCAAATACACGTCAAGACACGATTGACTTCCGATTGGACTTAGGCTCGAAGGTGACGGCTGTCGTTCCGCAACCGGTGGTGAGGCGCGCGGACGGTTCTATCGAACAGCAACGCAATACGATCGTCGTTTACTTTGATAACGACAAGCTTCTCGTTGAAAACGGGGCGGATGGTAAGCCGACGGCCCGCAGTGTGGAGAACCCTTCGTTCTACCAATTGATTTACACTGCCGATACGGTACGCAATACGGACGATTTGCCGGCGTTCTTTCCAGCGACGGTTTCCTACAACGCATCTGCGAATACCGCAACCTTGCGCTTTGATACCGACATCGATTCGCTGCCGGGGCCATTCTTGCCATCGAGTACTTTCCGATTGCGAATTGGCACGCGAGAAACAGCCCCAATGTCGCCTGTCCGAACAGACGCATCTGCCACAGCCATATCGGATTTGAATACGAATGGCAGAGCAAAAGTTCGATTCACCTCGAAGGCGTTGGGGGAATCTGGAGCGGGTGTGAGGGTTTCGTTTGTTAGCGGCCCTCCATCGCCGAACCCGACCGTGACCGTTATCGGAAACGCAATTACGGTGAATATTGGCAGCGCCACAGCCACCTCGCCAAATACCGTAACGACTGTCAATCAAGTCATCGTCGCGTTGGAAACAGATCCAGCGTCGTCAGCCTTGATCAAGACCATTCTTGAGCCAGGTAGTGATGGAAACCAAGTGATTGGCAATCGCCCGATCAACTATTCGCCAGTGACGTTGTATGGTCTCGGAAGCACGTTCGATACAGCCACCAATTTGGGCACGATCGGCTCTGTAAGCGTCGCCCAGTCGAGTTTA
>JANPNA010000190.1:0-20153 GCA_031427235.1 Pirellula sp.
GAAAGTGCGTTGACAAGGCGCACTTTCGCGGAGCGAAAGGCGACAATGCGACAATAGAGGCTATAATCGACGCGACAATCATTCCGAAGCTAATTTGGAAAGGCTCCATTTGCTGGTGGCTTGCAAGACTTCATGGCTGCTCGTCGTGAACGTCTCAATGATTGGCCGCAGATCGATGCGTTTGGAATTGGCGGCCGCGATCATCGCGTTGCGTTGCATACCCGAGAGCTTGGTTCGCCAAAAGGGTGTTTTGCGGTAACGTTTTCGAAACGTGGCTTCGTCCATGGTTAGCCAATGCTCAAGTGACAGCTTATCGTCCAACTGCGATGGTTCCAATTCCATTGGGACGGCAACGTTGCGTTTGCGGTTCCATGGACATACCATTTGGCATACGTCGCAGCCGAAGACCCAATCCTGCATCTTTTCGCTGAGTTCGTTTGGAATGATTCCGCGATATTCAATCGTCAAATAACTGATGCACTTTGCAGCGTTGAGGACTCGAGGTTCGACAAATGCGTCGGTTGGACAAGCGTCCAAGCAAGCAGTGCAGGATCCGCAGTGGTCCATTTCGAATGGGCTATCCTCAACTAGTTCGACGCTCGTCAACAGGGCTGCCAAGAAAAAATAACTTCCCTCGGTACGGTTGAGAAGCAAAGTGTTCTTGCCGATCCAGCCGATGCCAGCCAATTGCGCAAAGTCTCGCTCGAGCAACGGTGCCGTATCCACAACACCGCGATGCTTGGATCCAGGGAACATGGTATCAAGGGCGTTTTCCAGTTCGTTCAGCCGTTGTCGTATAAGGTCGTGATAGTCCACTTGGCCGGTGGCATAGTTTCCGATTTTGCAATTCGATGATGGCGGGGATGTCTTTTGAAAGTCAGCGGACACCGATTCTGGGGTATGCTTTCTGGGTGTTGTCAATGGATTCGAGGTGTAAGGCATTGCCAGCATGATCACGCTCTTGCAGCCCGCTAAGACGGCATCGGGGTGCTGGTATGCAGTCGATCGTTTGGGTATGTACGCCATTTCGGCGGCGTAGCCACGTTGGATCCACTCGATCAGGTTACTAAAGCCGGGAGCGGGTTGGGCGCGGGCTACTCCGAAAAGAGAAAAGCCAAGAGCTAACGCTTGGCTCCGAAGTTGCTCTTTGGCTAGAGCTTCTACTAAGCACATGTGCACAAGTATTTCCCGGTAAGTAGCCGTTTGGGCGTTAGCCCCGGTTCCCTAAGTGCTTGGCAATCGTCGAAAACCGCAGCCAACGCCTTGTCGCTCACGGGCCCAACGCGTACGTTCAAGTTCGTGGAGGTCAACGGTGGATCGAGCAAGTGCCACCCTCATCGCAATCTCGACCTGCGATCCTGTACCTGAACTTGGCGATTTGACGGTAAAGGAAAGACCAAAGCGGCATGGAGAAGGGGACGTGCATCAAGGGTGCAAGCGGCCACAAGATCGGGAGCCGTTTTGTAAGATATTTTACGGCGTACGCTCCACCAAGTTGAACTCCCGCAGGAGTGACGATCCACATCTGATCCATCAACTGATCAAACGTCAGATTCGGATAATTTGTGGCGACTTCAGGATCGTGGAGCGAAACGAACTCGAGGCGATTTTGTCCATCAAGCCGACGCAGGATGTTGATTTGAGACCGACAAAAGTTGCATTGACCGTCGTAGAGAACGACATCTTTTTTGATTCGTTCGATCATCGTGTCTTCTTGTTTGTTGTGGTAGGACGGGCTGCAAGGCTGTTTATACCCCACAAGTCCTCGTGGCAAACTTGACGGGATTCGGCCCAAAGGGCCATTCGTTTACCTAACCCAGGCCAACGGCTTGGGAATTGAAGAAAATGACGATTCCTACAGGGCCTGAGGCTCGTCAGTTTACATTGTGGAGAACGATTGAGGGACATGACCTTGAAATCGGCGCGCGATATGTCTGGGAATGATGGACGCAAACTACCGGGCCGTTGGCCCTGCGATTACTCTTTGTCTCGGAGTCCCAGGCCGTTGACCTGGGACTCTATGCAAATTAATGGGCCTTTGGCCCGACGGATGAAACTACAAGTAAACCTTAATTTTATCACGTAGTTAACCGATCACGCTCTGTTTTCGGAGTTTCCAGTCCATTTCATGACAATGTGTGGCCCCACGATCGGGATATCGAAAAATGGTCCTGATTGGATCCAGCGTTGTCTTTCGTAGAAGCCAATCGCAGGAAATCTGGCATTGCACCACAGGCTTTTGCCTTTTGAAATCGCGATTTTCTTTGCGGTTTCGACAATTCGGTTCCCAATTCCTCGACGTTGGCATTGTCTGACAACAGCCATCCCCCGCAATTGGATTGCATCCGAGTCGTCAACGAATAGGCTTGTACAGCCGATAAGCTCGTTTTCGAAAAGAGCGAGTAAATGAATCGTCGATTCGTTTTCGTCGCCTGGAAAAATGGTGCCAGACGGTGGCATTCCGAGCGGTTTGCGCAGGATTTCGTACCTTAAACTTCGAATGCGAGCCAGTTCCCGGTCACCAAAAGATTGTTGGATAACGACGTCTTGGCTCATTCTGGTCCCCTGACTGTAACTTGATCGCGGATCATGTTATTCTTAGTGCCCTAAATCCATTCCGTCGACTCTCGCTCTTAGGAGACAAATTCAGCATGGCCAGACCTGTCACGTTGTTTACCGGCCAGTGGGCCGATTTGCCCTTTTCCAAGATGGCACAGCTTACCAAAGAATTTGGCTACGATGGCATCGAATTGGCTTGCTGGGGGGACCATTTTGAAGTTCAAAAGGCAAATTCGGAAGCGAAATACTGCGAAACCAAACGAGCCGCGCTGAATGACTTGGGATTGCAGTGCCATGCGATCAGCGCCCACCTCGTCGGACAAGCTGTTTTGGATACCATCGATCAACGCCATAAGGCAATTCTTCCGGGTTATGTTTGGGGGGATGGCAATCCTGCTGGGGTCAACGAGCGTGCCATCGAGGAAATGAAAGCGACGGCGCGTGCGGCCAAGAAGTTTGGAGTGGGTGTCGTCAATGGTTTTACGGGCTCCAGCATTTGGCATCTCAATTATTCGTTTCCGCCTGTGCCCCAATCGATGATCGAGGACGGATTTGCCTTGTTGGCCAAACGATGGAATCCAATATTGGATGAATTCGCGAATAACGGTGTTCGTTTCGCCTTGGAAGTGCACCCGACCGAAATTGCATTTGATATCTACACAGCCCAGATGGCGCTCAAGGCACTTGATAATCGCCCTGAGTTTGGTTTTAACTTCGATCCAAGTCATTTGATTTGGCAAGGAATTGATCCTGTGGAATTTCTCCGAGCGTTTCCAGACCGCATCTATCATGTTCATATCAAAGATGCAACAACGAAGTTGAACGGTCGATCCGGTATCTTGGCGAGCCATCTCAACTTTGGTGACCCGCGCCGGGGTTGGGATTTCCGTAGCCCAGGTCGGGGCAGTGTGAATTTCGAAGAGATCATCCGTGCGCTCAACGACATTGGATATGCGGGTCCACTCAGCGTTGAATGGGAAGACAGTGGAATGGATCGGGAGTTCGGAGCGAAGGAAGCTGCGGGCTTTGTTAAGAACATCGACTTTGCGCCCAGCGGTCGTGCGTTCGATTCTGCGTTTGAGAAAGCGTAATCGAATTGAAAGCGACACAAGTATTGTTTTCACCACCGTCGAACGCCCTTCGGTTTTTGCCCGAAGGGCCTTATCCGTTAGGTGACGGGAAGTTTTCCTGGGTTGCCATTCAGCACGGCCCAGACGTCGGTTTTGGTTCGGTCAATGTTTTTGACCTCGCCGATAAAACCAATGTTTCACATGTACTTCCTGGTCGGCCTGGATTTGCATTTCCAACGGACAAAGGCAACTTCGTGGTTGGATGCGAACGAACCGTTGGGATCTTCTCGACTGGCTCAAAAAGCTACCAGCCCTTTATCAAGGACATTGATAACGATTGCAGTGGAACCATTGTCAACGATGGAGTCACTTGGGATGGCAATCTGATATTCGGGACGAAGGATCTTGAATTTAGAACAAAAAAAGCCGGACTCTATTTTTGGCGAGGCAGCGATGCAAAACTCTTTCGGTTGCGATCGGACCAGATTTGCAGCAATGGGAAATGCATTCTGTCGGTGGGCAAATCGCACATTGAATTGCTTGACATCGATTCACCGACAAGGCGCGTGGTCGCTTATAGGATAAATACCGAACTGGGCCAGATTGAGTCGGAACGCGTGATCGTAGACTTGGCCAATGATCCAGGCGTCCCGGATGGTATGACCATGACTTTGGACGGTAAGAGTATCATTATCGCTTTGTACAATCCAAACGAAGCTCCTTTCGGAAGAACCGTGCAGTATTCGATTGCTACCGGTAAAATCGAGCAGGAATGGCAATTGGTAGGGAGTCCTCAGGCGACTTGTCCACAATTGATTGCTTGGCAAGGTCGAGTCTGGTTAGTTGTAACGACGGCCGTCGAACACATGCCGCTGGAACGAAGAGTCAATTCACCGGAAGCTGGCTCGATTTTCCTGGGCGAAACGGACATTGAGTTCGACGAGGCAGCGTATCGACGATTGACCCAAGTGTTCATGGAGCGATGATCGTGTTCACCGTGGGGATAGCAAATGAGCTTTGAACTCCAGATTGTATTGCAGCGACTTTTACTCCCTGCGATCTGTTCCTTGATTGGTTGTTACTTATTGTCAACCACCGATCCTGGGGAAGATTGGTACGATGACGAACCGGTTCGAGGAATCGCGTTTCCAACCCTTTCCGGCGCGTTGTTATGCGCCGTAGGATTGATTTGTTCGGATTTATGGCAACGCGGCATCCTCTTTAAACCGCTGGAATGGTCCAACTGGCAAGCTTCCTACCAATGGCAATGGATGGTTTGGATGATTCCGGGGAGCATGGTCGTCATAGCGATTGCTCGCACGGTTTTTGCAGTTCCAATTCACTTTACGGCGATGGCAGGCATCGCAACTGCATCACTTGCCATCGGCGTACTTTTTGTGTGCCTCAATGAAGGTACCGCGTGGAAAGACCAGTCCGCCAAGTTGCTTCCGTGGATGGCAGCCGGTGGTATAGCCGCCATGTGGAACATTGCATCGTTGAATTCCATCGCCAAATCAGACGGTTCGCGATGGGTGTCCTTGATAATACTAGGCCAGTTGGGTTGCGTTACTGCCATCGTAATCCAGTCCTACGCCAGCCTAGCCGAATGGAGCTTAGCCGGAATCGGTGCGGCCTCGGGGGCATCGATAGTCGGTGTGTTTTTGGGTTCAAAAACGAAATTGCATTACGGTTGGCAACTTTCGACGGTTGTCATTCCGCTTGGAATTATGGCTATAGCTTGCTTGACAGTGAGTAACTTTTTTGAATCGCGACCACTTCCAACTTGGCTCATCGCTTCGGTACTATTTCTTCCCACGCTCGTTTGTGTTGCCGATATTGTCGTAGGTCGACTCATGAATACTTGGTTTCGCGTGTTCTTGGCTGGCTGCGTATGCTGCTTAGTACTGGGAGCCATTTTTAACTTCACCAAACCATGGCAATCGGAATGGTAGTTTGGCTCTCTCCAATATGACAAACCCAGTCACTCGCTCATTCCAACGCATTCGACAGCGGTTGTCCAAGGTTCGCCCGTACTATTGGGTGCTTGCTTGCTTGCTGGCATTGTTCGGTTGGATTGGGATGGGCACCGTTGGTTTATTGCTTGCCTTTTGGACATTACTTCTCTGGTACTCCGTTTGGCAGCGCCCATATCGGTTTGAAATGTTCTTGATTGCCGCACTTGGCATACTCGGGGCTGGTGTGATCTTGCCAGAAGATCAATGGATAGCCGCAAATCAAGTGTTCCTCCTGGCTTTTGTGGCGCTCGCGATGTCGCCTCTCATCGATTTGTTCATTCGGCTGTTTCGAAGTGCAGGCGACGAATGAAAAAAATATCGCACTCTGCTGAGCAGTCTCCCTTTTCGCCCAAGGTCTTCGCGTTTTTGCGAGAGCTTAAATCCAATAACGACCGCGAATGGTTCGCAGATAATAAATCCAGATACGAGCAAGATGTGTTGCAGGCGGCGATGGATTTTGTCATTCAGATGCAGCCACGTTTGGCCAAGCATTCACGTTATTTGTTGGCCGAGCCAAAGCGAGTAGGCGGATCCATCATGCGGATCTACCGCTCTTCAGGCTGATATTTGCGACCAAATCATGTCCGCGTTTGATGACGCGAAACCGCTCATGAAATTTCTGTGCGATGCGATGCAGCAACCCTATTAGAAAATCGGCAGATTGAAGTATCCCAACCCGAAGCGTGAGCGAGGGACAATTTCGCAGGTCCCTCACTTACGTGTCGGGTTATGATTAGTAGTTTTCACATCGTCGCTCGCCTGAACGGTTTGAAAATGGAAAATAGGGCCCGAGCTACTGCTTCCTCGCAGTTAGCAATCCATTAGCCCAGGTATGTCGCCCCAGTGTTGTTCGAGGTAAGGATCAACTCCAGGAAAAGGACTCTTCATCGCTGGGCACTCTTGTTGTCGGAATTTGCACATCAATCTGCCTGAGTTGTATTCTAACCGCCAGCTCGCCGTGATCGTAGTGGATCTCGACAAATCTCCGGTCCGCATTCTGGAGAGCGATAGCCCTTTCCCTAACGTAGGCGATAGTCGCTTGATGGCCTCGATCGGTACCAGTAAATCAGGTTTTGCTGAATCAATGAAGCGTTGGGCGGTGTACAATGTGAGTCAGCAAATCGTTGAATCCCACGCCAAATCTTTCCCACCTTGTTACTGCTGGTTAGTTCGTTTCGGCATCGGCCTTTATCGGAAAGGAAATCATGCGAACCCGTTTCTTTGTTATTGCGTTTGCGTTGACAAACTCCAACCTCCTTTTCGCGGACGATTTGCCTAGAGCCATAGACCGCCAAGTGGAATTCGCTCGCGACATCCAACCGATTTTTTCTAAGAACTGCTGGTCATGCCACGGAAGTGAAAAACAAGAAGCGGGGTTGCGGCTTGACCGTTCTGATTTAGCCATGCTCGGTGGCGATTCTGGCAAGGCCATCGTGGCTGGCGATAGTTCACAGAGTCGATTGATTCACTACGTTTCGGCAACGGATTCTGAAAAAGTCATGCCGCCCGAGGGCCCGCGATTGTCGCCAGAGGAAGTCAGCGTTCTGCGAAAGTGGATCGATCGCGGCGCGATATGGCCTGACGATCCATCCGCGAACGCAGTCAAAAAAAACCACTGGGCCTATCAGCCTCTGAAATCGTATTTGCCACCTGTAGTAACTCGCTCGGTTTGGGGCATCAATCCGATCGATCGATTCATCCTCTCCAATTTAGAAAGCCGGGGTATTGCTCCGTCCCCAGAAGCCAATCGCTATACCTTGATTCGGCGACTCAGTTTGGATTTGATCGGCCTGTTGCCGTCGGTACCAGAAGTCGATGCGTTCGTAACCGACTCGCGGCCGAATGCCTATGAAGCGCTTTTGGATCGATTGCTTGACTCGCCACACTTCGGAGAGCGTTGGGGCCGGCACTGGCTTGACATGGCTCGTTATGCGGATTCCGATGGCTACGAGAAGGATAACCCACGTCCCGACGCTTACCGATGGCGAGACTGGGTTATCGATGCGATCAACGCGGATATGCCATTCGACCAGTTCACAATCGAGCAACTAGCGGGCGACTTGCTTCCCAACGCTACCTCGATGCAGCGGTTGGCGACCGCATTCCACCGCCAAACTTTGACCAATACGGAGGGGGGAGCCGATCAAGAGCAGTTCCGAGTCGAGGCCTGCTTTGATCGCACCGAGACAACGGGTGCCGTGTGGCTCGGGTTGACCGTGGGTTGTGCACGCTGCCATTCGCACAAGTACGATGCGATTAGCCAGCGAGAATACTACCAACTCTTCGCCTTCTACAATAACGGCGACGAGCAATCGCTGGTCGTACCCAAATCGGAAGAGGAAATAAAACACTATCAGCAATCCAAAGCATCACACGACGCTGCGATTGCTGAAGTCACAGAGGAGTTGCGTAGCGCTCAACACGGAATCCTCCCGGCTCTGTCGGTCTGGGAAGAAGAGATCAAAAAGCAAATTAGTAGATCCAGTGAGAACCCTATCAAGCGAGAACCTATGCTCGCGCCACGAGCGACCAGCGATGGGGAAGTTACGTTCACCAAGGAGTCCGTGCAGACTGGAATCGACACACCCATAGATGTCCCCAAGAACATTGCCAAGATCCTGACTCGACCGGCAGACGATCGCAACGATGCACAGCGCAAAGAGTTGCTGGATCATTTCAGCGGTATCCATCCCTCGACAAAACCGCTGGTCGAAAAGCTGGCGGCCTTGTCGAAAAAGGAACCCGCCAAACCCGAACAATCGGTTCGCGTGATCAGTCAGCGAACGAAAGAACCTCGCAAGACGTTTGTCCTGCGTCGTGGCGAATTTCTGGAACCGGTGGTAGAAGCTCATGTATTGCCATCCGGTCTTACGACTCTACCAGCATTGAATCCTCGAAAAACGGACGAGCCAGGCGATCGATTGGATCTAGCGAGGTGGCTCGTGTCGCTCGAGAACCCGATCACGCCTCGAGTCACCGTCAACCATATTTGGCGAACTCTTTTCGGAACAGGAATAGTAAAAACGGCCAATGACTTCGGTGTGCGAGGTGACGCACCCACGCATCCGGAGCTTCTAGATTGGCTGGCACGCGACTTCATCGGTTTGAATGCAAGCGATGGAGCTTCGGGTTCACAGGTTCGGACGGCTTGGTCGCGCAAGGCACTGATTAAGCAAATTGTTATGTCGGCAACGTATCGACAAACTTCCAAACGACGAAGGGACCTGCTTGAAATCGATCCGCAGAATCAATTGTTAGCAAGTCAGAATCGATTGCGAGTCGAAGGTGAAATCGTGCGGGACATCACACTCGATGCGGCAGGTCTGTTAGCTCGCAAGATTGGTGGCCCAAGTGTCTTTCCGTCGATACCCCCTGGAATCGCCGAATTGAGCTATGCAGGGAACTTTAAGTGGACTGTTTCAAGCGATATGGACCGCTACCGACGCGGGATGTACACCTTTTTTAAACGAACAGCCCCTCATCCAAATTTAATAACATTTGATTGCCCCGATGCGAATCTTGCATGCGTTGACCGCAACAAATCCAATACTCCGTTGCAGGCCTTAGTCGGACTGAACAATGAGTCCTTTGCCGAATCCGCGCAAGCCTTTGCCAAACGCGTTCTTTTCAACGAAAACCTTGATGCTAAGTCTCGACTTGAAACCGCATTTCGAATTTGCGTTGCGCGTCCACCTAGTGAACGGGATCTAGTGGAACTGCTCGCACTATTGGACGAATCGCGAAGGTGGTATGCGGACCATCCGGATCAAGCCAAGGCGTTGGTTGGCAATTTCATTGTCCCATCCATCTCCATTCAGGAGAACGCGGCTTGGATTGCAACGGCTCGAGTCTTGATCAATCTGGACGAGTTTATCACTCGCGAATAGGTATAAGCATGTCACCTTTTGAACAACGAATTGCACAAGTTCGCCGAAACTTTCTTACGACTTCGGCAAGTGGCTTGGGAATGGCCGCATTGGGTGCGATGCTAGGTGCCGATGGACGTCTAGGCTCCGTCGCTTGTGCCAATGACCGGCAGGACGGCGTGACCAATCCACTTGCAATAAAGCCCCCGCATTTTGCGCCGAAAGCAAAAAACTGTATTTTCTTGCTGCAGGCCGGAGCTCCATCGCAGTTGGATTTGTTCGATCCAAAGCCAAAATTGAACGAACTGCATGGCAAGCCACTTCCAAGCGAAATGTTGGAGAAGGTCCGATTCGCGTTTATCAAAAAGGAGTCCGCGGTGTTGATGGGGTCGTCGCGAAAGTGGTCCAAGCATGGTCAATGCGAAATGGACTTCTCCGACTTCCTGCCGAACATCGCGACCTGTGCGGATGACATTTTAATGGTGCGTTCGATGTTCTCCGAGCAATTCAATCATCATCCCGGTCAATTGCTCCTGAGTTGCGGTCGAGGCACATTTGGGTTGCCAACCGTGGGCAGTTGGCTTACTTATGGCTTAGGTACTGAGTCGCAGAATCTACCTGGTTATGTCGTGTTGACTAGCGGACGCGGTTCCAGCGGTGGCTCATCCCTTTGGTCCAGCGGATTTCTTCCGTCGCATTATGCAGGGGTCTTATTTCGAAATGAAGGGGAGCCCATTCTGAATTTGTCGAATCCGAATGGTCTACCACCCGAGTTGCAGCGGCGCGGTTTGGATGCGATTAAAGCGTTGAACGAAAGCCATTTCAATGAAGTGCATGATCCAGAGATTGCTAGCCGCATCGCAAGCTACGAGTTAGCATTTCGAATGCAATCCTCCGCGCCCGAGTTGATCGATCTGCGAGGCGAGTCCGCCACAACGTTATCTGAGTACGGTGTTGAACGAGCTCAACATCCGCAAGCCACAGGCCGCGGCAACGTGGCCAATGCTCACTTAAGTTTTGCACGCAACTGCTTGCTTTCGCGACGCATGGTCGAGCGGGGCGTGCGTTTCGTCAATATTATCTATGAAGCCTGGGACCAACACAGCGACTTGGACCAAGACCTGCGTTACAACTCCTGGGTCGTCGATCAGCCGATCGCTGCTCTATTGAAGGATCTCAAGCAACGTGGGCTGCTTGATAGCACGCTCGTCGTATGGGGTTCGGAGTTTGGACGCACGCCACTAGGCGAGAACCGAAACGGTCGCGAAGCCAACACAGGTCGTGACCACCATCCATTTGCCTTCACGTTGTGGATGGCTGGCGGAGGTATCCGCGGAGGACAAGTTTACGGTGAGACCGATGAACTCGGCTGGGGAGTTTCGAAAGATCCTGTTCACATCAATGATCTCCACGCGACGATGTTGCACCTTTTCGGTTTGGATCATCTTAAGTTAACGCATCGCAACCAAGGACGCGATTTTCGGTTGACGGATGTGGGGGGCAAAATAATGTCGCAGTGGCTGGCTTAGGATCTGCCAATACTTAGCAACGGTGCCGATAAACTACTTCTTGGGCGATAATGCATCTGAATCCTCAAAAAAAAGGTACTGTCATGTCCTCCGCTGCAAAAACTAATTTGACTGTTGCAGAATATCTTGCATTCGAACGTGCTTCTGAATCCAAGCACGAATTCTTCGACGGTGATGTCTTTGCAATGACCGGCGGAACACCCGCACACAGCTTGATTGCAACGAATTTTGCTTCCGAAGCAAGAGCTGCACTCAAGGAACGACCATGTGTGGTCTTCAATAGCGATTTGCGCGTCAAAGTGAATCCGTCGGGCCTCTACACCATACAGTGATCTAGGATCGCTGGTCCGGTTGCTAGATAGCCTGTGTAAAACGTGCCGAACTGACCGAAGCGTGCGCTCGCCGAATCGAATCGCATCGTGTATACGATATCTTTCAAGAACTGCGGATTGCGAGCCCAAAGCGTAACCCCCCATTCCCAGTCATCCAGTCCGACCGATGCGGTTACCAATTGCGTAACACGACCGCCAAAGGCCATGCCGCTTTGCGCGTGTTCGGCCATCATTTCGGTTCTTGCCGAAAAGGGCTCGAGAAACCAGTTGGCTCCAACGTTGCGTACTTTGTTCATCGGATAGAAACACATGGCTGGCCAATTCGGAAACTCGGGTGCAAGTCGCTGTGCATGCATCATCGGAATCCGCTTTTCGTACGAAGCCACTTTGGCTTGGTAGGTTGGCGATTGTGGATCTTCGCCGGTTCGAATCAGTTTTGCGCCGTACTGTTCTTTGCTAGGCAAGTATTCGCTGATCTCCGACATGGAAACAAACGAATAGACTGGTTCAATAGCAGCACCCAACGCCGAGCTCATGATTCGCTGATGCACGCGATCGATTCGCAACGGATCTGGATCCATCATGATGGTGGCAAAATCGGCTTTGTGTCCGCTGATGATGAACGACTGGATGCGCTCGGGGCGAGCGGTCGAATGGGGCGCAATCGCTGCAGAAAAATCGGCCTTCGCTTCGTGTACTGCGGCTTTCCCCATGTTGGTCAAAACTTCGCGTTTCCAACGATAGAAGTAATGGCCGCAATGCAATCCCTGGATTGGAATGACAGAGGGTTCTGGAAGATTGGCGGCCGAACTGTGGGGATGGCTCATGGAAACTGCGATCGAATGGAGTTACGTAGCACAAAATAGCGTTTTCAACGATTGTAACATGCATTGAAAAAGTAGCGAACCGTCTATAAACGCTAGCCCAGATTATTCATAGGGAGTTTATTGATCAGCCACAGGGCGTTAGCCCACGGTTATGGCCGCAATGACAACCGTGGGCTAGCGCCCTGCGGCTAATGAATAATCCGGGCTAGCAGTACTACCACTGAATGATTTGGCCCATGGCTCTTTCAATTTCATCAATCGTCCAGGGTTGTAACCGGTTCCATTGCGTCGCTCCGTGACTGGTCATCATCTTATAAATGAAGACATGCTGGCCTTCGATCCCAAAGGTTTGACCGGAAATATTCACGGCTGCATCGGATGCCAAATAGGCTGCCAGGGGTGCAATGAACTTCGGGCCAAAGGTGTCGATGCTAACCGACTCCGCCGCCCCCGGTATGGTCTGAAACATTCGAGTTAATGCCGCAGGCGCAATTGCGTTGACAGTGATTCTCTGCTTGGCCAATTCCAAGGCTGCAATCCGCGTCAGCGCGTGAATTCCGGCTTTAGCTGCTCCATAATTGGTCTGTCCAAAATTTCCTAACAAACCTGAGCTAGAAGACGTATTGATGATGCGTCCCCCCTTTCCTCGTTCGATCATCACTCGAGCGCCTGCCTGCATGCAACTGAACGATCCGGTCAAGTGCACTTCGATCACTTGATTCCATTCTTCTTCGGTCATTTTTAAAAGTGTGCGATCACGAAGGATGCCCGCGTTGTTGACCAGAATATCGAGTTGACCATAGGCTTCCATAGCCGATTCGACGATTCGCTTGGCAGAGGCGAAGGAACCGACTGGTTCGTTGTTCGCGACCGCCACGCCACCGAGCGCAATGATCTCCGCGACCACCTGATCGGCCACTGGACTTTGGCCATGGCCATCGGCTGCGCATCCAATATCGTTGACGATGACCTTGGCTCCCTCGGCGGCGAACAACAGCGCGTACTCTCGACCGATGCCCCCTCCCGCACCCGTGATGACTGCAACTTTTCCTTCGAGACTCTTCATTGTTTTTCCTTAGTTGGGAAATTAAAAAGGTGTCCGGTACCTTTTGCGCTAGGCTGTCGCACCGCCATCCAGTACCAAGACCTGTCCTGTTACAAAGGCGGCTTCATTCGAGGCGAGGTACAACGCTGCGAAGCTGATGTCATCGGGTTGACCAATGCGTCGGATCGGTTGTGTTGTTTGGATCGCGTTTTGATACGTTTCATTTTGCCAAAGAATCTGGCTGAAATCGGTTTGTATTAGACCTGGCGCAATGGCATTGACTCGGACTCCATGCGGCCCAAATTCACGAGCCCAACTACGAGTCATCATGATCAGCCCTGCCTTGGTAAAGCTATAGAGGAGCCCTTCCGGCTGAGGGTGGAGACCAGCGATGGAGCTGATATTGATCACCGATCCGCCGCTTTTGCGTTCGATCATTTTGGGTACTGTCAATCGAACCAAACGCAGGGCCGCTTTGATATTGATTTCGACCATCTTATCGAGCATTTCATCGGTCACGTCGAGAGATGGTCCCTGGCCAATGTTGGTAGCCCCATTGTTGACAAGAATATCGACGGGACCAAGCCGACACTCGGTTTCTCGCACCAAACTCTCCAATTGATCTAGTCGCCCGATGTGGCACGCAATCGGTACCACTTTGCCTGGCAATCCGGCAAGCTCGTGAGCGGTCGCCTCCAGTTTTTCGAGTTTTCGACTGGCGATCACGACGTCCGCACCAGCCTCGGCAAGTCGCTTCGCGATGGCTCGGCCAATCCCGCGCCCCCCACCGGTTACAATGGCCACCTTGGAAGTTAGCGAAATTGAAGCGCTCACGAAATCCTCTTGAGAAAAATTGTAACGTAGAACAGGCTGCCAGCCTGTCGTCAGGAATCCTACGGGATCTTACCGAACGGTCGATCTACTTGCAAGCAGACCTCTTTGCGTGCTACCGGACGGACGGTAAACTCAGTAGACATTCGAGAACGTTGCAATACGCCGCCACGACGCACCGACGAGTTGAGTCCCATATGAACATTGCACAATTAGTTCTAGACAATATCGACCGCTTTGGCGAATACCCGTGTGTCTATCATGAGGGACGTTGGCACACCAATGTGCAACGTCTGGATTACGCTGAGAAAATGGCGACCGTGTTGCGAGATCAAGGTGTTCAACCGGGTGATCGTGTTATCGTCATGATGGCAAATGACCCGAGCGTAACCGATGCCTTCCACGCCATCTGGCGATTGGGGGCTGTGATGATCCCTGTGACCCCCAACTGGGTTGCTCGCGAAGTTCGTTATGTGTTGGAACACTCGGGAGCACAGGTCGTCATCACATCCGCAGTCCTCGCCAATCGGATTGTCGAAGCCACAGAAAGCGTTCCGGGCATTCGTTCCATCCTTGTACATGGAACCTGTGAACTGGAATCAACGATACCGCTCGAGCCCTTGATAGCGGGCGCCCTACCTCTCAAGTCGAAGCATGAATGCGGTGAGGATGACTTGGCAATGCTCATTTACACTTCGGGGACGACAGGTCAGCCCAAAGGGGTCATGCAGAGCCACAAAAACCTTCACACCAATGTGGCAGCCGTGACGAAGTTGGGGGCGATGGCACCTCAAACCATGGTCATGCAAGTCCTACCGCTCAGCCATGTCTTCGGTGTGCTAGGCATGAACCTCAACGCGCATTTCGGCTGCAGTTCCATCATCCTCCCCTGTTGGGACACGCGGCAAGTCTTCGAAACGATTCAAAAGTTTAAAGTAGCTAGATTTTCGGTCGTGCCGACCATGCTTACCTACATGTTGAATTTCCCTGAGCGTCAGCAGTACGACTGTTCTAGCCTCCAATTGGTGAGTACCGGTGGGGCGGCCACGCCGGACGAGGTTCGCCGCGAATTTGAACAGACATTTCACTGCCGCGTCAGGGATGGATACGGCTGTTCGGAAGCCACTTGTGCCATTAGCAGTTACCACGAATCTCAAACACACCGAGTCGGGGCGGTCGGTTGCCCAATCGACGGAATGGAATTGGCCATCCTAAACAAAGATAATGAGATGGTTTCTGTAGGAGAGGAGGGAGAAGTCTGTGTGCGTGGTCCGCACGTAATGCAAGGATATTGGAAAGATCCTGAAACAACTGCACAGGCAATGAGAGGCGGATGGCTTCACACGGGTGACCTTGGCCGCGTCGATGCCGACGGTTACTTGTACATCACCGGACGCATCAAAGACTTGATCATCAAAGGGGGCGAGAACATTTCGCCCCGCGAAATCGAAGAAGCGATCTACCAACATCCGGCGGTTGCCGAAGCCGCGGTGATCGGCATCCCCGACGAGACCTTTGGCGAACAAGTTTGCGCCGTCGTGGTGCTGCGCCCCGGGCACACAGCGACCGAAATCGAGATTCAAAGCCACGTAGCTCGCTTTGTGAACAAATTCAAGGTTCCATCGAGCGTAGTGTTTCGCTCCGAACTACCGAAAAGTCCCGTCGGAAAAATCCTCAAACGCCAATTGCGAGAAGAACATTCGAGAGAAGACGCAGGCCCCTCCAAACATCTTGGCTAAACCTGCTCGTTAGAAAAACAAGGGGAGAACGAGGCCACCCCTGTAAACATGTTTACATCGACTTCAATCAATCAAATCATTACTCGGGAGGGTGAGGCTCCTGCCGAACCATGGCGTCGCCAGCCGGTAGGAGCCCTCGCCCGTTTTGCGATTTGATTAGCGTCGATTCGAGTTATTAGCGGGCAAATTCACGAGCACTCTATGGCACTGTTTATCTTCCGGCGCTTTCCTGATAGTTAATCACTTTAGCTATGAAGCTTCAATAGCTGCTTTGCTTCGGTTAGACCGGCCGCAGGGAAGCCATATTCGCTGGCCGACACACGTGCCAATGCCACCACATGACGCCAGCGAAGCGATGGTCGCGTCGTCTCGAACTCTTCCAGAACCGTGCGATAGAACTTCTCCGCATGCAGAGCTCCTTCCTCGCTAACAGCAAATTGCAACAGAGTCTGGAAGGCCTGAGCTGGATCTCGATTTGATTTCAAATAACGGTAGGCCAAGGCACTAGCGGCTAGTTGATCCTGGCCACGAATGGCCTCATCGAGCTGTCGTAGCACGTTTTCGTCAGAGATGCTTAACGCCTCGGCAGCCGTCACGTAGGCCAACTCCTTGGTACCCGATTGACCACTCTGTCCCGCCGTGTGGTAAGCCCCAACGATCAATGATGCGAACTGATTGCGTGCATCGCTGACCCTGGCAATATTACGCCAAGCATTGGCCGAATCGCACGCATGAACGCCAACCGAAGCGCCATGCACGCTCCCCTGCGGTTTGTCGACGCTGGACTGCTGCTCGGTTCGACCAGGATCAAACAACAACAAATGATTGGCAGCCAACGACAATGCTTCGCCCACCGATTCAATGCTCATCCCGTCCGCCGTCGCAGACGCAACCGCCCGAGCGGCTTGTTCCCGAGAACCGGTGAATACGACTTGGCTCAACTCTTGCAACTCGACATCGGACGCTGTTCGGTTGCCCGGCTTGCGATGAAGCAATCCATGGTTGTCAAGCAAAACTGGTAGCAACTCTCGAATGCCCGAAGGGCTCCTGCCCTTGGATCGTATGGATTGTTCAGAATCGACACAATAACGAACCGATTGGCGCAGCAAGGTATGGGCATGTGCCTCTCCCGCAATGTCGGTCATCTTCCAGGATCGCCAGGCCAATACCGTTCTATGAACGTCGACTTCATCTTGAATCGCGAACTGAAGATGGTTGAAGGCTTCGTTGGCGGGACCGCTGGCGATGCGGGCAAAAACACCTTCCGCCTCGCCGAAGTCAGCCCGTCTCGTCGCAGCTTGTAGGGCGTGGCCGTCCGGACGTGGACCGACCGGCTCATCTACGTGCAACTCATGAAGCACTTCGGATTTGCGACCACCACACTCATGAATCCGGTTCGTGTTTCGATACAGTACTTTCAAGATCGGTAGGGGGCGTTCTGCCGTGGGCAACTGCTTCGACATTTCCAGGGCAGGTGCTAAAGCCATGAACGTGTGATAACCGTTGTAGTCTTGGCCCCCAAAGGACCTCGCATTGGCAAGCGCTCCGGCGATAACGAGATCCTGCAAACTCACCCCTTTCCCAATGCGATCCACCAGCACTCGCTGAATCGATGCGATTGGAGTGTCTTGCATCAAACTTACCAGCGGTTCGAGTGGACCGAAATTTAAGGGAGCGTCCGCTTCGCAAGCGCGTGCATTCGTCAGACCCAATTCGATTGCCAGAGTCGACCCAATGCTGGCGACAAACATGCCACCTCCAATGCCGGCCAAAAATTCACGTCGTTGGCGTTTCATGATTCTTCTCCTGGGAAAATGCCGCGATGGCTTGCGAGACTAAACCGAAAACCGAACTTACCACTGTTGATCATGACGACTGCACGGAGTCCGTGTCAATAGTCCCACTCAAAAGAGTTGCGACAGCTTTCGCAAACAAAAGTAGCAGGCATGCACCGTCCGCTCGAAAGCATTTATTCGGATTCTGCAACGACCCTGTAAATTTTTCTAATTTCCCCGTGATCCATGTCGACTTTCTGCCTTTCTTATTTCAGGGCGACAATTGTCCATCTAAGTTGCCACCCTCGGATGTTGTCCAACATCATGCCTCTTTTCACCAATCCTCTGACCTGGGAATGATGATCGACAGAATCCTGCATGAGGATGAAAAAGCACGTGCGCTAACGCGTCAAGTTGAACTTGCCCGTCAGATCGAGCTTGAACGTCAGCGCGATTTGGATCGATACGACTGAGCGAAAGTATTTTTGTTTTTTGTTTTTTGTTTTCTAAAGCGTGGACACATGTCCAGGCTAAGCACATTTGCACGAGTATTTCCCGGTAAGTAGCCGTTTGGGCGCTAGCCCCGGTTCCCTAAGTGCTTGACAATCGTCGAAAATCACGGCTAACGCCGTGCGGTTAATTGTTGCTTTCACACAAAGACTTGTGCACAGGTGCTTAGAGTCTCGAGGGTTCTCGCTTTGGTTGGCAACAGTTTAGTTCGGCACGGAGGGGCGAGAATCACGGCACGCAGGAGCGAGAATCACGGCACGCAGGAGCGAGAATCACGGCACGGAGTGCCGTGCTACACTGGGGGGGCGGATCGCATCCCAAAATTGCTACATTGGTACGAAGGTTTACCGCTTCACTAGATCAATTCCGAAATGAACAATGGTCAAACAGCCTTTTCTCGTTGAACAATCACTTCGCTATCTGGACGAAACCGGCGATGTTAAAAAATATCTCCAACCGAATTTCTTTCGGCAACGTCGCATTCAGCAACGGGACCAACAAGAAATGGACGTTGGGAATTGGGTTGACGCTTGGTCAACTATGCAAAAAGGCGAGGTTGGGAGACGATCCACGTCGAGTTATTTCGGAACTGTCGGAGATCCGATTGGTAGATGTCGTTCTTCCGACCGATACCGGGGGGGAAACGCAATCGCTGCGTTGCAAGACCTACGGAACATCAGCGCATTCTTCTCGACAAGCTCGGCCTCAGACTGCCCAATCGAATTCGCGAAGGCAAAATGGTGTGGAAACGAAAAAGCCAAAACCCAATGTTTTCATTGTTCTGTCGCAAGTTGTTGGGGAAGTTGGGCTAGCGCTCTGTCAGATTAGTGCACCAAACCTTTTGCGTTCGTGGGCACAAGGGGCCCAAGAACGCGTTGAATTAAGCGGATAGTCCCCATTTGGTAGCGGAATCCGTCAAGGATTTCGGTGACGTGCTCGAAACTCTTGACGAGTTCCGCTACCTTTCCAGATGCTAATTCAACACTATTCGGCTCAGGGCCCGCGAACGCTCTGCGTAACGCATTATCGGAGTGTCGATTCGAACAGGTCGTTCGCAATTGCGTGAAGCAAATCGTTTAGCTCTTCATCGGCTATCGCAAGATCGATGCTCTGATCCTCAGCAAAACGTGTTCGTGACAGGAGGGGCGTCGATTGAACCTTGGTCACTGAAATCGGCGCTACGGGCCACCAACTGGTTAGTTGGCTCATGGTCTCGTCCACGCTCTTGGTTACGTCCACGTTGCTTTGCAATGAAGCAACACGTTCTGTGGAAAGGCCACCGAGCGACACGATGGGTGCTTGCATGAAACCTCGTGCGATGGCACTTACTGCAAGCGTGTTATCGCCATCATCGGCAAGCGACGTAATCTTCAGGTTCAAACTCGGTGGTGGCGGATCGGCAATGCCTTGCGGGTTGGTATTGTTGAGGGATGCAAGGACGAAGAGTTCGGAGGCTGCGATGTTGCTGGCGGTTGTGTTGCGAGCGCCAGGCAATTGATAGACGCGATCGCTGCTATTATCGACGATCCACATATCCATCGTCGCGTTCGACGCGTTCGACGGATCGAGCGTGATGCCGGTGGGGCTGCCGCCGCCGCCGGTAATCGTCCAGCTTCCTAAGAAAGCGCCGTCGGAGACTTTGTACTTGAAGACTGTATTAGTCGTCGATGTGTTGTTGAGGACCCAGATACTGGTGCCATCGGTAACTAGGTCAGTGGGATTGCGATTGGCGGAGTTCAAAGAAAAACTGCTGGACATATTCTGGTTACCGGATACGCGCAAAGCTGTGCCATTGTATCGGTAGATCTTGTCGTTCTTTTTGGTGCTGAACGTGTCCTCGACCAGCCACACGTCGGTACCGTGAGTTGTGATTCCCTGAAGCTCGGCAATCGATGAGGACTGCAAACTGCCAGCAGACCATCCGCTACCTAGAATTGTTCCCGAATTGTTGTAGACGTAAACTTTCTTATTCGCATCAACAACCCAAACCTTGTCACCGGCAGCCGTGCTCGCAGCCCCCCGGGGCTGAGTATTGCCGAGTGCGAGCTGATATCC
>JANPNA010000191.1:0-8543 GCA_031427235.1 Pirellula sp.
CGATCGGCGAGTCGACGCATGGGTGCCGTCGCATGGGCATAGGTTGCAGCGATGGCCGAATGCCATGGCGGCCTTTCATTATCGTACAGGGCGTATCGGGCACGTCCGCCCGCCCTGCGTGCGTCGAGCAGAAATCGTTGATGACTGAAGTTCTCAGGATCCATACGACGCTGAAGATCTCGCAATGACTCATTCGCCCCCCACGCAATCCCGAGCGCATGCGCAGCCCGACGCAACGCTTGGATAGCGCGTGGTTCAGGCTCGTCCATGACGCGATACAAGCCTGTTCGTGCCTCCTGAAATAGCGAGCCGATCGCCATATTGACCGCCAGTGAAAGCGTGGAATTGACCCACTCGGAAAAAACTCGGGCCCGAAGAACAAGTCGTACACCACCTGGCGCGGACTCGTCGACGATGACTTCTTGTTGTGGGAATTCAACCCTCATTGCACCGCGAGCAACTTCATCTGCCCACAAGCGTTTGGCAAACTCTTCGACGTTCGGGATTTTTTTCAGATCCACTTGGTCGTAGGCGAGTTTCGCTCGACTGGCGCAAACCACTCGATCCACGCTCCGAAGTTTGACCTTTCCGTCAGGACGAATCGAAACGACAACGAGAACAGCCGGACGAGGTCCATCGGGTAGTAGACTGGCAGCCGACTGCGAAATGACCTTGGGGTACAAAGGGATCTTTTCAGCCAGCCCGTAAATGGTCACGCCTCGTTGCCATGCCTCTTTTTCGATCGCACCGCCACGCGTTACAAAAGCGCTTACATCCGCAAGAGCGTATTGAAGGACAAGTTCATCGCCTTCTTGTTCAATCGCAAACGCTTGATCCAAGTCGGTCGACGAGGCAGGATCGAGCGTAACAAATGGGATGTGCATCGCGTCGCGACGCTGTGAAAGCCATTCCGGTTTTTTCGAGCCGACAACCCTGGTTGCGCTGTCGGCGGCAGTTAGGACATCAGTGGGAAACTGCAACGGCAGCTTGAATTGTTCCACAATCGCCGCAAATCCGTTGGACAGCGCTTCCTGCGCTTGCTCAGCAATTTTCATACTGCTCAATTTCAAATAGATGGTCGGAACAACAAACGCGTGGCAATCACTTCTCGTTTCTGTCGAAGCAATTGGCCATCCATCTGAGCCATTGTAGAGTGCGCGTCGCAATCCACCACAAGAGATTTTTTATTAAAAATCTCGTTTTCCGCGCCTGGATCGGCTTAAACTGGATACTACGTAAGGGTCTCCTACTCGCGGCCCGAATTTCCAATGAGAATCCCCCATGTCCAAGGAGAAGTCGTCGTGAATATTCTATCTCGTTCCATGCTAGGTTTGGCGGGTGGTGCCCTCGTGCTTTGTGCCATCGGGACCATTGGCTTCATGGCCGCGTCGGCAAACCAACAAGGATCCCCGGAATCAAGGGCTTCCAATGGGAATTTGGCTCTGACGCCGAGTACGTCCTTGCCGCAGGATTCTGGAAGCTTCGTCCTGGCACAGGGTATGATGGGCATGGGCGGTGGAGGCATGGGCGGTGGAGGCATGGGAGGCGGTATGGGAGGAGGAATGCCAGGGGGCATCCATGCGACTAAGGAGTTGGTCATCCAGTGGGAAAAGCCAACAGCACCAGCTCCACAATGGCTCGAGGGTGGTGCGGATGCAAAGGATCGAGAGGACACGATTCGAAGGAAGCTAAAAGATCGCATGGAAATGGATTTTAATGCCACGCCGCTTTCGGGAGCGATGGCATTTATCAGCAAAACGATCGGCATTCCCATTTTTCTTGATGACAAAGCTTTGGAAGACGAAAGCATTACACCGGACGAACCCATCACGATTGCAAGAAAGGACGCCAAGGTCCGCGATGTCCTTATGCAAATTCTTGAGCCGCTCCAACTGACTTACGTGATTGAACACGAAGTGATCCGCATTACTTCAAAGAAGACATCAGCGAATCTGGTTCGGTACTACGATTTGAGCTTCATTTTCCCGGACAACGGACTTACTTCCGAACTGATGACCTCGATCGAGAGGATGGTGTCGCCTGACCAATGGCAAAATGTAGGTGGAACAAGCTCGATGGCTACCGTAGGATCCATGCTGCTGATCTGTGCCCCCGAAGAGACCCAACTTGCCATCGAAGTATTGCTGCGTGAGATTGGCAAGCAGACACCTGCCAACCTGAAGCCGAGAGTTTTTCTAGATAGGCCAGCCAGCAAACCCGCTGAAAGCGAGAAAGCGGCCGAGAAGCGTTAACGTAGCTCCGTCGCTTTGCGACGGATGTCCGCCGTATCTCGCGCTGGATGGGTCCTGCAGGCTGGCTTATTGCATAAAATTCGCAAGCTTGCCTATTGCACAAGGTTTTTCAAAGTAAGTCACCCTCCCTCGGGGAGGGTCGGCCAAAGGCCGGGGAGGGTGAACTGACTTGTACAATCGCCCCTTCCACTTCACCCTCCCCTCGCTTCGCTCGACCCTCCCGGAGGGAGCAACGCTGTGAGGCATTTTCGTCCGATCGGAGCTTGTCTCCGACGGACGCCGTTTTGGCGTACTAAAAGTGCTGCTCCGACCTTAAAGTACCGCACTTCGCTCCCGCCTGGACCGCCGTAGGCGGTGCAGGCGGGAGCGAAGTGCGGCGGTTGCCGGGCTGTTACGTAGGACACCAAAACAAGGTTGAGGGGAGGCAAGCTCCCGCTCAACCTACGTGAATTGGCTCAACCTGAGTCAATTGTTGGTAAAAATGCTTCACAGCGTTGCGGAGGGAGGGTGACGAGAAGATACGCTGCTACGTGTAGGTACAGAGCCTGAGAAGGGAAGAACGCGAGGTCGGATCGTACGCTGACCGACCGTCGGCGGAGCGACTGACCTACGTCACTAGCGACGGACCTACGTCACTTCGGCATCTCTCTGCCCTTTGTTTCTGGCAAGAAGTAGATTGCTACTAAGCCAAACAAAAAGATGACACTCATGTAGCTACAAGTGTTCCGGAAAGAATCGATCTTCTCGGTGACACCGTTGGCTTGCTGAGCAAGTGCCGCTTGCAATTTGCCCAACCCGAAAATTCCAGCGGCCGCCACAAATCGTCCGACGTTGTAACAGAAACTGGTGCCAGTGCTTCGCAGTCGTAGCGGAAATAACTCGGGCAAATAAATGGCAAAGCCAGCAAAGAGTGCCAACTGACAAAAGCCCATGACCGAGCTCATCCAAATGTCATTCACGCCGTTGAAATACTGAAAGTACCCGATCGTCGCCAACATGGCTGCCACGAATCCAATTGCAAAGGCCTTTTTACGACCGATCACTTGCGCCAGATAAGTGAAGCTCAACATGCCAAAGAAGGAGCCGATATTCTGACAGATCATGTTGAACGAAACCCAACTCTTGGTCATTCCTGGAATCGCGGCCTCGTCGATACCTTGGTCTCGCAAATTGCGAGAGATAACGTCTTTGACTAGTTCGGGGCTCATGAAGCCGATTCCCCAAACACCGATGACTCCCACGATGCAAAGCAACATGCCGAACAAGGCCGATCGGCGCCATTCCGGTTCGCCGAAGAGTGAGCCGTAGGACCCGAACTTCACGCCTGTCAGTCGCCCCTCTTTGCGAGCCGCCACCCAAGCATCCGGTTCTTTCAATTTGATTTGCAAAAAGACGCAAAGAAAAGCAGGTGCAGCACCCACGAGAAACATGTATTTCCAACTGCTCGCGGCGTCGATCTGTTTCGTTGAAACCATGTAGGCCAACGCGATCCCGACCAATCCGGCAGTAATATTTCCAACAGCCGAAAGGGCTTGCAACGTACCCAAGGCACCGGTTCGAGCACGCGATGGCAAACCGTCAGCAACGAGCGCTACCGCCAATCCAAACACTCCGCCTACCCCCAGCCCCGTCAGAAAGCGATATACGGCAAAGTCGATCCAACCCGTGGAAAACGCAGATAACCCGGTACAAACCGAGTACAGGAACACGGTCAATGTGAGCGTCTTTGCCCGGCCAATTCGGTCTCCAACCGAGCCGAAAATCATCCCGCCTGTTGCCCAGCCGATCAAAAAAATACTGGTCGCAGTGAAACCATACTCCTTGATAACTTCCGGCGTTGTCCCCTTCGGCAGCAAATTGGTCAAGGCATCGTTCCGAGCGATTAGAAAGATCTGCTGGTCCAAACAATCAAACAACCATGCCAGAGAAGCCATCGAAAAGACGAACCAGTGGTAGCCAGTTAGCCCGTGCCACCACATTTTGTTGGAATCACTATCGGACATATCACTGGCTTTCTACAACAAGGCTGGAAAACGAAATAGGGAGGAAAGGCATACCATCGGCACCTAGATGGCCGCTTGGGAACCCCATGATAACCAAAAAGAGATTCTCGATGAGTCGATCTGAGCTGTGAATGGGCAAAACTAGGGCGATGTCAAACCTGGATTCGTCCACATCGTAATGGAGCAATCGGCGGTTGGCGAGTATGATGACCATTCATGAACACTCAATTCCAGCCCGAACTCATTGCCGACGATTGCTTCATTGCGAAAAATGCAACCCTGCGGGGCAAGATCACGATCGGCGCCCAGTCGAGTGTGCTCTTCGGGGCCGTCCTTCGAGGTGACTGCATCGGAATCCAAATTGGCTCCCAGACCAACATCCAAGATCTCTGCTGCTTGCACGGCGACCCTGGTTTTCCCTGCACGATTGGGGATCGAGTCACGGTGGGCCATGGAGCGATCATCCATGGTGCTACCGTGGAAAACGATTGCTTGATCGGCATCCGCGCCGTCGTCCTCAACGGTGCGGTTATCGGAGCGGGCTCGATCATCGCGGCAGGGGCTCTTGTGCCTGAAGGAAAAGTCATTCCTCCCAACTCGCTAGTCATGGGCGTTCCTGGCAAAGTGGTTCGCGAAACCAATACTATCGATGCCGAAATGATCCGGCATGGATGGGAACACTACGTCGAAACCAGTCAACACTACAAAGTAACCGAGTCATGAGCAAACGGCACGAAAACAACTCCGCACCGACCGAGCTAATCCCGGGCGATATCGAATACGAAATGGGGATTCCCATACCCGGCATCATCCTGGACAAGGAGCGTTGGGTTCAAACCGCCATCAAGAAGCTGCCTGAAAATGCTCCGCTCGATTTCAAAGCCATCTTTGGTCGCGAAGCACCCGTTGCAATCGATGTCGGATGCGGCAATGGACGCTTTGCGATTTCCTCGGCTGTCAGGCGACCCGATTGGGATCATGTTGCCTTCGATATTTTGCCAGCAGTGATTCGATATGGAACACGTCGAGGCAACCAACGAGGGCTCTCCAATCTTCGATTCGCGGTTTGCGATGGCTGGCGATTCCTCGAATCGTATTTGCCCCCTGAATCGGTCCAAGAGATTCACATCTACCATCCACAGCCGTTTGCCGATCGTATGCAATCCAGCCGCCGCATGCTAACGCCCGATTTCTTGGGGCTGATGCACAGGTGCCTCAAATCGGACGGCCAAGTCTTTTTGCAGTCGGATCAAAGGGACTATTGGGACTATATTTGCGGCATCATGGGGCGAGTGTTTGAATGGCAAGAAGTGCAAGGTCGTTGGCCTGAGGACGAGCACGGCCGCTCGCGCCGCGAAGTTCTATCGATCGAACAGGGACTTCCCATTTTCCGCGGAACGGGCAAGAAACGCGCTGACCTAACAACCGAAGAGTTGCAAACGCTGATCGCTGATTTGCCACAACCCAAGTTTCGAGTGGAAGGCACCGGGGACTCAGGCGGCCACAAACGAGCACAATGGAAGCCCATGCGCCGCGATCGCAATCGACGCAATACTTAGGACAACCTAGTGCCGTAATCGAGAAATGCCCCCATCAAGGGGCGGTGAAATGCCCCCGAGTTTCACTCGGGGGATAATTACCATCCCTCTAGAGAGCCTGCGAACTTACCTGGGTGGCATTTTGTCCAGTTCCGATTTCAAGAAATCGATTCCGCCAGTCTCACCCTCAAAAACACCATCCAACTGAGCTTGATAGCACTTTTCCAATATCGAACTAAACCATCGAGCAGGCTCATACCCGAGATGCAGCAAATGACGCCCCAAGATAATGCGATCCGGTCGCGCATGCGAAACCTTCGTCAATTTTGCTAATTGCAAAATGCGAATCAGCGATTCTGGAATCGTAGTTGGCAAGGGCGGACGGCCACTTAAGTCTGCCTCCACCAGCCTCAACAACTGCACGATCGAGGCTTTGCCCAGACGAACCGAGAGTCGTCGCACTGTCCGATGGGAAGCTTCGGATTGAACATGAACAAGGTGTTCGGCCACCAGCGGTTGTACCACCTCAATAAAATGCCTTGGACATCCGATACTGGTCAAGAACGAATCCGCCAACGGTACGCCAACCGACGCGTGACTTGGTGATCGCCATCGTCCGTCGGTAAGGACGGTGGTCGCTGGCTTGCCAAGGTCATGGCAAAGGGCCGCAAACATCAATATCACTCGCTCGTCATCAGGCAAGTTCTCTCGCTCGGCAATTCGGGCAGCGGCATCACACACGTGAAGTGTGTGAATCCAAACATCTCCTTCAGGATGCCATGTTGGATCCTGTTGGACACCTTCCAAAGCTGCTAGTTCGGGATAATGTTCTATCCAACCGCAGTCTTTGAGTAACTTCAATCCTCGACTGGGACACTTGCTGCGCGCGGCCCACTTCAACCACTCGTTCCAAACCCTTTCCAAAGCCAGCGATGAGTATTCATGGCTCAAGGATCGACACATTTCAATCGTATCACTGGTCATGGCCGCATCGAATCGCGCTGCAAATTGCATCCCACGCAGAACTCGAAGCGGATCCTCGGCAAAGTGCTCACTCGTGGCTCGCAAAACGCGTTGCTCCAGGTCCCGTACGCCACCGTGCGGGTCGATTAGCGTTTCGTCGTGCAAGTTTCGATAGATGGCGTTTATAGTAAAGTCGCGGCGAAGGGCTGCCTCGGCAACGCTGAGTGTGTGATCCACCTCCACTTGAAACCCGCGATGCCCTCGACCGATTTTGCTTTCACGGCGAGGAAGGGTGAAATCGAGATCGTCCCCTTGTGAGGTACGAAGTTTAATGACTCCGAACGACACGCCGACTTCGTTGACGCGTCCAAAGCGAGATAAGATTTTCGACAGAGTGGCTGCATCCAAGTGGAAAACTTCGATGTCATGATCCTTGTTCGCATGACCGAGCAGTGAATCGCGAACACACCCACCGACTTCATAGGCGACACCACCAGCCTCAGAAATGGCTCGGATGATCTTTTTCAATTGGCTCATTGGATCAAAGGACTCGAAATGGTGCAAAGAATGGCACGGCAGTCTACGCCGTGATACACAACATTCGTAGTGTAGCTCGACACTCCGTGTCGAGAACCAGGGCACGGCGTTTCGGGATTCATGGCGTTTCGGGATTCATGGCACTACAAGAATCACGGCACGGAGTGCCGTGCTACACTAAAAACCACGGCGTTCTACGTAGTAGGGTTTGTAGGCTGGTTGGCGAGCTTGATAGACTGGCTGCGCGTAGTGATACTCCTCACGGACCACGACCGGAGTCGGCTGTTGGTAAGTGCGATAGACGGTATTGGGCTGTTGATAAACAGTGGAACCTCGGCCTCCCGTTTGCATCACGTTCACCACGTAGTCGCTCACCCCCTCTTGGTTCATGAGGATGACATCGTTGACGTCGGGTTGCATCGCAACCCCATTGGATTGGATGTGGGCCACGATCACTGCATCGCTCACTCCGCTTCGTGTCATATTGATGACTTCCGAAGTCGTTACCGGGCGACGACTGACAACCACACGCTGCTGTGGAACTTGGACATAAGTTCGATGTTCGTGGTACGTTGGATAGGCAACTTGAGGTTGATAGTATTGTTGTCGATAGACTTGATCGCGTTTGTTTCCAATCACACCACCCGCAATTGCGCCGACAGCACCTCCGATGAGTGCCCCTTCGGTGGTCTCTTTGTTTTGATGGCCAACCACACCACCGATGAGCGCGCCGGTCACACCACCCAGCAAGGCGCCATCCCGAGTTTGATTCTGACCGTAGCTAGTGCTAGCAAATGAACAAACAAGTGCAGAACAGATACAAAACTTCGTTGCAATACGCATGGTAATCGCTTCCGGTGGCTGGATTGTTTGAAAAGCCTTGGACCAAAACCAGGTCGTGGCATTCAACATCTTCGATACGGTATCGGCGTTTCCGTGTCGAGACTGAATAAAACCATTTTGGGTTGCTACGACCAACGCTGGCGTGACCTTGCTAGCAAACGCGGGGAGAAGTGGAGAAGTGGAGAAGTGGAGTACTCCAACTCTCCAACTCTCCAACTCTCCAACTCTCCAACTCTCCAACTCTCCAACTCTCCAACCCTCCAACCCTCCAACTCTCCTCTATCCCTCGCACAGTCGTTTCCAATGGGGTGACATGATCTCAAGCGCTTGCCGATGAAGGCGTCCATTGGTTGCGCAAATGCTGCTGGACTGGTTCAAAGGCAGCGGTTTTCCGTCGCAGTCGGACG
>JANPNA010000192.1:0-2262 GCA_031427235.1 Pirellula sp.
TTTAACCACCCCACTTACACCTTTTACAAAAAAAATTTTTGTTTTTGGCTTTTTTGTTTTTTTTTAAATAACCTAACCCTGCCTTATATTAAAAAATACCCACTACCCTAAAACTCAACTATCACAAAGCCCTAGCGAGACAGTCAGCGGTATACAGAAAGCATTGGATGGCAAACCATTCGTGCGTGACCTTTCAATTCCAGTTTGCGACATTAGCGGCATAAACGCACGAAGTCTTACTGCTTTGTAACTTATTCCGGCCTGTAAAAATGTCGATGATTGTGCCATACTCCATTGGCTTACCGAGGAGTATCCATTTGAGCCAGCCAGGGCTGATCATTTACACTTGAGATTCTGACTTTTGTGATTGTCCCCACTGATTTGAACCTTAAATCTACTGCGTCTGTCGCCAAAACCAGTTTGGATTCGGTTCGCCATGCGATCGAGCATGCTAAACACTACCTGCCGACGCAGGGGCCGATCGCGGTTTTTATCCACCACAACACGCTCCATGCCTTAGAGCATTTGCCGTTTGATGAAGCGGTTGTCGAGGGATTGCGGACCTATGGATCGCAACCATATTGGCAGGAATCGCGATACCGCGAGGAAATGGCTCGCGATCGTATTCAAGGCAAGGACCTGCAAGCAGTCTTAAGTCGCGACTTAGGAGCATCGAGTTCGAAGGAAATTGCCAAGGGAACAACACGATATGACCTCCGATACAATATGCTCCTTCATCCCGTTCTCACTGGCAGCGACGCCGAACTAAAGTGGCTGTTTGCTCAAAGCGACGCACTGGATCAATTTCGATCAGGCGTCGAACCGCAAACACGACTGTCCGTACTGGAAGCAACTCGACACTGGATCATGCGAGATTTACGGCTGCATCTTGCCGAACTATCATCAGCGATCCCGTCGGTTATTCGGACCACCATCCAGCCATTTCCGGTGCACAAAATCGAGTCGTGGAGCGATTCCCAATGGCAGCAACTGACCCTTCAACTGCTTTGGCGAATTTGCCAAAACGGAGTTCATAATACCGCACCGACTAAACATCGATCGCCACCGACCTATCGTCATCGCGATATCCTGCTGAAGCTGTCTCATTTCGATTGCGATTCTCAAGTTCACGATCTGTTGATTCGTTTCACATCGGCGTTTTTGGATCAGGGCTTTGCCGCTTGGTCCGTCCCTCATCGAGAAGAAGGCTTCTATCGTTGTTTTCTGGCACTTTTTGAGGAGAAGTCGTTTTGGGCTGGGAAATGGTTGCAACCATTAAGGGCAATGATCGCAACAGAACGACAAACGGTTTCCACGCCTATCGAATCCATTGCCAACTCACTTGCTGTATTAGGAGTGCCACCTGATACGGTTGATAAATACATCAAGAAGACGCTGTTGGCCTTGCCTGGGTGGACCGGCATGGTCGAGCAGATGTCCTGCAATGCGAGTTGGATGCTATATCCTTCGCCCAAGGACTCGCTCGAAGAATTCCTTGCGGTTCGCTTGTTACTCGATCGACTTTCAGCGGCGAATTGCATCCAGAATCACTTGCCACATAGAACGTATGAGCTTTCGGACGTATTGGCACTCGACAATCCGGATCGGCATGATCCATTTCGTCAGACCGTACAACAGCGTGCCTTTGATGTTTTTCAGTTGGCTCAACGCCTAGGTTGGTCACCTCGCACGCTCTACTCTTGGTCGCCAAAGGATTGGCAGCGTGTGGTCGGAGAGATTGGAATATTCGACGACTTGGAGCGACGACGGCTCTTTCACTTGGCTTATGAGCATCGTTATCGCAGTCAGATTTTGGATTCGATTTCGGAACACTCGCAACTGCCACTCAAGGTGCCAGGCTCGGTATCCGTTCAAGTGATCACGTGCATCGACGACCGCGAAGAGTCATTTCGCCGACACTTGGAGGAGGTCGATGCGAGCGTCGAGACTTTTGGAGCGGCGGGATTCTTCAACGTCCCCATGTACTTTCGAGGTACGGCGGATGCGCATTATATCCCGCTTTGTCCGATCCTTATGCTTCCGAAAAACTACGTCGAGGAAGTCGGTCCACTTTCGGCGAAGGAGGCGGAAAATAGGCGAGCACAATCACGGCTGTTGATTGGCAAAGCGTTTCAAACATTTCATATGAGTAGCCGGAGTCTATTCCGTGGAGTACTCACCGCGTTGTTGGGCTCATTAAATGCGTTTCCGCTAGTGGCTCGGGTCTTGTTTCCGCGATTGACATCGCAGATTCGCAGGAAG
>JANPNA010000193.1:0-17232 GCA_031427235.1 Pirellula sp.
TTAAGCTGGGCCGCGAAACACTTTCGCTAGCGTTCCCTAGTAGCGGAATGCGTCAAGCATTTCGTTGGCGTCCAGCATTCACGAAAGCTTTGACAGCTTCCGCTACGATTTAAATCGGCCCGCCTTAAGATCGACGCCGAAGTTTAGCACCCATGCCTTCGAAGTTGGTGAGTGACTCATCGTAGCCATAGGCGCTGATAGCTGGTGCGTCTGCGACATCGCGTTGGCCACCGAGGTGCCACTTGCCAAAATGACCGGTGGCGTATCCGTTTTGATGGAGTGTGCGAGCCAGTGTCGGCGCGGTTGGGTCAAGCCAATTTGAGACGCCACGGCGCTGGTTGTCATCGCGATTGTTTAAAAACGATGTGATCCGCCATCGTTAATGTTCGGGCTCATTGTGTCTGCACGTGATGAGCCACAGAGCAAACACACCATTGCGGCGAGAACGAGTAGGGTTTTCATGGGTGAATGTCTCATTATTGTCGCCTTTCGCTCTGCGAAAGTGCGCCTAGTTAACGCACTTTTGCGGAGCAAAAGGCGACAAAGATTCTATGCGGCGAATTACTCGTCGGTAACACAGCCTTCGCTGGCGCTTTTTACATTTTTGATGTACTTGTAGAGCGTACCGCGTGTTGCCTTCAGCGGCGGAGCCTGCCACTTTGCTCGTCGCGATGCCATCTCAGCATCGGACACAGCCACGTCTAGTCGATTCGTGTTGGCGTCCAATGTGACAAGATCGTTGTCCATTACCAAAGCCAAAGGTCCTCCCTCTTGTGCTTCGGGAGTCACGTGCCCCACGATAAACCCGTGTGAACCACCGGAAAAACGGCCATCGGTTAAGAGGGCAACATCGGAGCCAAGACCCGCGCCCATAATGGCAGACGTCGGCGTCAACATCTCTGGCATGCCTGGACCACCCTTGGGGCCTTCGTAGCGGATGATGATGACATCTCCCTTTTGGATTTGTCCTTTTTCCAACGCCGCGAGCATGAGCTCTTCGCTGTCGTAGCAGCGTGCCGGACCGGAAAACCGCATGCCTTCTTTACCTGTGATTTTGGCGACGGAACCTTCCGGGGCTAGATTGCCAAACAGGATTTGAATGTGTCCGGTGGCCTTAATCGGGTTGGAAATGGGCTGAACGATTTTTTGCCCCGCTTTCAAACCGGGTAGATCCGCAACGTTTTCCGCCAAGGTTTTGCCGGTCACGGTCATGCAGTCGCCGGTCATAAGCCCCTCTGCCAACAAATACTTTATCACCGCGGGGGTACCACCGACAGAATGAAGATCTTCCTGGACAAACTTCCCAGAAGGTTTTAAGTCTGCAAGAAACGGAACTCGATCGCTTACTTTTTGAAAATCGTCCAATTGCAAGTCGATGCCAACGCTACGTGCCATTGCGATCAAGTGGAGGACCGCGTTGGTGCTACCTCCTAACGCCACCACGATGACCATAGCGTTTTCGAACGCAGCTCGAGTCATGATATCGCGAGGTTTGAGATCGATTTCCATGAGGTGTCGAATGACTTTGGCGGCCCGTCTGCATTCGTCCATTTTGGCTGGGTCCTCGGCGGGTATCGAAGCAGAGTATGGCAGCGACATACCTAAAGCTTCAATGGCGGATGCCATTGTGTTGGCAGTGTACATGCCGCCGCAGGCACCTGCACCAGGGCAAGATTTTCGAACGATATTGGCTCGCGTTTCTTCATCGATTTGACCTGAAATGTATTGGCCGTAGCATTGGAATGCAGAAACGATGTCCAGCGAATGGCCGTTCCATTTTCCAGCGCGAATCGTTCCGCCGTAAATCATGAGTGATGGGCGATTCAGTCGACCCATCGCTATCAAGCAGCCGGGCATGTTCTTGTCGCAACCAGGCAAAGCGATCAGGGCGTCGTACCACTGAGCGCCCATTATCGTTTCAATGGAGTCGGCGATCAGATCCCTGGACTGGAGCGAGTAGGACATGCCATCGGTCCCCATGCTGATTCCATCGCTTACACCGACGGTATTGAATCGCATCCCAACGAGATTTTCTTCGACGACAGCTTTCTTGACTGCAAGCGCTAAGTCCAGCAGATGCATGTTACAGGTGTTCCCCTCGTACCAAACGCTTCCGATGCCAACTTGGCCTTTGTTCATGTCCTCCGGAGTCATTCCGGTTCCATAGAGCATTGCCTGAGAAGCTCCTTGGCTTTTGGGTTGTGTAATGCGAGAGGAGAATTTATTGAGCTGGTTCATGATTCACGGTTTCAAGCGAGTTGTCTGGAGAGGTTCGTTTATTGTGGTTTTTTTGCATGCCACTGGCTTTAGGCTACACGCCAGGGGATCAGTCTGTCTATTCTCTAGAGAAATGGTAAATATCCCCCGAGTGAAACTCGGGGGCATTTTCATGCCCCTGGCTTCATGCCAGGGGTTCTGACCATCTGTTCTAGAGAAATGGTAAAAATCCCCCGAGCTAAACTCGGGGGCATTTTCATGCCCCTGGCTTCACGCCAGGGGTTCTGACCATCTGTTCTAGAGATGGTAAAAATCCCACGAGTGAAACTCGGGGGCATTCGCTCTATTTTCGAGCTCGAGGGTGGCTCAACGAAACCCAGGCACCGTTTTGAGCGCTGCTGGCGACACACTGCTCGATGAAGTACATGCCTTCAACGCCATCGTGAACATTGGGATAGAGCGTATTGACGCGATCCATCGTTTTGCCTTGTGAGACGTCAACCATGGCATCGAAGGCTGCGACATAAATATTGGCAAATGCTTCGAAGAACGCTTCTGGGTGCCCACTTGGCAATCTGCAAGCAGCCTTGCCGCTTGCATTCATGAACGACCCGTTTGGATCGCGAGTGTAGAGTTTATGCGGTTGTCCGTTTTGACGGACCAGCATGACGTTCGGTTCTTCTTGTCGCCAAGAAAGGGCACCTTTGGTTCCGTCGATTTCGATGGACAAATCGTTTTCACGACCGTGACTGATTTGGCTTGCGGTCACTGTACCTAGGCCGCCATTTTGATATCGGACGATGGCGGTGCCATAATCATCCAGCTTGCGGCCGGGCTCGAAGATTTTCAGGTGGCAACTGATTTCGGTAGGCAACAGACCTGTCATGAAGCGGCCAAGATTGTACGCATGAGTGGCAATGTCGCCAAAGCAGCCAGCCACGCCACTCTGTTTGGGATCGGTCCGCCAGGCAGCTTGTTTTTGGTCTTGATCTTCTAATTTTGTACGCAACCAACCTTGGATGTAGTTGGAGCGAACGGCTTGGATCTCACCGAGTTCGCCGCTTTGGATCATTTCGCGCGCTTGGCGAATCAATGGATAGCCTGTGTAATTGTGTGTCAATGCGAAGACCGACTTGGATTTGTCCACTAGCTTGGCAAGCTCTTCGGCTTGAGCCAAATCGAAGGTCATCGGTTTATCGCACACTACGTGAAAGCCAGCTTCCAAGGCAGCCTTGGCAACTTCAAAGTGCGTGTGGTTTGGGGTGGTAACCGAAACGAAGTCGATCCGTTCACCGCCGGGCTTCTTTGATTCGGTTTCGAACATCGCTTGGTAGGATGGGTACGCTCTTTCTTGAGACACGTCGTAGTCGGGTGCGGACGCCTTGGAACGTTCGGCGTTGCTGCTAAATGCACCGGCAACCAAAGTTGCTCTGTTGTCCAAACAAGCAGCAATGGAATGAACTCGACCAATGAACGATCCTTGTCCCCCTCCAACGATACCCATCTTGAGCTTTCGATTCATCGGTCCATTGGTCATGTTGATACTCCAAAAAGGGGGAAAAGGGAAATTGACTGAAAAACGGTGCGACTATGTTTTACCAAAGTTGCATCGGTTTTCTAGTTGGCATCTGTGACTACCCGTTAGGAAGCATTCGCGTTATTCCAATAAATGTTTTTAGGACTGATTGACACGCGATCGATTCGCGCAAACAATGCCGACATTGAAGGATCAAGTTCAAGCGGCAGGATGCCGCATTTTTTCCTGTCAGAGAGTGAGCCATCCTTTGCGGAACAAATCTCTTCTGGCCACTACAGCCCTTAGCGTTATGGCTTTCTTGGGACTGCAAAGTGTGGCGGCCTGCCAATCGAATACGAAAACATCGCTCGATGCCAAGAGAGCTTTTTCGTATTTGGTAAAAATTTGTGATATCGGTTCGAGAGTTACCGGCACCGAAGGCATGGCAAAGCAACAAACGATGCTCGATGAGCACTTCACCAAGCTAGGTGCTAAGCTGCTATGGCAGTCGTTCGAAATCAGGCATCCCGAATCGGGTGACAAGGTCGAAGTCAAGAATCTAATCGTCCGTTGGAATCCAGACAATCCCGAACGGGTGCTCCTTTGCACTCACTACGATACTCGTCCTTTCCCCGTAAATGACGCCAGGAACCCAAAAGGTCTGTTTGTCGGAGCCAACGACGGTGGAAGTGGGACAGCGTTGTTCATGGAGTTGGGCCACGCTTTGCAGAAACTGCCGATGAAAGTCGGAGTCGACTTGGTCTTTTTCGACGCCGAAGAGCTTGTGTACGAAGAGCCGCGTGACCCTTTTTTTGTTGGCTCCACACATTTTGCTCGCACCTATGCCGATGACCCAACCACGCCCCGATACCGAAGCGGGATCCTTGTGGATATGATTGGCGATGCAGATTTGCAGCTATTTTATGAGCAAAATTCTTGGAAGTTTGCACGGCCGCTGGTTGAAGAAGTTTGGGGGATTGCCAAGGAATTGAAGATCAAAGAATTCAAGCCCAACATTGGTTACGAAATCAAGGACGACCATTTGCCCTTGAATTCGATTGCAAAAATCCAAGTCATTGACCTAATCGATTTCGATTACACTCGCGGTGTGCCGAAAGGCAAGAGTTTTTGGCACACTATGGCAGATACGCCTGACAAATGCTCCGGCTCGTCCATGGTCAAAGTTGGAAGTGTACTACTGGAATGGATCAAACGGCAGAAGTGAGCCGAGCGGTATGAAACTTGACTCAGCCGAACCAAATCGTAAAGCCATGGATGTTGAGCCATTAGCCATCGAAATCATTGGCCTCAGAAAGCAGTATGGTCGTGCAACGGTCCTTGATGAATTAAGCCTGTCCGTTGGAAAAGGGGAATTCATTGTCATCCTGGGCGATAGCGGTAGCGGCAAATCGACTTTGCTAAAGCTCATTGCGGGTCTCGAACTTCCACAGAGTGGGACCATTCGAATCGAAGGTCTCGATCAAGCCCGCAGACCTCCCCATAATCGCGATGTAGCCATGGTTTTTCAAGACGGGAATGGGTACGAGCACTTAACCGTTCGCCAGAATCTTGACTTGGCAGCAAAGCACTCTCCAGAACCGAACCAAGTCTCTCGCTGGGTTGATTGGCTGCAACTCGAAGAAACGCTTGATCAAAAGCTCACTCAGCTTTCTGGAGGGCAGGCCCAACGCCTTGCCATCGCCCGAGCCATGTTGTCTCGCAAATCAGTTGTGCTTCTAGATGAACCTCTAGCCCATTTGAATCAGACTTTGCGTGAAGAGTGCAGGGAGCTCATACTAAGGGTGCATCGGGAGACCAAGAAGACCTTTCTTTATGTAACACACGATTCGGATGAAGCGTTTTACCTGGCAAATCGAATCGCGGTTCTCGCGTCAGGTAGGATACAACAAGTTGGCGACCCACTGTCGGTTTACCGCTCTCCCCATTCCAAAGTGGTTGCAAAATTGCTTGGCCATCCGACGGTGGATATCCTCAAGATAAAGAAAGGCTGGCTAGTCGGGGGACAAAACCCTGATGCGAGTTTGATTGAATGCGGAGTCCGATCGCACGATTGGAGGATTCGTTACGTTGATTTGGAATCACCGCAGGATATAACCCGACAAGTGGGTTTGTCGATGAATACACATGGGCTGCTCGTTAAAGGAGCCATTGGAAGTTGTCGCTGGATGGGCAATCGCTGGTTATTAGAAATCGAATGCCCAGAACGCATTCGAATTACTTGCGAATCGCCCTGTCCCGAACCGTTGGAGAGCAAATTGCTCTCAGCCGAAAGCTCATCGAGAGCAGTAGAACGATCGAAGCCATTTGGCTATTTGGAAGCCACTCTTCTTCGTTCAAGCATCCAGACGTTTGACAATTTGGAGTGCTGGGATTCATCCCAGCTTTAAGATCGGTGCTGCGTTTAGAAACCGTACATTCGCGAATCAACCCAGTAGCCTTGGTAGCTATATAGGCGACGCGTGCGAAGTGGCGTTTGTGCGTTGAAAAACGGGTCGGAATTAACGACGGGCCGGGCAAAGTTGTAGCCCATCCAGTCATACTGCCTGACGATCGCCTCACGATGCATGGTTTCTGTTCGAGCGCGTGCGATCAAGTACTCTTGTGCAGGGCTGACTTCAAAGCGAGCGTAGCCAGGTGAGCCGGTTCCGCCGGTCAAGGGCTCATCATTACCGGCAAAAGCGGATGAGGCGGTAGTAGCCCCAGCTAAACAAAATGCAGCTAGAAAAAGTCGCATAGAATGGTCTCACTGAATTGGCAGAAAGTTAAATTGACCGACCATCCATGGTTCATTGCTCGAATCCGAATTACTTTCCGAGCGTTCCCTATTGCATATCGGGTCGATCTCCCCAAAAAATGCAGGGGTTTTCAAGTGCTTAGTACAATCCAATCGAACGTCAAAGCTTTCAGGCGTTAGGCTTGTTGGACGATTCCGAGTTTTCAGATAAACTCTGCGGTTTCGTATCTTCTAATTCGTACTCATCCCCCCGTCGTTCCAATGCTCGATCGAAAATTTGTTTTAGAAAACGTTGAGTTGGTCAAGGCGAATTGCGTCCATCGCGGAGCGCAGGTTGAAATCGATCGGTTTGTGGAGTTAGAACGGGTCCGGAAAGCCAAGCTCAGTCAAGCCGAAGAGTTGAATCGGCAAGCCAATGCGACAAGTGCCAGGATTGGTGCTGCAGCCCCTGCCGAGCGCGAGGCGATCAAGGAACAAGGGCGAAAACTACGAGAGCAAAAAGAGGCTGTTCAAACCGAACACGACGCGTTGGACAAGGAAATTGCAACGATTTTGTCCCGGGTGCCAAACATGACCCATCCGGCTGCGCCCATCGGGCGGGACGATCTGGCAAATTTGGAAATCGCACGAGGCAAAACCCCGATCCCTACTTTTGATTTCCAACCCAAGGATCATTTGCAGCTCGGCAAGCAGCACGACATGATCGATTTCGAGGCTGGAGCTCGCGTGGCAGGAGCTGGTTTCTACTTTCTCAAGAACGACGCGGTCCTTTTGGAGCTCGCGCTCCAACAGTTTGCCGTGCACCTTCTCATCAAGCAAGGGTTTGTGCCTGTTTCAACACCGGACGTTGCGAATACGGAAACGCTGCATGGGATTGGATTCATCCCTCGTGGTCCAGAGACTCAAATCTACAGCATTGAAAACACCGATCTGAATTTAGTCGCCACTGCCGAAATCACTTTGGGAGGCATGTACGCTGGCCAAGTGCTGGAGGCTGAGGACTTGCCATTGAAACTTGTTGGCATCAGCCATTGCTTCCGAACCGAAGCCGGAGCTGCTGGCCGGGCCTCCAAGGGACTATACCGCGTCCATCAATTCACCAAGATCGAGATGTTTGCCTTCACCCTACCGAATCAAAGTGACGCAATCCACGAAGAACTGCGTCAGTTGGAATGCGATCTGTTTGATCTGCTGGAAATCCCATTTCGTGTTGTGGATACGGCAACCGGCGATCTTGGTGGCCCTGCGTATCGCAAATACGACTTGGAAGCATGGATGCCCGGCCGCGGGACCGCTGGCGAATGGGGTGAAGTTACCAGCACGTCCAATTGCACGGATTATCAAGCCCGCCGGTTGAATATTCGCTCCCGAACGAAAAACGAAAAGGGAACGCACCTCGTTCACACACTCAACGGTACCGCCATCGCCATCAGCCGAGCGATTATTGCAGTCATGGAGAACCACCAATTGGCCGATGGGACAATTCGGGTCCCAGCCGTCCTCCGCCCTTGGATGGGCAAGGACCTTATAGGAAAGTAAGATGCATGCCGTCGGCTTCACGCCGAGGGTTCTGACCTTTTGCTCTAGAGGTATGGTAAGTATCCCCCGAGTTGAACTCGGGGGCATTGCCATTCCGTCGGCACTACCTACGCCATGCGGCGTTTGAGTTCCGCATCTAATGTATCGAGGAACTGATCTGTGGTCTCCCATTTCTGCTCTTTGCCAATGAGCGACGCCAGGTCCTTGGTCATGTGGCCTGCTTCCACGGATTCAACGCATACTTTTTCTACCGTGTTGGCGAAGGCAATCACATCTGGAGTTCCATCGACTTCGCCCCGACGAATCAAACCGCGAGTCCACGCAAAAATCGACGCTATGGGATTCGTCGACGTTGGCTTACCCGCTTGATGGTCTCGATAGTGGCGTGTAACCGTTCCGTGTGCAGCTTCTGCTTCGAACGATGTTCCATCCGGCGACATCAGCACCGAAGTCATCAGCCCCAGCGAACCATAGCCCTGCGCAACCGTATCCGACTGGACGTCGCCATCATAATTCTTGCATGCCCAAAGATAGCCACCGCTCCACTTCAAATTGGCTGCCACCATATCATCGATCAGTCGATGCTCGTACGTTAACCCAGCCGCCTTATAATGCTCAGCGTAGTTGGCTTCAAAGATTTCTTGAAATAGGTTTTTAAACCTACCGTCGTACGTTTTGAGAATGGTATTTTTGGTTGACAAGTAGACGGGGTATTTCCTGGCCAGACCATAAATGAAGACCGAGTGCGCAAAGCCGGAAATCGATTCGTCGGTATTGTACATGGCCATGGCAACGCCAGAGCCCTCCGACTTGAAGACTTCTCGCTCGATCGCGGGGCCACCATCGGCTGGCACAAACGTAAGTTTTACGGTTCCCTTACCTGGGAAACGAAACTCGCTAGCTCGATACTGATCGCCGAAGGCATGACGAGCCACTACGACAGGCTTGTCCCAATGGCTCACGAGCCGCGGTACGTTTTTGCAAATAATAGGTTCGCGGAAGATGGTACCGTTCAAAATATTTCGAATGGTACCGTTCGGGCTTCTCAACATTTCTGGCGAACCGAATTCCTTGACGCGCGATTCGTCGTGCGTAATGGTCGCGCACTTGACCGCAACTCCATATTTCTTGGTTGCGTTGGCTGAATCGACCGTGATCTGGTCTTTGGTGGCATCTCGGCTTTGGATGCTGAGATCAAAATACTTGAGGTCGATGTCGAGGTACGGGTAAATCAGTTTTTCCTTGATTTTCAACCAGATAATACGAGTCATCTCGTCGCCGTCCATCTCGACGACAGGGTTCTTGACCTTGATTTTTGCCATTAAAAAATGCCTTCAGGTGCTATGCTTCGTGGGAAATCGGAATTATGCCTGAATCGCTGACGGTCCGCCAGAGTGTAACTCGACACTCCGTGTCGAGAATCAAGGCTCGAAGTGCCGCCTTACCATGGGCCGAAACACCAGAAACAAGCCGAAACTCCAGATTAGGATCGGCTGCTAGGGTCTTTAAACTTGGCTGAAATGCCGAGTCCATCTCCGATTTGCATATTGCAAAGCAGTTCACCAAAGACCAACAACCATGTTACCAGTTGCGGATCGGCTTGAAAGCACTGATCAAGTCGCTGTCGAAGATCGGTCAAACCACAGGTGCCTCGTTTCAGCTTTTTGCGACGACAATAGATGATCGGCCAAACGGTGGCCCAAACACCTTGGAACGTCGGCGAGCACTGCAGTCCTTCGCCACACAATACGGCCAAGTGCAAATCGCTTAGGGCTGGCACCGATTCGCACCAATCACTCCATTTTCCTTGATTGCTGCCACCTTGGGTAATGTTGTTACCGGATATCTTTTTGCGTTGCTTTCCAAATCGCTCATCCGCAGCCTGAATCGTCAGCAGTACGTTCTCTTCGGTTGCCTGCCAAGCAGGTCGGCAAACACTGATCGGCTCCTCAATGACTTTGATCATGGTTGCTTGACCATCGATTGCAAAAGTCCATGTTCCATCGACCCAATTGTTGGCTTTCCAGCTCGCCGTCGTCTTTAATTCCAAAGTGCTTTTTCCCGATGACTCCATCGTAAAACCGGTTGGAGCATTCGCCCCTTGCCTAGCCACGCTTCGTTGCCACGACACGAAGTCCCCACTTAGGATTTTCATGGTAACTTGAGTGGACCAATCGCGAATGCCCATCGCATTAGCCCAAACCGTGGCGTCGTCGATCTTAGGAGGTTCCGACTGTTCGATTGAGAATTCATCCGTGCAATCCAAAACCCAGGATGGTTGAGCGCTTGGAATCGACGTCAGGAGCCACTTCATATCATTGGAAACGCCGAAATCCCAAAGGCCCTCCAAGGCCGAGTCCAGCATGACCGCCTTCTCCCGGATGGTCGTCAAACTGGTGATGCAATCGATCCAATCCAAGTGTTTTTTTGCATTCAATCTCGACTGCTGAATCAATGGATCGCTCACCCCCATCAACGCTTGTAGCCAACCGGAGTTGGCGTAGTCTTGTTCAGTGGGAGATAGCGTTTTAGACATTGTTTTTCCGGAGAAGACATTCAGATGACTGTGACCATGCATTCCCAATCTAGCAGTTGGCTAGGGACTCCTACTAGTCCAAGTCCGCAATTTGTAGCCGCAGGCCCAGTGTAGCACGGCACTCCGTGCCGTGACGCGTCTTACGGCACGCCATGCCGCGACTCTCCATGCCGCGACTCTCCATGCCGTGACTCTCCATGCCGCGATTTTCGACACGCAAGGCGGGTGAGTTTGGTTGCCGAACCAACGTGTCGTCAAGCTTCGGCAGGCGTCTCGCACTCTCAGGGGCGTGATTCACGGCACGACGGGGCGTGCGACACTGGTTCACAATTTGTCTGCCAGTCGTTTTTGTGTTACGCTAGGAGGGACGTTTTAAACACTTTCCCTGCCATTTAATGCCATCGAATCCCACATCCCGCCAATGCAACGACTCTTTTCATTGCGATCATTGGAGACAAGGTTGTCGCTATTTCATTTGCCTTCCGTCGTATTCTTGCTTGCAATTGTACAAAATTGCAAATCGGCTTCCGCCGATGAAGTTGACCTGGAATCGATTCAATCTCTCCTGAACAATACCTGTTCGGATTGCCATACAGGACCAAAACCTGCTGGCGACTTCACTATCGAGAAACTCAAGCCACGCCTCGAGTCCATCGCCGCGTCATCCTTTGACAGCAGCGACTGGGAGCGAATCCTGCGGCGATTGCGGGCTGGCCAGATGCCTCCCCCCGATAGTGATAGACCCAATGAAGCTGACTACGACAAAGCGACTCGTGCAATTGAGAAGTGGTTGGATAACGGCAGTCAGTTGCATCCTTTTGCTGGTCGAACGGAATCCCTTCGGCGTCTAACCCGCACCGAGTACCAGAACGCAATCCGCGACTTGCTCGCGTTGGATGTCGACGCAAACGCCTTGCTGCCTAAAGACGAATCGAGTCAAGGCTTTGACAACATCACCGTTGGGGAACTCTCTCCGACGCTTTTGAATCGCTATCTGACCGCCGCCCAGACCGTTAGCCGCATCGCGCTCGGCCGAGAAGGGCTCGGTCCAATGGGGATCAATATTCGGGTTCCTGCCGACCGAACTCAAGATAGGCATGTCGATGGTTTGCCGTTAGGCACCTTTGGCGGTGTGCTGATTCAGCACACCTTTCCACGCGATGGAGACTACGAATTTCAGTTGCGTTTGGCGCGCGATCGCGATGAAAAAGTAGAGGGACTGACCCAAGAGCATTCGATTGATCTGCTCATCGATCGAGAGCAAAGTCACCGATTCACCGTCAAGCCGCCCCCGAATCGAGAAGACTTTACTCACGTTGACTCGCACTTGAAAACGCGAATCCGTGTCACTGCGGGCCAGCATGCAGTCGGTATTGCCTTCCCGCAGGTCGGAGCTTCCTTAGTTGAAACGAAACGTCAACCGTTCGATGCTGCTTACAATCGTCACCGTCACCCGCGAGTCAATCCTGCCCTCTTCGAACTCTCCATCGTCGGTCCATTCCATTCCGAGTCGGCAGGCAATTCTCAAAGCCGTCAGGCAATCTTTCGACAAGATCCGGTGGATACTGCCAAACCAATGGAAAGCGCAAAGCGGATTTTAAGTCGATTGGCGAGACTGGCGTTTCGGCGCCCTATCGGTGAAGCAGATCTCGAGTCACCCATGTGGTTCTTCGGAGAATCGTTCCGGGAAGGTGGCTTCGACGCTGGCCTCGAAGCCGCGTTAACCTCGATACTCGTCAATCCGAACTTCCTTTTTAAAATCGAGGAGCAGCCCACCGGTGATTCAACCGGTTCAGCCTACGCGATAAGCGATTTGGAACTCGCCTCACGTCTCTCCTTCTTTCTGTGGAGTAGCCTTCCGGACGATCGCCTTTTAAGCCTTGCCGAAGCACACAAACTACGCCAGCCCCTTGTCCTGGCTGCGGAAGTAGAACGGATGCTCAAGGACCAACGATCAACTTCCTTGGTGACGAATTTCGCTTCTCAATGGCTCTACCTTAGAAACCTGGAATCCATAACGCCTGACCTACGGCTCTATCCGGATTTCGATGACAATTTAAGGCATGCGTTTCGCCGTGAGACGGAGTTGTTGATCGAGGAAGTGATTGCAAACGATCGCAACGTGTTGGGGTTGATTCGCTCCAACTTCACCTTTCTCAACCAGCGACTTGCGAAACACTATGGAATACCCAACGTCTCGGGAAGCCATTTCCGACGAGTGGACTTGTCCTCCACTAGCAAACGTGGGGGAATTCTTCGCCACGGCAGTATTTTGACCGTTACTTCCTACGCAACCCGCACTTCACCAACCATCCGCGGCAATTGGATTTTAGAAAATATCATCGGCACGCCTCCGCCACCTCCACCGGCCAATGTCCCCGCACTCAAGGACAAACAAGATTCGGAGGGGAAATCGTTGCGAGAACGTCTAGCGATGCACCGTTCCGACCAAGCGTGTGCTTCTTGCCACAATTTGATGGACCCCGTCGGTTTTTCTCTCGATAACTACGATGCACTGGGACGATGGCGTTCGTTTGATGATGGTCAACCGCTCGATACAGCCGGAACCATGCCTGACGGGTCACCGGTGCATGATGCGGCCACGCTTGAAGACAGTATTCTGAAGCGTCCCAAGGTATTTGTTGGTACAATGACAGAAAAGTTGCTAACCTTTGCGCTCGGTCGTGGCGTTGAATTACGCGATGGCCCCGAAGTTCGAAGAATCGTAGATTTTGCAGCGGAACAGGACTTCCGATTTTCGTCGGTCGTCCGAGGAATTGTTTTAAGTAAGCCGTTCTTGATGAGGGACTCAGAATGACCATTTTCCAAAAGGCACTAACTCGAAGGACATTGTTGCGAGGGACGGGTGCTGCCGTGGCCCTGCCTCTGCTCGATGCCATGATTCCAGCCATGGCAGCAACTGCCGTAACGCCGGCTGCAAGTGAGCGGCTTCGCAGAATTGGTTACATCTATGTCCCCATGGGTTGCAATCCAAAGGAATGGATGCCAAGCGGCAATTCGCTCGATGTATTGCCGTCGAGCCTATCGCCACTTGAGGATATCAAGGATCAAGTAAGCGTTCTCAGTGGCATGGATCTTCAAAACGCATATCCAGGTTCGCATGCGACGTCCAATTCTGCTTTTCTGAGTGCCGCTCGAGCTAAATTGACCGAAAGCACCGACTACTATCTTGGTACGACCGTCGATCAAATCGCCGCCAAGCAAATCGGACAATCATCGCCTCTTCCGTCGCTGGAATTGTCGATGGATTTGTTGGCGACCGTTGGGCAATGTGACAACGGTTACGCATGTGTCTATCAAAATAATTTGTCATGGTCTACACCCAGCAATCCACTCCCTGCCGAAGCGCACCCGCGACTTGTGTTTGAGAGTTTGTTTGGCGAGGGCGGAACACCCGACCAACGCCGGGCCGCTTTGAAAAAGAGAGCCAGCCTATTGGACTCAGTAACCAAGGAAATCAAAAGACTGAAATTGAGAGTCGGACCTGCGGATCGAAACAAGATCGATGGCTACCTCGAAAACATCCGCGACGTAGAACGTCGCATCCAACAAGCGGAGTCGGCCGTCCAAGACAATCCACTGCCGGACTTGGATCGACCTATCGGTGTTCCCGTCGACTATGCAGATCACGCGAGACTCATGTTCGACCTGCAGCTCTTGGCGTTCCAAGGGGACATCACACGCGTCACCACTTTCCAACTCGCACGCGAAGCAAGCAATAGAACGTATCCGGAGATTGGCGTTCCAGATCCACATCATCCGATCACGCATCATGCAAAGGATCCCGAAAAACTTGCCAAGATCGCAAAGATCAATCAATTCCACGTCTCTCTATTTGCGGAGTTTTTGAAGAAACTCAAAGCGACCCCGGAAGCGGACGGGAACTTGCTTGACCATTCGCTGTTCTTGTATGGAAGCGGCATGGGGGACTCCGACACACACGATCATTCGAATCTCCCTATCCTCGTGGCAGGTGGCGCTGCTGGAAAAATGCGTGGTGGCAAACACATTCAATTCGAGAAGCCCACTCCACTTTCCAATTTGCATTTAACCTTGCTCAACAAAGTTGGTGTTCCTTTAGAGACTTTTGCTGATAGCAATGGCCGCGTGGAAGACCTCTTCGATCCTGTAACGCTCTAATGTTGATCGGTAGAGTGGAGTATCCCAACCCGAAGCGTAAGCGAGGGACAATTCCGCAAGTCCCTCACTTACGTATCGGGTTATGATTGGTAGTTTTCACATCGCCGCTCGCCTGAGGAGCCTGCCTTAACAATATGCCTTTAATTCCTTTGCTATTTGCTATTTTGCTATTTGCTATAGTGCCCGTCTCTATCGGCTCAGAGACCTCGCTTGTCAACGCCATTGAAAGACGCGAATGGTCTCTCGCTGAAAAACTTCTAGCCGAGCCTGAGCAATTAACCGCAAAGCAGCCCGATGGGATGACCGCATTGCATTGGGCTGTTTTCCACAAACGGACTGAATTGGTCCAGCAACTGCTCTCTGCAGGCGCGCCAGTGAATGCTCGCACTCGTTACGACGTAACATCGTTATCGATCGGATGCATGCAAGGGGACGTTGCGAGCGTAAAGCTTTTGACAGCTGCAGGCGCGGACACCAATACTGTTCTGCCAGGGGGGGAGACGCCACTCATGACCGCCTCTCGCAATGGAAATCCAGATGTACTGTCAGAGCTATTGAAGCACGGTGCCAACGTAGATGCAACCGAGCGAGGAGGCCAGACTGCTTTGATGTGGGCAGCAGCGGAAGGTAACGCTGAGGCCGTTCAAGTGCTCATTGATGCGGGTGCGGATCTCAAACGCGAATTGAAGTCCGGCTTCAACGCGATGATGTTCGCCGCCCGCGAAGGTCACATCGACGTTGTGCGGCGGCTATTGGATGCAGGCGTTGATGTGAACTGGGTTATGGGTCAGGACAGGAGCCAAGGGCGAGGGGCACGACCAGGCACGTCCGCTTTGATGTTAGCCGTGGAAAGCGGCCATTTTGAATTGGCACTTGATCTGGTGGAACGCGGGGCCGATCCAAACGACCAACGGAGCGATTACACGCCATTGCACGCTTTGAGCTGGGTCCGAAAACCCGCCAGCGGCGACGGTATCGATGGCGATCCTTCGCCACGCGGTTCGGGGAATGTTTCGAGCCTCGAATTTGTCCGAAAAATGGTCGAGGCGGGTGCGAATGTCAATGCGCAATTAGAGCGAGGCCCAGCCGGAAAAGCCAAATTGAACATGAAGGGTGCAACCCCGTTTTTGCTCGCTTGCAAGACCGCCGATCTTCCGATGCTCAAGGTATTGCTCGAGTTGGGGGCGGACCCCACCTTGGCCGCGATCAATATTTCCCGCCGCGGTTGCCAGCCTCCGACTTGGGACGAAGTGGTGCTTCGGCTGCAACCGGGATTATTGAGAGTACAAATAATCTTGCCGCTAGAGTCGTTCGAAGTTGAGTATTTTCGACTGGGCGTGCGATACATCGCACCGGAAGGCGTGCACGGATTGTGTGATCGCGCTGGCCGTCGCTTACAGAAACATGGGGATCCATGTTGTACCTAATGTACTCGACCGCTGGTCAGCCGCAGATGGTCGAACGGCGCGTGATCGCGGACTGCGCCAAAGCCTATAGGTTGATTTTAGTTTAGCTGGAACCCCAGCTTGAGGCGCAGACAATCCCAGAATGCCGGATGCATGTCACGGTCGCCGTGTTCCCATTGTTGGTACGCACGCACGCTGGTGTGGAGGAGCTTGGCAATCTGCGCCTGTGTGAGGCCATAGGACGCCCGGAGCGCGGCGATCTCGGCGGGAGTGGGTGAGGTTAGCCTTGCCATTTGCTCACCTCTTCCAAGGACTTCGCCGACTCTTTGCGTACGCCGGCGATGAGGTTTTCGATGCGGGTCAAGCATTGGTTTGCTTCCAGAATGTCTCGGCAGATCTCGCTGCGCGTGGTTGCGCCTTCGTTGCGGATCAAGCGCAACTGTTCAAGGATGAGGTTTCCAGATTGGCGGTCATGGCAAAAACGCCTTGAGCACCAGCGACAACACGCCAGCAACCAATAGGCCCATCATCCATTTGAGCAGGGTGAATTGACCATCGTGTTCGACAAGTTTAAGTCGGATGTCATGAATATCGCTTTTAGTGGCAAGCTGTTCGTCGGAAAGTCCAGACAGCGATTCTTTTTGCGCCTCGGCCAGCGCAATAGCCTGTTCTCTCGCGATGCCCGCCAATTCAAGGCGCTGCACAAATTTTAGTGTGTCGAATGCGGCTGTGCTCACTTCTGTTTCCTTGTTGGTTGGCACTGGTGACGACTGAAGCATATGCGCAATGCGCGTTATTTGCAAGCTGCGCTCCCTCCGCTCGACGACTCTCTAGCAGGCTGTCGGACTTGAACTTCTAAAGTCTCGCCGAATTTTTCATTTGCTTAAAAATAAATGGATCGACGGCAGACGTTTCGAATAAATCGCCGCGACGCCCATCCAGCGCGGCTGCTGGCGATGCCTGGCCTGGAAGCCGCATGGCCTTAGGCCAGCTCCTGGATACTGGCTCGTGGCGCGTTGGCTTTGCTGCTTTCCTAAATATGCGATTGTAGGTAATTTTCTAAACCGACCTTTTCGATCAAACCAAGCTGTGTTTCAAGCCA
>JANPNA010000194.1:0-15792 GCA_031427235.1 Pirellula sp.
GGCCAAGCGGCAGGGCAACTCGGGCCGCGCCCTGGGCTTTCTGATGGCGATCTTCCAGAAAATTGCCGCTTCTACATTTGGTGCTTGTCGACCGACCATTCAAATGTACTTCTCGCTCGCGACTGCAATTCTTCGACTCCCGATAATCGGATTTGCGGCGAAGCGGATGTGGATTTGTTTTCTTGATCGGAACCTCGCATCCGGGTTACCGCGCGATGGAATTGGGCCTGGACTGGTTCCAGCCTATCTTGGATCTGTCGGTTAAGTAGATCACGAATACCTTCATGCATTTCCCAATTGATTTTTCGGGACTGCTGAACATTGCGAGCCCAAGCCGCAAAAGTGCCAAAGATGGATGGCACACTTCCGGATAACGAAAGCAACAATCGGTCCCAGGCCCCGTGCGTCAGCCCGAGAACGGTCAGAACGGTTCGAAAAGGAAACCAGATCATGCCGGTGTCGGCAATCATTTGAGTTCGGAGCCTACCACGCACTGCGGATTGCAACACCACGCGCGAGCCCAGTACGGTTTCGATCGTCTGCGATGGCAAAGCGTCGGCTTCGGAATGAAGTCGTCTCACGGCCGCCGACAGTTGAGGCAATTGCGAATCTAGCATTTGTCCGATGCGATGACGCAATCGGTCGGTGGCTGCCGAAAGCCGGTTGGCTCGCGTCGCGGCGATATCGTCCAACGATTCACTTTGCAATCGCGTTTGCAAATCGCGAGCAACGGCCAGTCCAATTTTGGACTCATCGCCATCGGCTTCAAAATCCGGGACGAGGATCGACTCAAGAAACTTGGTCTTTGGCGCACTGGATTTCATGGCATTGCAAAACGTTTCCAAGTCGCGTTGCAGCGATTCGCTCAAACGCTTGGTCGTGGTTGCAGCAAGGTCGTTGAGCGGCACGCATGTAATGACGGGGATGCAGATCGCGCCCTCCGTAAAGTTAGCCAGTTGGCTCAAAATGGCGCCACGCAATTGATCCCGACGAACCACTAGCAGCTTAACCGGCGAGAGAGCCATCGCCTCTGCGGCCGTCTTGGCGGCTTGCAAGTCGTCATCGGTAATGCCGGGCGTGTCCAGCAACATGTAGGGACGCCCCAAGTCCAGCATGGCTTCGGATCGACAAGGATGGTAAAGCTCGCGACTTGCATCGAGCGCCTCGGGAACGATTGGGCCAATCCAATGCACGTGGGTCGTGGCTTCGCTGGAGAGAACCCCGCTCGGTAGGCCCTGTGAGACTCGCCTATCGAGAATCATCTGCCGGGCGATCCAAGTCTTGCCTTGTCCTTTGGCACCCACAATCGCAATGCTCGTCAGCGAAACCCCTCTTGAGGAAACGATGGAATCGCACTGCAACTGGTATTGGTCGCACCATTCCGAAATCTGGTGCGTTAAATGCTGTTGGCCGAGCAAGGCTTGCGTAGCCTGTCGAATCCTCTGCACGAGGACGTCGTGTGGATTCATTGGTTACTCAGTAACAACAATGTTCTTGAACTGGACTTTCATTGGAGGGCCAGCGTGCAACTGGAGAGCCAGAATCCCTTCGGAAGCTCGCTTGTCCGCTTGATTGTCTTGAAGTTCGGACATCAGCACACCGTTGATGGAGTGCTGGCAGACGTTGCCTTTGGCGACGATGCGATACGAATTCCAGTTGTCGACGTTGAATTTGCTTCGCAAGGCCATTGCGTCTCCGGTCGAGCCAACGCGTGTTTTCTTTCCATCCGCTTCAATCGAAACGATTTGTCCTCGTTCCACCAAAATCCCTCGGCCTCGTTCCTCGTAGTTGATGCCCATAAAGCTATTCTTCTTGACGTCCTTTTCGGAATCGATATCGGCTTGGTAACCACCCACGATAAATTTTTCTGGGTCGACTAGCTTGGAACGATATTGGATACCGGAGTTGCCACCTGTAATCTTGAACTCGCAGTTCAGTTCAAAGTCGCCGAACATTTTTTCGTAGACCAAAAACGTGTTGTTCTTGAGCGGGGCATCCGCAGTGCTTTCACCAGTGATCGCACCGTCTTCGACGCGCCAGAGGGTGGTGATGCCCGACCAACCTGCCAGGGATTTTCCATCAAAAAGCACTTTGCCTTTTGCGGCTTCCTGACAGAACGCTGCCTGAGCAATCGATAGGATGGAAACAGCAACGACGACGGCTAATCGAACATACTTCATGGCGGATACTCCTGGGAAACTATTCTTGTTGTGAAATGAGAGTTAATCGAACTTTCGTTGCTCGATCGTCCGAAACGGAAAGGACTTTTGCAATAGCGTTGGGGAATTCAATAACATCACCTGCGACCAACAAGCGTTCGGCTTTGTTGAGTAGCAGTCCCGACATTGTATCCACATCAGCATACTCAAACTGGATGCCGAGTCGATTTTCAACATCTTGAACTGCGGTTGAACCCAGGATAACAAAACTGTCGGGACCATCTGGCACTATTTCAGGATCTTCGACGTCAAATTCGTCTGCGACCTCGCCGATAATTTCCTCGAGTACGTTTTCGAGAGTAACGATTCCGATCATCATGCCGTATTCGTCAACAACGAAGGCCATGTGTTGGTGGGTTCCCTGGAAATGTCGCAGGAGTTTGCTGATGGGCATGTTTTCGGGGACTTTTTTGGGTGGCCGCATCAGCGACTTCCAGTCGAAGCCATCGTTAATGGTCTCGCCGGAGATATCCTTGACGTGCAGCACCCCCAAAACATGATCCAAGGAACCGTCGCAAATTGGGTAGCGAGTATGTTTGGTTCGGTGGATCATGTCCATCGTAACGCTGGTTTCTTCATGGATGTCTACGAAGTCGACATCGGTTCTTGAAACCATAATGCGTCGACAGACCAAGTCGGCAAACTCGAAGACGGCGTTGATGATGCTGTGTTCGCTTCGGGTCAAACTGCCGTGGACATGGGCTTCGCGTAGCAGGGCTCGAATCTCTTCTTCGGTGTAAGGGATCGAGCTCTTGTTGGCTTCGGTGGCACCAATCAATCGCAACAGCCATGTCGTGGAAACGTTAAGGCATTGCATCAACGGATAGGTTGCGATGAAAAAAATCTGCAACGGGATCGCGCAAGCGAGGAGGATCGTTTCGGGTTTTCGAATGGCGAAAATTTTGGGAGCTTGTTCGCCAATGACCAAGTGAAGCGACGTGACAAAAGTGAATGAAATCGCAAAGGCGACGGCATGGACGATGGCCGGTGACTGGATCTGAATGGCATGCAAAAACGGTTCCACAAGCTTAGCAAAGGCTGGCTCGCCAATGGTTCCCAACGCCAAAGAGGCCATCGTGATACCGAGTTGGCAGGAGGACAACGATTGTTCCAGTCGTTGCGCCAGCCATCTAGCGGTTCGGGAAAAGTGTTTTCTATGGGCAACGAGTTGTTCGATTCGTCCCAAACGAACCTTGACCAGCGAGAATTCCGCCGCAACGAAGAAACCGTTAACCAAAACCAAAAGCAAAGCGATCAGGATCGTAACTAGATCCGGAAACCAATCAGGCATTGGAAGGAAGTATTAACCTCAGCACATTAGAAGAATATTGTCGTGATACGGACACAACGCTCGACCAATAGTGTAACTCATTGCCCTACTCGCGTGTGGAAAGTGTGGGACCGTCGCTGCGAAACCATTGCCCAAACGCGAATCACGGATTATTCGGTCCGCTTTGCCTAATCGAACTTAACGGGAAATCCGATACTGCGATTGGATTTGGATGGAAATTGTCAACGCTTTGAGTAATGCCGGGATGGACACTGCGAATTGTCGGCAAGAGTTACGGACATGGTTTGAGCCACTTCACTGAGTTTTTGACAGAAAGTACAGCAGCATGCCAGCAGGACCACTATTGCATCGAATCGACTCGGCTATTCGCAAGAACCCCTACGTTTTGCACCGACGCGTGTTCCTTGAGAGCACCCCTGGAAAAATCACTTTGCGCGGGAAAGTGGATTCCTACTACCAAAAGCAGATGGTTCAAGAAGTTTTGAGAGGTATCGATGGAATTGCGGAAATCAGCAATTTGCTCGAAGTGGATGACTACGTTTCGTAGGGAAGCGGCTAACTGCGGGGGGAGTGACAATGTTGGGGCGAGCAACGGTGCTTCCGGGCATTCTTCGGCGGACTGAGCTAAAGACATGCTGTGCCGAGTAAGCAGTATCCGAATTGATCTCGTCAATCTTGTTTCTGAAAATCGCAAACGCAGCGAGACAGGGAATGGCAATCACCGAGCCGCAGACGGTGGTTACGAGAGCGGAGTAAATGCCGCTTGCAAGGTCTCCTGCCCCGGCAGTCCCCTGGGAAAGTGCCACTTCGCGGAAGGCCAGGATCATTCCCGTTACGGTTCCTAGCAGCCCAATCATCGGGGCGATATTTCCGATAACCGATAGGTACTCTAGCTTGCGGTAGAGACGAGCCGCTTGTTCTGCGGTCGAGTCCTCAAGTGCCTTTTCGACGGCAGGCCAGCCGTATTCGATTTCGGACATTCCGCTTACTAGAACGAACGAAAGTGGGCATGGTTTTTCTCGACAAGCTTGGTCGGCGTCCTTGAGTTTGCCTTGAGCCAGCAGTTGACGCACATTTTCGACCAAATCGGGCGGTACCAAGTCTTTTTTTCGCAATGCCATGGCTTGATCCACTCGCTACTTGAGGCTCTGGTTCTCGGTTTTATATCGATCGAGCAGCGACTGCACTCGATCCGCCTCTTCGGCTCGGCCTGCGGATCGAAGGCCCGCCGACGCCTTGGAAATGGCCTTGGTAGCCAGATGGTATCGATCGCCGTGCATGGTCGCAATGCGTAGCCATTCCGGAATGGCGAGGTTCGAGAGCCCGGCTTGCTGCAATCGTTCGGCCAATAGCATGGTCGGCCCAGCTTGAAGAGGAAGAAGCAGTTTATCGCGTTCCGCAAGCCAACGAGGCAAACGCGCGGAAAGGATTTCGGCGGGCGGAACCGTTCGCCAGAGTTGAGCGCGAGCATAAGCACTGACGATAGGATTCCTGGAGTTTTTCGCCAATCTTTCCAGCGTCTCGATGGCGCTCAACCGTTTCGCACCACTTATTAGCCACGCCGCTCCAAGCAATTGGACCGCCTCCGACTCCTGCGCCATCCAATCTTCGCTAAGGGACTGAATCCTAGATAGATCTGCATCCGCAAAGGACGTTTCACCCCACGGAAGCGGGATCGTGGCAAGCAGCAATTGCGGGCAATCTTCCTTGCCCAACGACACGAAGAGTATTCCTGCAAGGTTCGTCTTTCCCATCGCGGAATACGATTCGATCATTTCTGCCAAGATGACCCTCTGTTGCCAACGCGGCAGGCCACTATTAATGGCCTCTTTTCCGTTCTTCACAACGGACTGATATTGTCGTTCTGAAAACCAACGATGAATCTTTTCGCCGGATGCGTTGGCCCACGCGGGTTCGATTCGCACCACAAAATCACCAGGAATCGTGGTTTTATTCGTTGCCGATGCGCGGACGAGCACCGTCTTTTGCGAATCCCACTCCAGAACGACGCCCGTGTCCTCAAATAGCTGTCTTGGATCCCAGCGATTGAGGCCCGTGTCGCCGGGCTCCGCAATCCAAATCTTGCTCGCTTTGTCAATTGAGCTGGAGGGCAATTCTTGAAGCGTCTGCGATTGGGCACGAGTATGGCAATTTATGGAACACATGAGCAGGCCGATCGCGAGGGTAAAGAGGCTGTTTCCGGCGAGTCGTTGCATAAGCTCAGTTCGAACAGTCAAATCGATAAGATTGGTAGGTTTACGACAGGTGCATTCTCGACCACAATACAGCACATCCCACAGACACCTTCAAAGTAACACGCGTTCTTCATTCTCGATAGGTCGTATGACTTCGCTTCAACTGATCACTTATCCGCATCCAACCCTGAGACATCGATCTAAACCAATTGTTCGAGTGGACGCACAGCTCAAGCAATTGGTCGACGAGATGTTCGAAATTATGTACGAATTTCGTGGTGTGGGCCTTGCGGCAAATCAGGTGAATCTGCCAATTCGCTTGTTCATTGCCAATCCAAGCGGCGATCGAGAAGAAGGACCCGAATTGGTTTTTATCAACCCAGTGATCAACAAAGCCAAAGGCTCCGCCGAAGCCGAAGAGGGCTGCTTGTCGTTGCCGGGAATTAACGCGCATGTGAAGCGAAACAAGTCCCTACACATCAACGCTTACGATATGAGTGGCAACGAGATTAAGACCGAATTGGATGGATTCCTTGGTCGAATCGTACAACATGAAATCGATCACTTGGACGGAGTCCTGTTTATCGATCGATTGACCGACGAGATTCGAAGGCCAATTTCAGAACAAATCCAAGCCTTTGAAGCTGCATTTGAAGCCCGGCAGAAAGTGGGGAGTATTGCCCAAAACGACGCGATACACGCACAAATATTGGAGTGGGAACAAAAATACTGTTAGTGTAGCTCAGTGTCGCTCGCCACTCCGTGGCGAGAATTACGGTTTGTCGAGAATCACGGTTTGGCGTGAATTACGGTTTGTCGAGAATCACTCGGTGGCGTGAATCACGGCACGGAGTGCCGTGCTACATTGAACAAATGCGGCCGAGAGGACTCGAACCTCCACACCCTTGCGGGCTCTAGGCCCTCAACCTAGCGCGTCTGCCAATTTCGCCACGGCCGCATATTTCATCTTTCGAGGACTTGAGATGGAAGTTTAGGCGGATTTGTCGCCTCGTCAAGTCGCCATGAGCATTTCGTTGAGGCTCTATCGGTATCGGTTTTTTACGTATTTCTGACCAACTGGCTGTTTTGTAACAACCGCCTGCAACATTTCGACCCGATCGCGGTGACTCGGAATGACGGTCCCTCGGTAATGATGTCGTCGTGTCATGTTGCCGTAAACATGCATGGGACGGTAGTTTCGCTCAAGAATTGGAATGTTCTGGTTCGCGTCCTTGGCACCGTCCCGCAACACGCTTGGGCCGGACCATCCGGGTTCACGCTTGACTCGCTGCGCATTCAGTTTTGGCTTGGCGTAGACATACGAGCCAAATCCGACCAAAAGCATGGCAAGAATCACTGGCACGATGGTTGACAGTTTTCTCATTCCGGTTCTCCAAAAGTTCATTTTTATTGGCTTGGTGTCTACTGGGTTTCAAAATAGTTGGAACCGACTTGAAACCAGAACTGAATTGGACAAAATGGAATCGGACGGGATTCAAGCAGCGTTAGGATCGACGTCCAAGGAAGAGCCCTTCGAGTTGCTAAATACAGCTCAATCACTACAACTAGGCCCAACAGCAATTGCGTCTATTTCAGGCGGCAATTGCGACGAGAACTCCGAAAGTTCATTTGCACTTTCCGGAAGTATCGAAATGCTATCAATCGCAAATTTTTCGTCCGAGGAATCGGTTTCGGACGAACCCAACGTTGTACTTGCACCTGAGGAGATAGCTACCTTGAACTCGTTGATGGAACGATACGATCAGGTGCTTTTGGACATTGACGCATTGAACGCCCGATTGCAGGAACTGGTGGAGAAGGTGTGAGGCTTTAGCCTTTAGCCTTCCAACTGCCCTTGCCCAAATTCGCACTTTCTTCGTATTCTGTTCGAGTAACTTCACAGTTTTAATACCTCGGCGACGATGCGAATGGATTCCAGGGCTGTATTTTTTTTTGCATTTAGGTTTTGGCCGGGTTTTCAGAAGCTTTGGCTCAAGGGGGATTTCCATTCCCTTTTGGTAGCGTTGCTTTTCGGCTGGGTTTTGATGGTTGCTTGGCTTGCAACTTTCGTTTGGCCAGAATGGCTTATTGGATTTTTCAGCCCTGAATGGCTTGCTCGAGGCATCGTTAGCGGACTGTGGCTCGCCCTGGTTATCGCTAGTATTCGATCGGCAATTCACGCTGTTCTAAGCTTTTCCAGTTCCGCGGGTTCGGGGGGGGGGGCTGCACGACAAGAAAACCTGGAGAACGCACAAGAGTTATACCTTCAAGCGAATTATTTCGAGGCCGAACGCTTAGTCCGAAAGAATCTGTCGGGGGAAGTCGAGGATGTCGAGTCGTCGCTCCTTTGGATCGCGATTCTGCGGCGAACGAGGCGAATTGCTCAGGCTCTGGAATTGATTTCGAATGTCGACAAATTGGATGCCGCCATGCCGTGGTTGGCAGAGTTGGGGTCGGAAAAAGAACAATGCTTGCGAATCAAGATCCAAACACCCCCTGCACACGACTGACAAAAGCGGTACGATCGGATAGTTTGGAATTAATGACGCTTTCCGATTTGACGAAATCCCCCATCCCTTGCACCGGCATTACAATGCTGAGCCAAGCTTGGGAGGATCGTAGCGGAAGCGTCAAAATGACAGCTTGTGCGTCTTCAACACTAAAAAATCGGGACGGGTGTAGTGGATCTTGTTAAAGATCCCTGTGCTGCAAGGATCTTTTACAAGATCGACTACCCAAAAATTAAGAATTGCTGACGCACTAGGATTGTTTGGAACATCATTTGCATTGCTCAAATGCGATTTGATGTTACTAATTAGGAAAGACAACGATCACCACCACACAAACCAGGTTTCAAATCCCTCGGTTGGTTGGTGCACAGCCACTTTGGCACAATACCCGATCGACCACGAAAGAAAGGTTTGCAGATGTACGAACGATTCACAGACCGCGCACGCAAAGTAATGCAGTTGGCAAACCAAGAAGCGCAGCGATTTAACCACGAATACATCGGAACCGAACATATCTTGTTAGGCTTGGTGAAAGAAGGCAGCGGCGTTGCAGCCAATGTCCTCAAGAACCTGGATGTCGACCTGAGGAAGATTCGGCTGGAAGTTGAGAAGTTGGTACAGAGCGGCCCGGAAATGGTCACCATCGGCAAATTGCCACAAACGCCGCGAGCCAAAAAAGTCATCGAGTATTCGATGGAAGAAGCTCGCAATCTCAACCACAACTACGTCGGTACGGAACACATTCTCTTGGGATTGCTTCGCGAGCAAGAAGGGGTCGCAGCACAAGTTCTCATGAATTTGGGCATGAAGCTCGAAGATGTCCGTGAAGAAGTGCTGAATCTGCTTGGCCATGGTATGGAGAGCGCCGAAGTGGGCGAACGTGGCGGGCGCGAAGGAACCGGCGGGGCCGAACCAGGACAGCCAGCTAAGGGGGGCAAGAGCAAGACTCCGGCCCTGGATAGCTTTGGACGTGACCTGACCGAATTGGCTCGCCAAGGCAAACTCGATCCGGTCATCGGCCGAGAACGAGAAATCGAACGCGCCACCCAAGTGCTTTGCCGCCGCACCAAGAACAATCCAGTTCTCCTGGGAGAGGCTGGCGTAGGTAAAACTGCGATCGTCGAAGGTTTTGCTCAACGAGTCATCAATGGCGAAGTCCCAGAAATCCTGGCTGACAAACGCATCGTTGTGCTCGATCTTGCGATGATGGTGGCTGGTACCAAGTACCGAGGGCAGTTCGAAGAGCGAATCAAGGCCGTGATGAACGAAGTTCGTCGGGCTCGCAACACAATCCTCTTTATTGACGAATTGCACACCCTGGTTGGTGCCGGTGGAGCCGAAGGGGCCATCGATGCGGCCAACGTGCTCAAGCCTGCACTGGCTCGCGGTGAAATCCAATGCATCGGCGCCACAACCCTGGACGAGTACCGCAAGTACATCGAAAAGGACAATGCGCTGGCTCGCCGATTCCAAGAAATCATGGTGGAACCGACCGGAAAAACCGAAACGATTCAGATTCTTAAGGGACTCAAAGACCGTTACGAAGAGCATCACCGCGTTCAAATCACCGACGACGCAATCGTTGCAGCCGTAGAAATGAGCGAACGCTATATCACGGCACGCTGCTTGCCCGATAAGGCCATCGACGTCATCGATGAGGCTGGCGCTCGGGTGCGCTTGCGTACCATGAGCAAGCCGCCGGATCTGAAGGATATCGACGATGAAGTCGAACGCCTGAACAAAGAAAAGGAAGACGCGGTCGCGAACCAAGATTTCGAAAAGGCAGCTAGCCTACGAGATCAAGCGGACAAGCTGCGTCGCAAGAAAGAACAGATCACTCGCGATTGGCGTGAAAAGAGCCGCGAAACCGATGGCGTCGTCGACGAAGAAGTGGTTGCCGAAGTCGTCTCCAAAATGACCGGCATTCCATTGACTCGCCTCTCGACCGAAGATTCGTTGCGATTGATGAACATGGAAGCCGAGCTTCACAAGCGAGTGGTTAGCCAAGAGCAAGCGGTAACCGCCGTGGCGAAAGCCGTTCGACGTAGCCGAAGCGGACTCAAAGATCCGAAACGTCCAACCGGTTGCTTTGTTTTTGCTGGACCGACCGGTGTAGGTAAGACGTTGCTTGCGAAGGCGTTAGCGGAAACCTTGTTCGGAGATGCCGAGGCGCTCATTCACATCGACATGAGCGAGTACATGGAGAAGCACAACGTGAGCCGGCTCATCGGTGCACCTCCTGGTTACGTTGGCTACGAAGAAGGGGGGCAATTGACGGAGAAAATTCGTCGCCGTCCCTATGCGGTTGTCCTGCTCGACGAAATCGAAAAAGCCCACCCCGACGTCTTCAACATGCTCTTGCAGGTTATGGAAGAAGGCCGACTAACGGATAGCTTCGGTCGACAAGTGGACTTCCGAAATACGATCTTGATTTTGACCACCAACGCGGGTGCCGACGCGATCAAGAATGAGTCCGCCTTTGGTTTCACGAAACCGGACGGCGACGCATCCTACGAAAGCATGAAGTCTCGCGTGATGGATTCCATCCAACGTGTGTTCCGACCTGAGTTCCTAAATCGTCTCGATGACACGATCATCTTCCGACACCTGAACAAGGAAGATCTCAAGAAGGTTATCGACTTCGAAATGACCAAGGTTCTACAACGCTTGCACGAACGAGGCCTGGAACTGATGCTAACCGACGAAGCCAAAGAGTTCATCATCAAGCAAGGTTCCGACCTTGATTATGGTGCTCGACCGCTACGCCGAGCCATCGAGCAACGCGTCGAAGATCCACTTGCAGAAGAGCTGCTGCGTGGGACGTTTGAAGGCAAAAATACCATTACGGTAGAAGCCATCAAGGATTCCGACGGCAAAATCACTCGACTCGAATTCAAGGGCGAAGTCCGGGATCAATCCGAAACCGTCGAACCAGCCGCTGCCGCAGGTGCGTAGCATCACAGATTTGTTCGGAAATAGTTAATTTCAAACAGGCCGAGTTAATCTCTCGGCCTGTTTTCGTTTCACGATCGCTCTATTCCCGGATTCCATCGCAAATCCACGAACTCTTGGTATACTCTGGGCTCGGTTTGCCGACCAAAAGTTGGGTTCGGCATGGTATTTGGTTTTGCCATCACTTATCCTCCTGAGGATTTTAAGATGTTTCGACGCGTGTTTTTATCATTGAGTTTGATCGCTGCTTTCACTACTCCATCGTTCGCTCAAACGCTGAAAGCGGACAAAGAAAAATCCAAGATTGACTTTGTAGGCAAGAAGTCCGACGGAAAGCACACCGGCGGTTTCAAGGATTTCAAGTCTGAAGCAAAAGTGGACCATGAATCTCCTGACAAAAGTTCTATCACCATTGAAATCGCGACGGACAGCCTTTGGTCAGACAATGAAATGCTGACTGCCCACCTTAAGAGCCCAGACTTCTTCGACGTCAAGAAGTATCCAACCATCAAGTTCGAGTCGACGAAAATCGAAGTCAACGAAAACAAAGCAACCATCATCGGGAAGATGACCATGTTGGACAAAACGGTCGAAATAAAAATCCCAGCGACCGCAGATTTGAACGAGAAGTCGTTGACTCTCAACGCGGATTTCAAAATCGATCGAACCAAGTGGGGCATGAACTACGGCAAGGGTAAAGTCGACGACGAAGTCGAACTCAAAGTTGTCTTAATGTTCCCTCGTTAGTTCGTATCGCAGGCTCACAGCCCGTGATTCTATTATGTGGACGAGCGAGGCCCTTCGCTCGTTAGGTTCCTACCAAAACTGAGCGAGGGCCTCACTCAGTCACACAATCGAACTATGACCTTTCCAGAGTTTAATTTACCCCCTTCGCTTTCAAATGCGATGGATGGCAGAGTTGCATTCGCACTGTCTTTGGCCGTCGCCGCAAGCCGCGAAACCTTAAAATTCTTTCGAACCAGCGAATTCCAAGTCGAACGAAAAAGCGATCGATCGCCTGTAACTCGAGCGGACAAGCAAGCCGAACAAGTGGTTCGTGCCATGGTGACTGAATCGTTTCCTCGCGACGCGATCCTCGGTGAAGAGTTTGGCAGCGTACCAGGACAATCTGAGTTTGAGTGGATCATCGATCCTATCGATGGGACCAAGAGCTTTATTTCCGGTGTTCCGCTTTACTCCACGTTGGTGGGCATGACCGTAGCAGGCCAGCCTCAAATCGGTGTGATTGCCATTCCTGCGTTGGGTGAAATCATCATCGCAGCTAAGGGCTTGGGCGCTTGGTATGGACAGTCCATGACACAACAGTCGGGAGTTCCGTTGGCTCGCGCTTATGTCTCGAAACAAAGTCGGCTCGAAGATGGTTTGATGGTCACTTCGCAGGTGGATAACTTTTCCCATCGCAAAGCCGAGTCTGCTTACCGCGAACTTGAGGCTGCAGCTTATGTATCCAGGACCTGGGGTGACGGCTATGGCTACCTGCTCGTAGCAACGGGTAGAGCCGAAGTGATGGTAGATCCGATTGTAAACCCATGGGATGTCGCGGCAGTCGCTCCTGTGATCGAGGAAGCGGGCGGCAGATTTTCCTCGTGGGCTGGAGAGTTTGATATCAGGGCTGGCCATGGTGTCGGAAGCAATGGTTTAGTCCATGAACAAGTGCTTTCCCGGTTGCGACCGTTCTCGTCTTGGTGAAAAATCGCCTCACCTGTCGAAGTGCCGAGGAAATCGCCTGCTACGCACTCGAATAATTGATATACTTTGTAAAAACATTCCTCGAACTCGGTTTGTCACCTCTCGGAACTTGAATGCAGCAAAAAGTCTTTGAACATCGTTTATCCAACGGGATGGTCGTGCTTGGCGAGCCAATGCCGTGGTTGGAGTCGGTGGCTTTTACCTTGCTGTTGCCTGCTGGCACACGAAATGAACCTGGTGACCGGCTAGGTCTAGCTGGAATGACTTTGGAGATGGCCCAACGAGGGGCTGGCCCTTACAGCAGTCGCGACCTGGTTGAACGTCTGGATTTTTTAGGGGTCGATCGCTCCAACAACGTGACCACGTTCCACACTTCGATGAGCATGGCGGCCATGTCGAGAGTGCTTGAGCCGACTCTCGAGGTTGCGGCCGCCATCGTATTGGAACCGCACTTTCCCGAAGATGAACTCGAGGAAGCAAGGCAATCCGGGTTGCTAGAGCTGGCGTCGATCGACGACGACCCTGCCCAGAAGTGTTTCAAAGAACTAAAACGACTTCGGTTCGGTGACGTTTTTGGGCGCTCCTCGCTTGGTAGTGAAACTGGGCTCACAGAAACGACTCTCGAGGACTGCAAGGAATTCCACCGAAAACACTACAACCCAGATCGGGCCATTATCAGCCTGGCCGGGAACTTCGACTGGAATCGATTTTTAGTCGTTGCGGAACAGCTTTTTGGTAGTTGGAAAGGACCAGCTTACGTTGGTCCGACGAGCGTCCATTCGATCCCTGGCAACTCGCATTTGCAACACGACAGTCAACAGACGCACATCGCGCTAGCTTACGATGCTGTGCCCTACAATCATCCTGAGTACTATCAAGGGCGCGGATTGGTTGGCATTTTGAGCGACGGAATGAGTTCGCGATTGTTTGCTGAAGTGCGAGAAAAGCGGGGCTTGGTCTACTCCGTTTCGGCATCCGCCCATTCGCTGCATGATTGCGGTAGCGTGCTCTGCTATGCAGGCACGACGGCACCGCGAGCCCAGGAAACACTTGACGTAACGGTGCAGACGATTAGGTCGCTGGAAGAGGGCATTGACCCCGCCGAGTTGAAGAGACTGAAGGCACGCGTTCGGACGTCCTTGGTAATGGAACAAGAGAGCAGTTCGTCACGCAGTTCGCAAATGGCACATGATTGGGCTTATCTAGGACGCGTTCCATCGCGTCAAGAATTGTTGCAGACCATCGAAGCGTTGACCTGCGAAAGCTTGCTCAACCACTATCGAAATCATCCCCCGCGTCGCTGGTCCATGGTGACCATTGGGCCCGATCCTTTGGAGTTCTCTGATGCAGTTTCTTAGCGAAAAACTTCCCAACGGATTGGAAGTGATCGCGGAGGTTAATCCAGAAGCGTTTAGCCTATCGCTCGGTTACTTCGTCAAAACAGGTTCACGCGACGAATCGCCTGAGATGGCTGGCGTTAGTCACTTTCTTGAACATATGATGTTCAAGGGAACAGCTCGACGTACCGCCGAAGATGTCAATCAGGAATTGGATGACCTCGGCTCTCAGTCCAATGCGTACACCAGCGAGGAGCAAACAGTCTACTACATGAGTGTCCTACCGGAGTTTCAGCATGCAGCCCTGGACCTGCTGAGCGACATGATGCGACCGGCTCTGCGCGATGAAGATTTTCAAACGGAACGCCAAGTCATTCTGGAGGAAATCGCCATGTATGACGATCAGCCACCTTATGGCGCGATGGAAAGGGCTGCAGAAGCGTATTTTCGCGACCACCCCCTGGCGCGTCGTGTTCTTGGTACTCGCGAAACAGTCAGCCAGCTTGAGCCAGAGGCGATGCGAGCCTACCACCTAGCACGCTATGCTCCAGACAATTTGACTTTGGTCGCGTCTGGAGCCGTTGACTTCGAACGATTGCTCAAATCTGCGGAAGCCATGACGAACCATTGGAAGCCATCACAAGCCAAACGACAGTTGCTGACTCCAACTTTTTGCACGGATCAGCTTTCCATGGTTCACCCTCCGGCGACCCAGCAATACACGCTGCAGTATTCGCCTGGGCCAAGCTATTGCGAAGACGCTCGTTATATCGCCCGTATTTTGGGGACGATACTTGGAGACGATTCAGGCAGTCGACTCTTTTGGGAATTGGTTGATACCGGGATGGCAGAAACCGCCGCCACGTTTACACAAGAGTTTCAAGAGTGCGGATTATTCTGCACCTTCCTCGCGTGCGCTCCCGAGCAACATGATGAGAATTGGGAGATCATTCAGAAGGTTCTTGGTCAAGGGCGTGAAGTACCCATTACCGCGCTCGAATTGGAATTGGCCAAGAACAAAATATGTTCGGGGATGATTTTAGGCTCCGAGCGTCCAAGCAATCGGTTGTTCTCCATTGGAAATGCTTGGACGATCCGACGTAAATACGAGACGATTCATGAGGCTTCGGAACACTATCGTCAGGTGACGCAAGACGAGGTCCAGCGCGCGTTCGAAGCATTGGCGGACAGAACCAGCGTCACGGTCAGCGTCGGACCAGAGGCCGAGTAGCTGATCGTATTGTCGCCTTTCGCTCCGCGAAAGTGCGCCTATTCCATTTAGCCGTCGACCTCGAGCTTACCTCAGAAACATCCGCCAACGCCAGCATCGGCGACTTGGACGGCGATGGCGTCCTGATCGGGGATAAAGCCCTTGCGCCAGGCGGGATTGCAATCGGGGACATGAACCGAGACGGAAAGGCTGACATCACACTCTTACACCTAACGTATAGCAATTTGCTTCAACGCGGTCCTGCGTAAAATTGTGGTGCGCCCGGAACACCTGACGGTGACCAAGTCATTACAACGCCCTCGAAGGATTCGATGACGCCATAAGGCAAGAAACCCGAATTCGCGATC
>JANPNA010000195.1:0-8947 GCA_031427235.1 Pirellula sp.
AAACTATATGCCCCACGCCATCAGCAACCGCCTCAGTCTTCGCCAACCACAGCGCGACGCACTCGAGATCCTCGCTCGCATCTGCGAAATCATTCCCCTGGAAAAGGGGAGTGACGCAGCCGCAGCGCTCAAGGTCATTAAATCTGAGTTTACGACGGTCAACGACTTTGAACGTGAGTTCCCGTCACTGTGCTTCGCTCTCGCAACCGGAGTCGGAAAAACGCGGCTTATGGGCGCGTTTATCGCCTATCTCTCCAAAGCCGAAGGCATCCGGCACTTTTTCGTCTTGGCCCCCAACTTAACGATCTATAACAAGCTCGTGGCAGACTTCACTGCTGGCACGCCTAAGTATGTTTTCAATGGAATCGCTGAGTTTGCGTCCAATCCTCCTGAGATTATTACCGGCGACAACTACGAAATTGGTCGGGGTATTCGCGGTACTCAGTTGTTCGACGACGGCATTCATATCAACATCTTTAACATCAGCAAAATCAACAGCGAAGTACGCGGCGACAAGGCTCCACGAATCAAGCGGCTTTCTGAGTATATCGGCGAGAGTTACTTCGAATACCTTTCGAAGCTAGATGACCTCGTGCTGCTTATGGATGAATCCCATCGTTACCGAGCCTCTGCCGGAGTGAAAGCGATCAACGAACTCAGACCGATCCTCGGGCTTGAACTGACGGCTACGCCTCAAGTCGAAAAGGGAACGAAGGCGGACGCATTCCAAAACGTCATTTATAGCTACCCGCTTTCCGAAGCGCTCAAAGACGGGTTTGTAAAAGAGCCTGCGGTAGCTACACGCGAAAACTTCGATCCCAAGAACTACTCGAAGGAAGGTCTTGAGCGGCTCAAATTAGAGGACGGAATTCACGTCCACGAAGAAACCAAGACGCAGTTAGAATTGTACTCACGCGAGAATGGTGTCCGTCGCGTGAAGCCATTCATGCTTGTGGTCGCCGAAGACACGACGCACGCATCGTCGATCAAAGCCATTATCGAGGATCCGCAATTCTTCGGTGGCCAATACAAGGGCCGAGTAATTGAGGTACATTCGCAACAGAAGGGGATTGAGAAAGACGAAAATATTCAAGCGTTGCTATCCGTGGAAGACCCCGAGAACCCCGTCGAGATCGTCATCCACGTTAATATGTTGAAGGAAGGCTGGGACGTTACTAACCTTTACACGATTGTTCCGTTGCGTGCTGCGAACTCCAAGACCCTTGTCGAGCAATCCATCGGACGCGGTTTGCGATTGCCATACGGTAAGCGAACCGGTGTTGCCGCCGTCGATCGTTTAACCATCGTCTCGCACGACCGATTTCAAGAGATTGTGGACGAAGCCAACCGACCAGAGTCCATCATTCGGACTGGAATCATTATTGGCCGCGACATCCCGATGGAGAAATCCAAGGTCGTCATAGCTGAGCCCAAATCAAGCTATGTAATCAATGGTGGCACCACGCCCGACGGCATAGTCCAGAAACCGCTCTTCCCAGAACCTGAGGAGCAAAAAGTAGCCCAAGCGACGCTGGAGGTACTTCGCGAATTCGAACGGCTACCATCGTCGGCTGATTTGAAAAAGCCGGAAGTCATGCAAAAGATCATTGCCAGAGTTACCGAAGCGGTGCGCCCGGCACAGGGCGTTTTGCCTGGGTTGATCGATACTGTCGATATCGCCAAGGTTGTGGAACAAACGATCGACGTGCGAAACGATCTATCGATTGATATTCCGCGAATCATCGTGACGCCGAAAGGGGACTCAACGTCTGGGTACAAACCGTTTACCTTGGATTGCAAATCGATTCGCCTACAGCCGGTCTCGCAAGAGATCCTCATCCAGCATTTGCAAAGCAATGAGCGATTCCGGTTGCGCAGCGGTGACGCGGTTATTCCAGAGTCCAAACTTGAGGACTATCTCGTTCGCGGTCTCATGGACTTCGACGACATCGACTACAACGAAATATCCGAACTGCTTTACAGTTTGTCGGAACAAATGGTGCGCCATATCCAGTCGTATTTGAAGACAGAAGAGGATGTACTCAACGTGTTGCAGGCCCACCAACAAACGTTGGTAAAGCACATTCACTCGCAAATGCAGAGCCATTTCGAGGAAACCGCCACCGAGTTCGACGTTCAAGTTTCGAGAGGCTTCGTAACGCTCCGACCGAACAATTACAGTCAACTTGCCAACGATAAGACACGGAATTTTCGCACGACGGTAGACGACAAGCTTTTAATACGCGGGATGTTATTCGACGGCTTTCAGAAATCGCTTTTCTCCATTCTGAGATTCCAGTCGAACTCTGAACGGATTATGGCCGTCATCTTGGAGAGCGATAGCACGGTGCAGAAATGGTTAAAGCCCGCAAAGGGGGATTTCCGCATCTACTACGCGCACGACGACGAATACGTTCCGGACTTCGCAGTCGAAACAAAGGATACTCGGTATCTTTGCGAACCGAAGAGCAAGGACGAAATGCGAGACGAAACAGTCCTTGCGAAAGCAAGGGCCGCATCGCTTTGGTGCGAACGTGCCACCGAACATGCGAGCGGGAAGCCATGGAAATACTTACTAATCCCACATGACATGCTCGACGAGACAAAAACACTCGCCGGACTAGCCGCGACATGGGAATTTCATGGGTAACCGCGATGATCCTGTAGTTCCAAAACAATGACTGCGCAAATCATGCTTTCAGAAACTACCCTTTATATTCGGCTGACACGCGAGAATGCGCGGCCTGTAACCCGTTCGTCAAGTGTCAACGAGTTTCGAGGTGGTCCGGAAACATTACTCGGATGGATTGAGACTCAACTTGGTTTGGCCTGCCCGAACACGCATAAAGCAAATCGCGTAACCGAGTATGCGAATGCGCTCGATTCGCTTCCGGACGCTTTGTTTAGTACCAGTATGCAAACCGATCGTTGGGCGACTGCGACGGAACTATTGTCTCGTCGAGACGAATTGCTTCTAGCTGGTTGGGACGATGTAGATTGTGATTCGCTTCCACCATTGGTACGGGATTTATCTCGCGCGGCCAAGGATCGAACGTTCATGTTTCCAGGTGAAGCTGGGCGACTGCGGCGAGTGCTGACTGCACTCGATCAGGGGCAATCCTTGCCAGTTCATCGGTGCGTCCTCTTTGATGCTCCTGAAACTTGGCCAGTCCTTTGGCGAGAGGTTCTTGCCAAACTGACAACGGTCGCCGCCGATGAACACCGACCACTTGCCCCGACAGGCACTGCTTTGCATTCGGCCCAAGCTGCTATCCGTGGACTAGTTTCATCAAGCATTGTGCAAGAACCGACTTTTCGGTACATCGTGACGAGGAGCGAAACGGCAGCCTGTGAATTTGTAGCCGCATCGCTGGCGAGATCCGACGAGAAGCTCGCGGACATTGTTATCTATTGTGAGGATGACAACGTCGCACTTCGTCTGGACGCCTGTTTACAGCGGATCGGTTTGCCGACAACGGGTGCCTCTGCATTTTCCCGATCTCACCCTGTTCTTCAAGTGCTTCCGCTCAGTCTGTCGCTTTGCTGGGGACCGGTCGACCCGCAGGCGTTGCTCGGTTTTCTGACTTTACCCGTCAAGCCTCTACCGCAGCGTGTGGCCTCGCGTCTCGCGGACTCATTGGCCCAAGAGCCTGGTCTTGGTAGCAGCAAGTGGGAAGAAGCGGTCTCAGAGCTTTGCAGCAAGGAGAATGATCAAGATGGCAAGATTCGTGCAAGTATAGAAACTTGGCTAATGTGCAACCGTGTTGCACGTGGAAAACCTATTTCCTCGGAGTTGATTGGAATTCGATGCGGACTGGTTGCCAAATGGGCGACGGGCCGTGCACAACTCCTCTTGGATGACCCGCTCACTTCGATTGAACTAATCCGGGCACTACATATCGCAGCAGGACAAGCATCGCTGCTAGGTGAACTCGTACAGAGTCAGGGGGCGGAAGTGTCCGAACCGCAGCTTGCACGACTTCTTGAAGAGGCATTGTCTATTGGAATTGAAACCACACCGTGTATTGAAGCTGAAGGCGGACCGGTTCGGGTCCGTTCCCTCGCGGAGATCGTTACGCCATTTAAGCGAATGATTTGGTTAGGGCTTGGGACAGCCGACGCGCCAAGCTGTCGCTGGACTGCAAGCCAACTTTCTCAAATGCGTAAGGCCGGACTAGATCTCGATGATGGCAGTCGCCTACTATCGGCGCTTCGTTCCGCTGAAGCACGCGGCTTTTCATCGATTGAACAGTCCTTTCTTGCAGTGCTGATCCCGAGAGACCTAGAAAAGCGATGGCATCCGCTATGGCTTGCGATCCGCACAGTTCTGCAAGACCGGGAAAGTCCTCCAGCATTGGAGGATCTGATTGCAACCAACAACGGTGATGCGCTTGCTCCTGCTCGATTTAATATAAGTGAGCAGGCTATTCAGCCAAGCCATGGCCCACGACCAATATGGACGATACCTCCTGGACTTCTTCGCGAACGCACAACTGTTTCCGCGACGGAAATGCAGGATCGTTTGGCATGTCCATTGAAATGGGTATTCAATCATCAAGCGAAATTGCGTCCAAGCGCGATTGCCGATCTTCCGGATATCCATCAGTTAAAGGGAACCTTTTGCCATAGCGTCTTGGAGAGAGTATTTGGTGCAGGTGGACCACTGCCTTCAACTGCGGTAGCACTTGAAATGGTCCGCCAGGTATTCGATGAACGATTGCCACTCGATGCGGCTCCACTTGCACAAGCAGATAGACTCATCGAACGGCAGAAGCTTCGCGACGAATTATTGGGCGCGACTCGTGTTCTCGTAGAAGCCTTGTCCGCAGGCGGATATCACATCGTCGGCATCGAGGTCGAAGTCTCCAAAGAAGCTTTCGGTAAGACTCTAAACGGATCGATTGATTGCGTTGCCGCTCGGGACGATGGAAGCGAAGCGATTATTGATTTCAAGTATGCAGGACGCAACAAATATCGAGACATGATCAGCGAGGGCAAAGCCGTGCAACTTGCGACCTATGCATTCAGTCGATCCAAAGATGGAACGCCATTTCCGGCGGTTGCCTATCTGATTCTTTGCGACTCGCAACTGCTTACTCCATCCGGAAGCCCCGTTATCGGTAGCTCCCCGAGTTCGGCGGTTTTCGCACCTTCGATTCAAACTGTTTGGAATGAATTTTCAAAGGCAATTGATGCAGCCGATGGTTGGCTCCTATCGGGGGAATCCATACCGGCACGTCCTCTACAGTTGCCTTCGCAATGGCCGAACGGTGCGAGAATTGCGTTAGACATTGAACCAAAGAACGGCGAACTTCAATCAGTGTGCCGCTATTGCGATTACAAGCGTCTCTGTGGCCTACAGGAAACTCTATAATGTCCCTACTTGAAATTGTCCGCGCAGGCGCAGGTTCTGGAAAGACCACGGATCTATGTGAGACGGTATCGGCTGCCGTTATCGCTGGGTTAGACCCATCCCGTATTCTTGCCACGACGTTTACGAAGAAAGCCGCAGCAGAATTGAAGGGGCGAATTCAAGCGAAGCTGTTGAGTAGCTTGAAGGGGGATCCAGCGGTCGCTCATCAGCGGGCTGACCGACTTGAGTTGGCAGCAATTGGGACAGTCCACTCCGTTGCCCATCAGATATTGCGACGATATTCGATTGAACTGGGCCTTTCGCCGCGACTCGAAGTGATAACTGAGACCGCTGCAAAGCAAGCGTTAGACGAATTGCTCGGGACTATGCCCGTTGCTACGTGGGGCGAGTTAAACATAAAAGCAGAACGATTAGCCGCCGTCGATTTGCAAGTCCGGATTTTGTCGTTACTCGCCACGAAGCGAGGAAACCGAATCGACGACGACCGTTTCATGAAAGACATAGCGAAGAGTGCCGACCGAGTGTGTGCGTTGCTGGCTCCCCAAGGCGCCGCGTCTATTGCCAGCCCAGCATCACTCCTAATTCAACTTGTAGATCAAGCTTTGGCGGATCTTGAAACGATTCCAAATGACACAACGGATGTCACTGATAAAGCTCGGCAGTCGCTGCGATTGATCCGATCGCAGTCCCACCCAGCTTGGAATATCTATCTTCGGGCAAGTCGACTCAAGGCGGGGGTGAAATCCGGTGCTAACGCGATGCTCGATCCACTTCGAAATCATGCTGCCCAAGTCCGGAAAAATCCGAATCTGCATGCCGACATTCGAGCCTTTTCGGAACTTCTTGCAGTTGAAACTATTCGCCTTGGCGACCATTATGAGTCATACAAAGCCGAGAGAGGACTGGTCGACTTCACAGACCTCGAAGTGCTTTTCCTCGAACTTCTTGAAAACGAAAGTCTCTCGAAAAGTCTATCGCAGGATTATGATTTGATTCTCGTCGACGAGTTCCAAGACACGAACCCGCTCCAACTGGCGATCTTCCAAATATTGAGGCGGATCGCACCTAGAAGTCGTTGGGTGGGCGATCCAAAGCAAGCCATATATGGATTTCGAGACACTGATCCCGAACTCATTAACGAAGTCTGGGCCAACGCCAAGGACGTGTCTCGGACCGACCTTCCAAATAACCATCGAAGCCAAGGGGGACTAGTGCAGTTTGTCGGCAAGTTGTTCTCGCCGATTTTTGGAGAAACTGCAATGCAGCAACCAAAAAAGGCGGCGGTACCCCGTGGTGTTGAACGTTGGGTCTTAGTTAACAAAAATCAATCGGATGACGCGATTTCGATTGCATGTGGCATATCAAAACTACGAGACGAGGGAATACCGCTCCGCAACATAGCCGTCCTAGAACGATCGAATCGATTGCTCGGCGAGTTGGCAATCGCACTCGACAACCTTGGAATTCCTTATCTGCTTGGTAGCCCTGGATTGTTATCCACGCGTGAAGGCGTTCTGGTCATGGCTGGACTGCGTCTCGTCGCTGATCGACGCGATTCTTTGGCAGCGGCTACAGTTATCCATATTCTCAGCGATCCAGCCGTAGAAACTCCCGCATGGCTTGCTGAGAGACTGAAAGCACTCCGAATCTCAGAGCAAGCAATTGAAGGCGAAGCCACTGATGCATCACCAGATTGGTTGCCATGGTCGGGAGACACTAGATTGAAGGCTATTGAACGAATAGATAGACGCACTCTTTCGCCAATGCTGGTTGTCCAACAACTTATTGAGGCGCTAAGTCTCCCTGCGATGATTCAGCAGTGGGGTGAACCGGCTCGCCGTTGCGCGAATCTTGATTCCTTGTTGATCCATGCGAGTGAATACGAAGAATCAGCCTTGGAAACAGGGGAAGCCGTCACGATTACCGGACTCATTCTGTACTTTGAAAATCTTGTTGATAGTGAATCCGATACGCGTCATCCACCGCTTGGCCATGATGCAGTGACGCTGATGACCTATCACGCTGCGAAAGGGCTGGAATGGCCGGTCGTCATCCTGAGTGGCCTACATAAAGAGCGAGATGCGATGATGTGGTCGCCAATCGTAACCGGCGGTAATTCAGGCGAAGGCGATCCACTGGACGGGCGTACGCTTCAGGCATGGACATGGCCATTTGGTTTTACAGAAGGCAAATTCGGCGGTCTTTGTACTGGGAGCGGGCTCGAAGACGACGTTTTAACATCGCCAGAAGGGATCGAGCGCACCAATCGTGAAGTTCAAGAAAGTCTTCGCCTTCTCTATGTCGGATGCACTCGCGCAAAGGATAAGCTGATCTTCGCCCATCGAGTTGGGAAATATGATTGGCTAAGTCGCGTTAATGCATTTGACTCGCTTGTAAATTCAACTCAAGGCGAAGGCGAGCATGAGATTGCTGGGGTCGACACAACACTTGTGATTCGCTCGTTAAACGCCGACATGGTTGATGATTGCCGTTTTCCAGCCGCGACCACCAATCGCTGGATTGCCCTTCCTGATGCCCCGATCGTTACATTGCCGAACTCTCGTTTTCATCAACCGAGTCAGGTGCCCGCGTCCGCTGCCGGTACATTCAAGATTTTTGAGATGGCGGGTTCAGCATATTTCCCCGCAGGTGCAAAGGAGTCGAGTTACGCCGACATCGGAAACGCGGTTCATGCTTACTTTGCGACGCTACCGTCTATGCAGAGATTCAATAAACTGCAAAAGGAAGTAGTTGCAGAGCGCTGTTTGTCATCGTACTCCGTATCCGGACTTTTGGATTCATCGGCAATTGTGTCCTCAGGAGATCGATTTTGCGAATGGGTTGCAACAACGTTCCCGAACGCCCGTTGGCATACGGAAGTTCCTGTGACGGTTACGCGTACCGACGGTGGGCATTGGAATGGAACCATCGACCTTTTGCTCGAACTTCCAGACGGACGAGTTGTAGTTATAGACCACAAGAGCGCTCCGATCCGTCGGAAATATTGCGAGGCAAAAGCTGCCGCGTTTTCTGGACAGCTAAACGCATACCGAGACATGATGAGTCAAACAGGGACTGAAGTTGCGTCGTGCTGGATCCATTTCCCACTTGCCGGGGTCGCCGCACAACAGGTCTAGAGCATCCAAAATGAGGTTTCCGCGAACCTTCGCGATTATTTGTACGTCGATTGTTTTTGCGATTCAAGGAATATGTGTTAAGAAGAGTAGCCTATGTCAGACACGGTAATTTGTCCGAACTGCAAATTTGAGATCGAGGTCACGGAAGTGCTCTCTGCCCAGTTGCGCACGCAGTTACAGAAAGAATTTGAGGCGGACATACGCAAAAAGGAATCCGATATCGCGAACCGCGAAATGGAAGTGGTTCGTGCCAAAGCAGAGGTCGCCAACGCACATCAAGACATCGACAGACGGGTAAAGGTACGGCATTTGGCAAACGTCGGCTGATTAGTTCGACCCGAAGTTTTTTGATTACCCTGCGGAAAATGGGTTGAATGGAGCGGTCTGTTTCTTTGGACTGTTAGTTCTTGATTTGGTTTGCCGTTTTTAGCTGCGA
>JANPNA010000196.1:0-5026 GCA_031427235.1 Pirellula sp.
ACGACCTCATATGCGGAATTTAAGCATGAGATCCTCAATGAAATTGCCCGCTGCCTCAACATGCCGTTCAATGTCGCAGCAGGAAACTCCTCAGGTTATAATTATGCATCTGGGCGTTTGGATCATCAAACGTACTTCAAATCCATCCGTGTCGATCAGTCGAATATGGCGCGGGTGGTTCTCGATCGCATACTATCTGCGTGGCTCAATGAAGCCATTCTCATCGAGGGTTTGCTGCCTCAATCAGTTCGAACAACAGACTTCGATGCCTCACATCAATGGTTCTTCGATGGACACGAACATGTCGACCCATTGAAAGAAGCCAACGCACAAGCGACTCGACTTTCCAATCATACAACGACGCTTGCGTATGAGCATGCACGCCAAGGTCGTGATTGGGAGGATGCCCTCTATCAGCGAGCCAAGGAATTGGCCCTGATGTCTGAACTTGGTCTTGCTTTACCCGGCGCTCCGGTGCCTGTACTTCCCCCCGATGTCAACGAGGAGTCTCTCAGTGACCCAGCTGCTAACGATGAATAGTCCATTACCATCCGAGCTCAATATCCTCGCGCAGTCGGGGGACAATCTTCTCAATCTGCAAGCCTGCTCGGTTGAGTTCGAAGCGGCACCTTCGGACGGCAATGAAACCACCCTTCGTCGATTCACGATGACTGCGTACACGGGTGGCCCGATGCAATTGACTGGCTGGCGATATCCAGTCGTCGTCGATTTGCAAGGGATGCAGATGGGCAAGCAGCGACGACCGATTTTACTGGACCACACTCGAGATGTGGATTTCGTCGTTGGACAGACCGATTCCATCGCCGTAATGAACAATTCCCTCATTGTGGCTGGCCAAGTCATGGGCGATTCTCCCAAGGCTCGGCAAGTCATTTCGCTCAACGACAAGGGGTTTGCTTGGCAAGCGTCCATTGGCGCAAGAGCAGACCAAGTGGAATTCGTGGCCGAAGGTAAGTCGACAATCGTCAATGGCCAAGAAGTTACTGGTCCCATCAATGTGGCAAGGCGATCCATGCTGGGCGAGGTCAGTTTCGTAGTACTGGGTGCAGATGACAACACCAGCGCCCAGATCGCTGCCTCCCAAGACGCAACAAGCACCCAATCCAGCGTCGATTCCACTGTGGAAAAGCCAACCGCGTTTGACGCTTGGCTTGGAATCCATGGCTTCGATGCTGACACCTTGTCAACATCGCAAACCGATTCACTGCGACAGATGTTTGCAGTCGCACATAGCAAGATCGATACGGGTTCGTTAAGCGATTCCCCACCGTTGGACGAAAGTCCTGTTCAACGAAATATCCCCTCCGGTGCAGATGCCGTCACAAATTTACGCGCCTCGATGGCAAACGAACTCAAGCGAATCGCTGCCATTCGGAAGATTTGCGATGGTCGGGATGCGGGCATCGAAGCCCGGGCTATTGCCGAAGGATGGGATTCCCCTCGAACGGAGTTAGAGATGTTACGTTCACAACGCCCTCAAGCACCCGCCATCCAATCGGTCGATCGATCCCTTACTGGACAAGTACTCGAAGCAGCTTGTATGTTGGCTGCCCGACACACCGACGTGGAAACCTTGTATGAACCTAAGACGTTAGAAGCAGCGAACCGTCGCTTCCGTGGCGGGATCACTCTTCAGGAACTTGTCCTCGAAGCCGCATGGGCCAATGGCTATCGTAACGCCTCCATTTCGCTTTCTTGACGTGAGTTCTTTGTGTCGGTTCTAAACAACCAACTTTCGTAACCCTAACTTGACCTTGGTTCTGAGGAGCATTTCGAAAACGTTGCAGTACGGAACTCCAAATTGATGACAGACGTTTGGATTGGCCACGCGTTTCTTCATGTCCAGGTTCAACTTCTCTTCGCTGACGATCGTGAATCCGTGGACTTTGGCATAGGCTATCAACCACCCATCCGCCTTGGCCGCAAATGAACTAACTGCATCTTGCCGTTGGTAATTCGCTTGTACCCATTGGATTATTGTTGCGTACTCGTTCGCGACATCTGCGGTAGCTGTCGGCAAGAAGAATCCCTTAGGCATCTTTTTCGCCCACCGAACCAAGATGTCGTTGCCTTCAGTCAATTCACTCTTTACGTGGTCGATTGAGTAGACTTCGCCACTCTCATGGTGACGCATTAGAGCATTCCAGAACCCGGGACAAATATCGAATGCGTAAAAGAAGTCCTTGGCATCGACGATCGAATTGGTATCGATGAGAAACTTCGTCACTGACCAACTCCGGACATACGCCGAATCATGCCTTGCGCATACTTAGAAAACGTCTCTCGGCTAAAACCAGTCAAGTCCTGTGCTTCCGAGGGTAATAACCTTCGCTCTGCATAAGCTTGGGCAACGGCGTACCCAAAACGATCACCAAGTCGTAACTGCTGTTGCTGCCAAAAAACCGGTGCAGGTTTGTCCTTGTTCTTTTGCTTCACGGCCCGCCAGTTCTCCATTTCTTGCCGATAGAACTTATAGAACGTTGTGGAACTGATGTATTCCAATTCAAATGCACGACGACCGGCTACTAACGGACTTACCTTGAACGCTTTGGCAATGGCAGCACATTGCTCTTGCACTGAACCGGTTCGCTCCCAATAGGCAGAGAATTTTTCCTTGGGGATCAAGAACTCCGCAGCAACCTTATTGCAGTATCGCTCATTGTCGTCCTCCGCAACGTCGAACTTTTCCAGATTGAACAATCCAGGTTTGCCAAGCCAGACATGAACCATTTCGTGAGCAAGGGTAAACATCTGAGCCGACTTGGTGTCATTGGAGTTGACGAAAACCCAAGGTGCATATTCATCGATTAGAACGAAGCCACGAAACTCTTCGTGGTTCAAGCTTCGGCGGGTGTTTAGCCCTACTTGATTGGTGACACACACGAAGACGCCGATCGACTCCATCGCTCGACGCAAATTCGTCAATGCAGCTTCCCAAGTGGTTTGTGCGAGCTGCCAGTTGCTCAGCAATCCCAGCCGACTACGAATCTGATCAGCGGCCCGAACAACTGATGTCGATGATTTGAGCTTACCAACAAAATCGAGAGGTTCATTGCCCGCATCGATTAGGTAGTCTCGCATCCAGGCTTGTCGACGTTGGATGTCCGTAACGATGTCACGAAGATTAGGACTGAACGTACGGCGCTTTTCGTCGCCGAATGTGCGGAAATCGGGAATACCAATCGACTCTTGAGGAGGGCTCAAAAGGAACAGATACCCCAGGGGAACCATCGCCTTGCGTGCAAACAGCTCTAGCTTTCGCACCGTAGGTTTGGAATCCCCTTTGATCCATTCCTGGACAGGCTGCTTGAAATCACTCAACGACAGCCCAGAACGGTTTACCGCCCAGGTGATCAAATCGGGATTGACTGTGATTTCCGCACGCATTTGGAATATCCTCGTGGAGTTTCGTTATTCTATACTATTCATCGGAATCTCAGGCGGCGAAGATCGACCGAAATTTAAACGGATCTTGTGCCTAAAATCTTTCCAACCGTCAAACGTACCGGACAATCACAATTACAACGAAGCGGAAACTCGCGATTACTTCATCGACTTGCTGCTGAAAGAAGCCGGTTGGCCGCTGGATCAAAATCGCGATCGCGAATTCCCAGTCACCGGGATGCTGAACAATAATGGCGAGGGCTTCGCTGATTATGTTCTCTGGGGCGACGATGGCAAGCCGCTCGGGATCATCGAAGCAAAGCGAACCAAACGCAGTCCCAACGAAGGCGAACACCAGGCAAAGCTGTACGCGGATTGCCTAGAGACCATGTTTGGGCAGCGCCCGGTGATCTTCTATTCCAACGGCTATGAGCATTGGATCTGGGACGACAAAAATTATCCGCCCCGGCAAGTTCAAGGCTTCTACAAGAAAGCCGAGTTGGAACTGCTGATCCAGCGCCGTACCACTCGGCGATCGTTGCAGGAAGCCTCCATCAACGACACCATCGTCGAGCGGTTTTATCAAACACGAGCCATTCGCAAGATTGGCGAGTCGTTCGAGAAGGATCACGAGCGGAAGTCACTGTTGGTAATGGCCACCGGATCGGGCAAGACGCGAACTGTGATCGCCCTGTGCGATATGCTGATCCGATCTAATTGGGTGAAGCGAGTCTTGTTCCTGGCCGACCGCATTGCACTGGTCAATCAAACGGCCAACGTGTTTAAGAAGTTCCTGCCCGATTCCGGTGCGGTGAACTGGATGTAAATTCTGATGACACCTCGGTGAAAGAAGTTGCTCTAACCGATTATGACCCCGAAACAGAACGTCAGGTTCAATTGCAGGTCATGCACTTGCTGCATACGCAAGTCGCGTCGATGAACCTCGACAATTTCGTCGTGCGAGCCAAGCGTCGATCGGTTGAGAAGTTTGCTAAGAAGGAAGCATGGGAAACGCTCAGTGAGAAGGATCGTCAGGAACTAGCCCATGAGATTGCCAGCCTGCCAACGCAGATGGAGCGTGAGTCGGAGGAGGCCAAACGGTTTGACTTGCTGATTCTCAATTTGCAGTTAGCGTTGTTCGGGAAAGAGCCAGCCTATGAACGGTTACGAGACCAGGTGGTAAAGATCGCAGGCCTGTTGGAAGAGAAACATACGATTCCGATGGTCGGAAAACAGATGACATACATTCAGGATGTACAGACGGAAGTCTGGTGGGAGGATGTCACCGTTCCGATGTTGGAGGTCATCCGCCGCCGCCTTCGCGATCTGGTTCAGTTCATCGAGAAGAAAGAACGCAAACCGATTTATACCAATTTCGAGGACGTGATGGGCGACGAGTCCAACATTGAGTTGTCCGAATTTGTCGGCCAGGATACCTTTGAACGTTTCCGTGATAAAGCCAGAGCATTCTTGCGGAAGCATATCGACGCCGACCGGTCCAGGATAGATATGGGTCGGAGATACCAGAACGCTACCGACCGGCACTCCCTGTCCAAAATGAGCATCTGGATTCAAGACAAACTTCGAAACACCAGGTGCCAATCTTGCCGCGATTGCTTGC
>JANPNA010000197.1:0-11017 GCA_031427235.1 Pirellula sp.
GGCATAGCAATTCTCCTTTTCCAACAGAATAACAAATCGTCGCTCCATGTCAATAGGTGCCAGGCACTTATTTTCCCTAATAGGTGCCTGGCACCTATTTTCTTTTTGTGATGGCGAAATCTGTTCGAAACGACTATGCTCGTCGCTCCTTTCGATCTCTCCAACCCTTGAGTGCGATATGACGGAAATGCTTCCATGCCAACCACGGAATTCCTTCCTTTTTTCGCTTGGCCTACTATTTCTGCTCCTTATTCTCATAAGCTTCCTCGGCTGCTTTTCCAATACCGATAAGACCTGGAACGAGCGAGAAGCACTCAAAAACCGTTGCCTTGCCCTACTTGAAAACGGGGCTGAAAACGACAAAGAGGGGAAAATGCTCATCGAAGCAACTGCTGGCTTTCGGAAGATCACCCAGGAACTTCCTGCGGAACGTCTCGGCGCCCAGAACCTTTGCCTCACTCTTCTCCTACGATTGAAAAAAACCGATGCTGCGGAATCGGCGGCCGAATTTGATTTGCTTCAGAAAGAATTCGAATCAGCAGCCAAGGCTCTCAAGAGTCTCGCACCCGATGAGCCTGACGCTGACGATTTTGTCAGCCGATTGCATCAAATCAAGAACGACCGTGATCAAGCGATCGAAAGCCTTCGTATCGCATGTCGCAGACCCAAAGCAACTGCGGATACCCATTACCAGCTTTTTCAACTCCTGCAAATGGATGCCAAACCAGAATATGCGGAGGAAATGCAGGCTTCCATCCGGGCAGCAGCAAAATTGTCTCCCAGTAACCTTGTGCTTGCCGTTGCATTGCTGGATTCACTCGTCAAATCCAAAGACATAGGTTTCAAGACCGAGGCCGAACGATGTCGCGAGTTGTTCCGACCACTGATTTCAAGGACTACCAGTCGCATCCCTTCGCTATTGGATGCTGGATCCGTGGCGGTGGAAAAAGGAGACTGGAAAATCGCACAAACTCAGATGGCCTTCCTTCGCAATGTAATGCTTGCGGAACTAGCCTATCAAAAAGATCTGCACCAGTTGAATCCGCACGAACTTGAGTTCGTACAACTTAACTTTAGCGATCCAGTGCAAAAGCGAAAACCGGCTCGGAGTCGAATCGGTTCTTCGAAATGGGGACTCGTACTCAAAGACCTCCTCGCTTTCGCCTCCAAAGAGGTCACTGCCATTGCAGCCGAGGATATGGACTTGGACGGCCATAACGATCTAGTTTGCGCATCGGGCAAACAAATCGAAATTTGGAAAACCGATGGGCAAAAGTCCTCGAAAAGGCTGATGACGGCCCTTTCGGACGTGACCTGCAAAGGTATCGTGCTAGTCGATTTGGATCACGACTACCAAGTAAGAAAGGACGCGTTACCACCCTCCGCACTTCCAACCACAACACCGCCCGAGGCTGCTGTCTCAAAGCCAACCAATCCGCTCTTAGCGAAGTTTTTAGATACGGATGTCGATGTGGTCGTATACGGGGAAGAGGGAATCCGACTCTATCGCAATGATCTTGATGCTTCGACGGCTGATAGATCCTTGACGGAGATGCCGCAATCGGATTCCTTCGTTGCTTTGCGAGGTATTAGGACGGTTGCCGCAATCGACTTCGACCACGATTCGGATATCGACTTGATCGTGTCTTCGGACAGCGGAATCTCTCTTTGGTCCAACCGAGGTGATTGGACCTTTGCCGATTTCACCCCTTTTTCCGACATTCCGCCTGGGGCGAAAAAGGTAGATTCGATTTTGGCAATGGATCTCGATCGCAATGTGCTCAACGACTTTATGCTAGCCTCCGAGGACTTGGTTCGCCCCCTTTTTCTTTCTAACAACCTGCATGGACGATACCATCCTTCCAGCATTGATTGGAAGTCCAACACAATAGGTTCGTGTTGCGCGATCGAAGCCATCGATGCAAATAGTGATGCATGTTGGGATATCGTCATGTGCGGCAAGCAAGGGACGAAGTTGGCAACCATGAAATCACTGGGCAGGCATAGCTGGGTGCTGGATCAAGTGACCACATTGTCGTCGACACCGATGATTGGACTCTTCGCCAACGATCTGGACTTGGACGGTTTCGAGGATTGCATTGCCTGGGGAGACACCGGATTAGAGATTTTTCGCGGTGGACAGGATGGCAAGCTCCTGCTGGACAAACCATCGCTTCGTTTTTTCGATAAGACTTCGCAGGTCGTAACAATCGACTTCGATCGTGACGGAGACGAAGATCTGGCTTGCCTTTCCATGGACGGAGGGGTGCGTCTCATTGAAAACCAAGGTGGGAACGCAAATCAGCATCTTGAGGTCGTTATTAGAGCCGATGAAGACGGAAAGCAGCGGCCGCGCGAGCGATGCAATATGCATGGCGTTGGCAGTCTGATTGAACTCAAATCGGGCGGGCAGTACCAAGCTCGCATCGTTCGCGGAACGCAGACCAAATTTGGGCTCGGCAAACAAACCGGTGCAGACATCATGCGTGTGCTTTGGACCAACGGGATCCCCAACAACGTGCTTCGTGTTAGCAACCGTTCGACGGTATTTGACCAACAGAACTTAGGTGGGTCCTGTCCTTTGCTTTACGCTTGGAATGGCGAACGATTTGAGTTTTGCACGGACTGCCTTTGGGCCGCTCCGATTGGGCTTCAATTTGCTCAAGGCGTTTCGGCTCCGACCCGCGAATGGGAATACTTAAAAATCGATGGCGATCAACTCAAACCGCGCGACGGGCGATACGTTCTTCAGATCACCGAAGAACTTTGGGAAGCAGCTTATTTCGATGCCGTTCAACTGCTAGCCGTCGACCATCCAGCCGAGATCGAAATTTTTACGAATGAAAAGGTCGGTCCGCCTGATTTGGCCAAGTTTCGTGTGCACGCCGTTCGCAATCGCTTGCAGCCTCGATCCGTTATCGACCAGCGCGGAAACGATCTTTCCGAATTGACTGCGAATCGAGACCAGCGATTCACGCGATGCTGGAACGAAGGTTTCAACCAGGGGCTAGTCGAGCAACATTGGATAGAGATCGATTTGAACGGCGACTCGAAAAACGCAGAAGAAGTGATGCTCTTTTTGACTGGCTGGGTTTTTCCCACCTGCACTTCTCTGAATTTGGCAATGACTGAAAACCCGCTTCGCCCTCGACTTAGCCCACCATCCGTTCAAGTTCCGAACGAGGACGGGAAATGGGTGGAGGTGATTCCTTATGCTGGGTTCCCGGGTGGAAAGACCAAGACGATTGCAATCGATCTTTCTGGAAAGTTTATATCGAACGATCATCGAGTTCGCATCGTAACCAACATGGAGTTGTGCTGGGATGAAGTCTTTTGGACAGCCGGGCACGGAACAACGAGCCGACAAGAAACGGAAACTGCCGACTATCGATTGACCCAACACGATTTACTGAAGGCGGATTTGCACTTTCGAGGTTTCTCGGAGCTGATCGCACAACCGGGGAACGCTCCAAAGCAGTTTGCTTACGAAAAAGTGACTACGGAATCCATCTGGCCGCCCATGTCGGGAAATTTCACCCGTTTTGGTGACGTCAAGGAGCTGATCGCTGACGCAGATGACTTGCAAGTGGTATTGGGAGCCGGAGACGAAATGACGGTCGAGTTTTCTTCCGAGGCACCAACTCTGCCAAATGGCTGGAAACGAGATTTTATCATCTATAATGTTGGTTGGGATAAAGACGCAGATTTGAACACGATCCACGGTCAATCGGTCGAACCACTCCCGTTTCGAGCCATGACCAAGTATCCTTATGAACCGGAGGAATCCTTTCCCTCGGAATCAAAACACATTGAGTATTTGAAGCGGTTTCAAACACGCTCACAGTCGCCTGGTTTGTTTTGGAACCAGGTTAGAGAGAAATAGTGCTTTGTTACAACTAAGAAATAGGGTTGGCGGTAGCGGATCTTGTTAAAGATCCGAATCCTGCCGGATCTTTAACAAGATCCACTACCCTAAAATTAAGCTGTTGCAAAGCACAAGCGTGGCTCGATGGTACCCGCCGATTCATCACACAAATCACGGCGGGGACCGCCGTGCCACTCTACACAAATCACGGCGGGGACTGCCGTGCCACACTACAAACGCAGGAAAACACAATTGAAACACATTCGAACCTTGGTATTCATTGCGTTGCTTGGTTGTTTGCTACCATTGGCTTCACAACGGTGCTTCTCTCAAGAGATGGAATACCCGTTGGCTGTCGTTGCTGGACCAGACAAAACGATCTACGTCGCTGATCGGAATCTACCGGGAATTTGGAAAATCCAGGACGGTAAGGCATCCATATACTTCCAAGGTTCCAAAAAGTTTCGAACACCCCTGAATGCCGTACGCTGCTTGGCCATGGACATGAATGGAAAATTGCTCGCTGGCGATTCGGCGACCCGCGAGGTCTATCGATTTGATACTCCCGAAAATCCCGTGCCAATAACCGCTGGTGGTATTGGGATTCCAACCGCTATCGCAATCGATTCTAAGGGCAATCTCTTGGTTTCCGACCTGGAGCTTCACTGCATTTTCCAAGTTCCCTCAACCGGTGGAGCCGCCACCGAATGGGTGAAGGTGCCAGCACCGCGAGGAATTGCAGTCGATGCCCAGGATCGAGTTTGGGTCGTGTCTCATTCCAAGGAACCTTTGGTTCGTTTCGCGACGGACAAAACCAAGGAAGTCATCGTCACCGAACCGTTGTTTCAATTCGCTCACCAGATCGTTGTTGATTCCAATGGTGACAGCTACGTAACGGACGGATACGCAAAATCGGTTTGGAGAATTCCGGAAAATGGGAAACCGGAAAAGTTTTTCAGTGGCGAACCGCTTAAAAATCCGGTTGGTCTGGCAAAGCAGGGCGAAAGATTGCTCATTGCTGATCCGCACCAAAAAATGATCTATTCTTTGCCATTAATAGGCGAGAAGACCATTCAATCTGAATTGAAATAATCAACCATGTCGAATTCACCAAGAAAAGGCTACACGCCGCCGATCGGGAAACGGCTCAAAAAACTGCTTTTTGTTGTCTTTGCATTGCTGTCCTTGCTGGGTGCCAATTCCTTGTATTTGGCCACCATCACGTTCCTGGAATGGCAACGTGATGAGGTTTACCAAAACCAGTTTTACATGGCCATGTTTTTGGGGCATCTTGTTCTGGGACTAATTTTCTTAGTGCCGTTCGTCATATTTGGTTTGATCCACATGCTGACCGCTCGCAAGCGGAAGAACAAGCGGGCGATTCGAGTCGGTTACGCTCTTTTTGCCGTCAGTCTCGTGGTTCTGGGGACAGGTCTACTACTGGTTCGTATCGGCGGTGTATTTGATCTCAAACACCCCTCGACTCGAGCGGTGGTCTACTGGATTCACGTTATCTGTCCTGTGGCCACGATTTGGCTTTACTGGCTACACCGTCTAGTGGGGCAGAAGATCAAATGGAGGTTGGGAGTTGCTTACGGTGCAATTGCAGTTGCTTCGGTGGCCATCATGGTTTCCATGCACACTCAGGACCCTCGCGAGTGGAACAAGATTGGTTCTGTGGATGGAGTGAAATATTTTGAACCCTCGCTCGCACGAACCGCGAACGGGGCTTTTATTTCCGCCAAGAATCTCGATAATGACGAATATTGCTTGAAGTGCCATCCGGACGCATACAAGAGTTGGAACCACAGCGCGCACCGCTTTAGTTCGTTTAACAATCCAGCTTATTTAGCCAGCGTGCGTGAGACCCGTGAAGTTTCTCTTAAGCGAGATGGCCATGTTAAGGCTTCTCGGTGGTGTGCTGGGTGCCATGATCCGGTTCCTTTCTTCAGCGGAGCCTTCGACGATCCGAAGTTCGACGACGTCAACCATCCGACATCACAAGCTGGGATTACATGCACGGTTTGTCACGCAGTGACGAACGTCAACTCGACGCGAGGCAACGCAGACTTCACGATCGAAGAACCACTCCACTACCCCTTTGCATTTAGTGAGAATCCAATGCTACAGTGGGTCAACGAACAACTCATCAAGGCCAAGCCAGCCTTTCACAAAAAGACTTTCTTAAAGGATTTCCATAAGACCTCTGAATTCTGTTCGACCTGCCATAAAGTACATCTGCCGTTCGCGTTGAATCAGTACAAGGACTTTTTGCGAGGGCAGAATCACTACGACTCGTGGCTGCTTAGCGGAGTCTCGGGACACGGCGCTCGAAGCTTTTACTATCCAGAAAAATCGCAAAAAGCGTGCGCAGGCTGCCATATGCCGTTGGAGGAGTCGATGGACTTCGGCGCCAAGCAATTTGCTGGCTCGAACAGCAAATTTTCGATCCACGATCACACTTTTGCCGCGGGCAATACCGGCTTGCCAGCCCTTCGCGGTTACTTGACCGAAGTGGAAGACAAACACAAAAAGTTCATGGAAGGGACGATGCGCGTAGACATCTTCGCAGTGAAGGAAGATGCGAGCGTTGATGGCAAACTTCTTGGTCCAATTCGGCCTGATGTTCCTCGATTAAAGCCTGGATCGAAATACCTACTCGAGTCGATTGTCCGAACACTGAAGGTCGGCCATGAATTCACACAAGGCACAGTCGACTCCAATGAAGTTTGGCTCGAAGTCACCTTGAAGAGCGGGGAGCGGCTCATCGGTCAGAGCGGTGGGATGGATGCCAAGGGCGAAGTGGATCCCCGGTCCCACTTTTTGAACGTTTTCATGTTAGACAGAAATGGTAACCGTATCAACCGTCGCAATCCGCAAGATATCTTTACACCGCTCTACAATCATCAGATTCCCCCAGGGTCCGGGCAGGTTGCTCACTATTCGTTCCGCGTCCCCGAAGATCTAAGTCAGCCGATCACAGCGTCGGTCAAACTGCAATACCGCAAGTTCGACTACGAGTATATGGAGATCGTTCATAAGCGGCAACAACCGAACGACAACCCTATTGCGACCAGCGAATCAAACAACGTGAAGTTGATTTCGGACACGGTTGCTAGTGGGCCAGAAGTGTATCGGAATACGCTTCCGATTCTGACACTGGCGTCGGATACGGTCGTGTTTCCAATCGAAGGTTTGGCGGACGAACCAAAGAACCCGGACTCCAAAATCCCAGCTTGGCAACGCTGGAACGACTACGGGATCGGACTTTTTCTCGAGGGGAAATCGGAATTAAAACAGGCGGAACAAGCCTTTCAAATGGTAGAGAAAATGAATCGATTCGACGGTCCTGTGAACCTGGCTCGCGTGTATCTGCGTGAAGGTCGAATCGATGAAGCGGTCGACGCGGTTCAGCGAGCAGCCAAAGCTACCGATCCAGTCGCTCCCGAGTGGACGATGGCGTGGTTCAGCGGTTTAGTCAATCGCGAACAGGGCAGGCTCGTCGAGGCAGAAGCTAATTTTCGAAGCATCGTGGACCAAACCACCGAGGAACGCAAATCGAGAGGTTTCGATTTCAGTCGCGATATCGAAGTGCTAACTACCCTGGGTCGGACCCTGTTTGACCGTGCCGAACAGATGCGACTCGATTCGCAAACCAAAGAACGAGATGCATTGCTCAGGCAGGCGGAAAAACAATTCCTGAGAGCGGTAGCCATCGACTCGGAAAGCGCCAATGCTCACTACAACTTGGGCTTGATTTACGGCATGTTAGGTGAAAGTGAATTGGAAAAGAAACACAAGTCACTTCATCTTAGATACAAACCGGATGACAACGCTCAAGGTCTTGCCGTGCGGTTGGGACGTGAAAAGTACCCTGCCGCCAACAGTGCCGCTGAACCGTTAGTCATTTATCCACTACATGCAGCACTAGAGTGAGTTTTCGATGAGTATTGGCGAAAATGCGGACGAACGTGACGAAGACGATTCTGTCATTGGTCGCGCGTTCATGGGTTCGGCTATCGTTATTGTCTTGATTGGCTTGATTGCAAGCGTCTCTTACTTTGTATTGACTAGAAAACAGAAAAGCGAAATTGCGGTTGTGGATCCTGTTTCATTGCCCGAAGCTCGAGAATTGCCAAAGGTAATTGTCCCAACAATAACATGGACCGATATCACCGACACAGCCGGGCTGAACTTCGTTCATTCCAGTGGTGCGACCGGTGAGAAGCTGCTACCGGAAACGATGGGGAGCGGTTGCGCTTTCCTCGACTTTGATTCGGATGGCGACCAGGACATAGTGTTAGTCAACTCATGCGATTGGCCAGGCAAACGAGATGCTTCCAAGCCTGCCAGTACGCTGGCGCTCTTTGCCAACGACGGTCGAGGGGGCTTTACCGATGTCACCAAGGCGGTTGGTCTCGATGTGACTCTGTACGGCATGGGGGCGGCATGTGGAGACTTTGACAACGATGGCAAAGTAGATTTGTTTATCTCTTGTTTGGGCAAGGACAGGCTGTTTCACAATGAAGGTGGCAAGTTCGTTGACGTTACCGAGCGAGCTGGTGTCGGCGGTGATGAGAACGCTTGGAGCACCTCGAGCGGCTGGTTCGATTGCGACCAGGACGGCGATCTCGATCTACTGGTTTGTCATTACGTGGAGTGGACACGGGACTTCGATTTGGCGCAAGAGTTTCGGTTGCTGGGAGGTACCGAGCGAGCTTATGGGCGACCACAACCGTTTGCGGGTACGTTTCCTTCGTTGTTTCGAAACGATGGCGATGGGAAATTTTCCGATGTTTCCGCGGAAGCCGGATTTCATGTCATCAACCCTGCCACCTCCGTTCCAATGGGCAAATCACTGGGCTTAGCCTTCGAAGATTTCGACGGGGACGGAAAACTGGATTGCGTAATTGCCAATGATACGGTCCAGAACTTTCTCTTTCACAACTTGGGGAATGGCAAGTTTGAAGAGATCGGGGCGATGGCAGGTGTGGCGTTCGATTCGGCTGGAGCGGCTCGCGGCGCGATGGGAATTGATACGGCGGCTTTTCGAAATGACGCGTCGATTGGGGTAGCGATCGGCAATTTTGCAAATGAGATGTCTGCATTGTACGTCTCCCGATCCAGGAATCTTCAGTTTTACGATGCGGCTGTCGCCAACGGATTCGGGCCAGCTACACGCTTGGAACTGACTTTCGGCGTGTTGTTCCTCGACTTCGATTTGGATGGCAGACTCGATCTCTTTCAAACCAACGGCCACCTGGAGGAGGACATAGCCAAAGTCCAGGCGAGCCAGCACTACGAGCAGTCGCCTCAACTTTTTTGGAACGCGGGAGCACAATACAACACCGAATTCATTAAGTGCCGTGAGCAGGAAACTGGAAGTGGGTTTCAAAAGCCGATGGTCGGTCGAGGTTCGTCCTACGCCGACATTGACGGCGATGGCGATTTGGATTTGTTGATACTCGGCTGCGGACAGAAGCCTCGTTTGCTTCGCAACGATCAGAAACTCAACCATCATTGGCTGCGCGTGAAACTGTTAGGCAAAGCATCCAATCGCGATGCCATCGGTTCCCTCGTCGAAGTTCGCATTGGTGACGTGACCCAGTTCAGACGAGTAAGTCCAACACGCAGTTACCTATCGCAAGTGGAATTGCCGGTAACGTTTGGTCTGGGTGCTTCGGATGCCATCGATCGAATCGTGATTACTTGGCCAAATGGCAAGCAGCAGATCGTCGCTCAACCAATGGTCGACCAGCTATTGGTCATCGAGCAAACCGAGTGAAGGCGATTACGAAGACTCGTCGACTCGATAGCCGTTGGCTTCTTTATCCAAGGTAAGCGAGTATTCGGCCAGAACGATAGCGGTTTGTGCTAATTGAGCTTTCAACACGGATTCCATGCTGGCTGCACGAACGGATACGTCGCTTGGGCTGGTTGCATCCATGATGACGAGATGCAGCGTTTCGGTACCTGCTTCGATGAGCGTTCGAAGATAGACCTTTACCAGCGGGAAGGGGGTTAACGCCATTTCGCTATTGCTGCGAAACAAGTCATAGGGTGCTTTGTCGGAAAAACCGTAGAGGGCGGAGCAGTTTTTGCCGGTCCGCAATGGCAAGACCGTTGGCGCCAATCGCGTTTTCCCATGCAATAATACGTAGTTGGGAGTTAGTGCAGAGTCGGTCGACATGCTGATTGTGTTCATGGTTCTGGTATTGTTCCAGGGCTTGTACGTAAGATGCAGGAGCCCAGCAAACATCCATGGAGCAGACATCGGATTGAGTCGACTCCAGAGTAAGGGTACCAGAAGCACGAAAAGGAAGCGGGTAAAAAGCTCGTTTCAAAGCAACTTCGCTGCGATCGCCCTTATGTTTTCACGATTCGTTACCGGAGGCCAGCTTCATTCCGCTCATTGAACCAACGGCCCGGCAGTTTGCTCACGGTACCCTTCAGGGCATTTGGCGTCGTGTTTGATGCATACCCAGGGCGGCGCTGCGAGCTGCCCTGGGCCAATAGGCTAAAAGTGAAAGCCCGTCGGGCTATAATCGTTCAGAAAAGCGTTCCCACGGCATTTCCACATGCCCCTGGCTTCACGCCAGGGGTTCTGACCTTCTCTTCTAGAGCGAAGGTAACCATCCCCCGAGTTGAACTCGGGGGCATTCGCAGGCTTGTTCGTCCCGCCAATCCTGGGAACCAGGCCCATTGGAAACGACTTGGCAAAATCCCAAGGCTTCGCAGCTAACTTGTTTGGCCGTGGCACGATCCATGTAGACGACTTGCCTGGCTCCATGGCTCTCTAGCCAATCACGATCGTTCAAGATCCCATTGGGCTCCCAATCCCAGCGTGCTAAATGAGACTGGAATCGTCGCATCGATAGTAACTCGGTAATCTCCCAAGGGTGTTCTCGATTCAGGTAGAATACTCAATTCGATTTTGAACAGCTGCGTCGGATGTAGCGGATTACGGTTGTCAGACTATCGTCCAAGAATGTGCGTAATGGCCAAAGAAAAAAAAAGTAAGCAGGCTCAGTTCATCAAGTGGATGGGCCCCCTCCTAGATGCGTTACGAGAACTTGGCGGTTCGGGTCGTCCTAAGGAAGTCGAAGACATCATTGCATCAAAATTCGGCGTTACGGATGCTCAAAGACAAGA
>JANPNA010000198.1:0-10719 GCA_031427235.1 Pirellula sp.
TCGATCTTAAGCTGGGCCGCGAAACACTTTCGCTAGCGTTCCCTAGTAGCGGAATGCGTCAAGCATTTCGTTGACGTCCAGCATTCACGAAAGCTTTGACAGCTTCCGCTACGATTTAAATCGGCCCGCCTTAAGATCGACGCCTGACCATCTATCTAGAGCTATGGTAACCATCCCCCGAGTAAAACTCGGGGGCATTTCACCGGCCGATGCAAGCTAGAGTCCTTCGTTCCTGTTGCTTTCAATGCTGGGCGTCCGACGCCCCGGCTCGGGGTTAAACGAAAAAGGAATCCATCGAACCAACTATTTGCCAATGCAAAAACGGCTGAAGAGCGCGTCGAGAATGTCGTCCGTATAAACGGTGCCTGCGACCAATCCAATTTCCTCTAGCGATAGTCGTATCTCGCTGGCAATCACCTCGTCTCCTCGCTGAAACGTCGCTGCTTCTTTAGCATGCGACAGTGCTTGAACCGCGTTGCTAAGCGAAGCCTTGCATCGAGCCGCCGTAAGAGGAACGACCTGATTGGCCGTCTCCATTTTTGTTGCTGCCCACTCTCGCAGTGCATTCGAAATACGGTCTACGCTTGAACTGTGCAACGTACTGATCGAAAACTCGCGGTCGTATTTTCGTGTCTGCTTGCGACCACAGGCTTCGAGATCGCACTTGGTGTGAACCAGCCAAGTTGAGGCATGGCCCTGTTCCCCCTGCCATTCCTTGGAATGCAAATCCGCGACGGACAAACAGTACAAAACGAGGTCCGCGTTGTCGATTTGCTGACTGGTAATACCCTGTGCCAGGGCTCGCGGCGTTTCGCCGTCCGCCTCTTCCAGTCCCGCTGTATCCAAAATGTCAACAATGGCATCGTCCAGGTCCAAACGCAATCGAACATAATCACGAGTCGTACCTGGCTCTGGGCTGACGATCGAAATATGTCGTTTGGCCATCGCGTTGATCAGAGAGCTCTTGCCAGCGTTCGGAGGTCCCACAATGGCGACCTGCAGTTGAACCGTCTGTGCAGCACGGGCTTCCATCTGAGCGAGTAAGTCATTCACTATGCCGATGGCATCCTCGAGTCGAATGATGATTTGCGACTGGCTGATGAATGAAATGTCCTCCTCGACAAAATCCAACCCAGCTTCGATATCAGCGAGCAAATGAACCAACGACGTTCGCAATCGACTAAGTGGCTCGGAAAGTCCGCCAGCAAGTTGCGACAGGGCTACGTCGAGACTTCGATCGTTGGCGGCATGGATGACTCCCAGCACGGCCTCGCATTGAGTGAGATCCAGGCGTCCGGCCAAAAACGCCCGTAACGTAAACTCGCCTGGCTGTGCGAGGAACGCACCCTGTTCAATCAGGCGGGTCTGTATCGATTGCAGAATGATGGAGTTACCCAAGCAATGCAATTCGACCGACGGCTGGCCAGTATAACTCCGGCCATCTGGCCAAACAAAAACATCCACATCGATTGAACCAAGCGTTGGCAATTGGATCGTCTGCTGCAATCGCGTAGCTCGCGTCATGAGCCAGGGTTGACTGGAATCGTGACCGCAGACTCTTGCAACCACGGCAACCGAATCGGGACCTGTGACTCGAATCGCACCGCGGAATGCACCCTCCGCGCCAGTTGCGATGGCGCAGATGGTGGACTCGGTATCGAATCTCATGCGTCTATGAACTTGTATTTCCCAGGCATTCGGATATCGACTTCAGGTGCTGGGCCCCAATCCGGTCTGTCCGGCCCGAGCTTTAATTCGCTTGCCAATACATCGTCCCATTTGATGATCTGGCCTGAATAAGCCGCTTCGCGCCCCATGATGGCCATGAGGGTGCTCTTGCACATGTAGTCGCCATTATTGATCGGCTTGCCTTCCCGAATGGCTTTCATGAGAGCGACGTGTTCGAGTTGATACATGCTCGGTTTCTTGCCGTCGAATTTCCAATTCGTTTCACCCTTGATCTCGTTGGCCAGAACACGTGCAGTACCCTTGGTTCCGTAGATAAAATCCTCGGTCTGACTGAAGCATCCAGCCATTTGTCGAGTGGAGGCAAAGCATCGGGTTCCATCTGCCCATTCATACACAACAGAGAAATGATCGTAAATCTCACCGTACTCAGGTTGTGTCCGCACCTGGCGTCCGCCCATGCCGTAGCAAAGGACTGGTGGGACATCGTTGTGAAGCCACATGGCTTTGTCCAATGAGTGAATGAACTGCTCGACGTAATGATCGCCGCTCAACCAGGTATAGTACAACCAATTCAAAACTTGGTTGTGCATGGGGGTCCATTCGGGTTTGGGTGTCCGAATCCAAAGTGTGCCTGTTAAATAGTTCTCTTGGATCGAAATGATGTCGCCGATCGCACCGGACTGGATCTTTTCAATGGTCGCTTTCACCCCATAGTCATAGCGCCAACACAGCCCGGATACGACACAAAGCCCCTTGGATTCGGCCAGGGCGGATGCGGCCATAACGCGTCGCACTCCGGACGGGTCAACCGCAACTGGTTTCTCGCAAAACACGTGCTTACCCGCTTTTATTGCCGCCTCCATCTGTGCTGGCCGAAAGCCCGGCGGTGTCGCTAGCAAAACGACATCGATGTCCGTCTGCAGTATTTTGTCGAGCGCTTCCCATCCCGAGAAACACTGCTCTTCTGGAACCTCGTATTGGCTACCGAGAGACTTTTTTAATTGTTCCTTCCCAGCTTCCATTCGATCGTAAAACACTTCTGCGATGGCGGTCAAACGGCAACCTGCGTCGGCTGACATATTGTCTTTGGCGGCCCCCATTCCGCGGCCACCGCAACCCACCAACCCGACTTTGATGATGTCGCTGCCGGCTGCATGAACACTTCGGTTGAGAAAGCTAGCCGTGCTGGCGATCGCAGAGGTTGCCGCAGTTGCTTTTAGAAATGTCCGCCGGCTCGGCTCGCTGGGTGAAGTCGCAGGCGTTTGTTCGGACAGTTGGGTTGGGTCGACAGTCATCGCGGGAGACCTTTTTTCAAGTAGGAACTGGTGAAGCTCAGGGTTGGACCAATGCTCGAGTGGGGAATTCAACCAGTTCACTCCCCCTGTAGCCTATCGGTGTCGCGGAATTTGCTTATCCTTGGATTTTGGAAATCACACAACCAATCGGTTATAACCCAATGAATTTGGTATGCAACACGACCCACACGTCTCTCAGCCTAAAAACCCAGCTCTTAGCGAGGAAAGCACGGTGGCGGCAGTGTCATTGCCTGAAAATCGACCGTTAACCGCAAATCAACCCACGTGGGAAGCAGAGAGAGAAGGAGCCGAAGACGCAACGGACGAAGAATCGGACGAAGAATCGGAGCCGCAGCAGCACTTCATGCGAGGTCGGTACTTTCGCGAAGAGGATCACGCAGTCTTTTCAAACTGGGTACAAACAGAAAAGCCGATGGAACTCGAAATTGGTTCCGGAAAGGGGCTTTTCCTAACCAACGCTGCCAAACGAGCGCCAAGCCATCACTTTGTCGGATTGGAGCTGGCCGCGAAGTACGCACTGGAATGCCAAGCCCGTGTCGAAAAGACCGGTATTCTGAATGCAAAGTTCTTCGCCTGCGATGCGGTGGCGGTTCTAGACCAAGATGTAGCAGACCGTACGTTGGATGCAATCCATGTGTACTTCCCAGACCCTTGGTGGAAGTCGAAACACAAAAAGCGACGCGTGCTCAACGAGAAAACACTTTGCAACATTGAACGGACCCTCAAGCAGTCTGGATCGCTTCATTTCTGGACCGATGTACTGGACTACTACGAATCGACGCTAGAACTGATCGATCAAGTGACTAAGCTCAAAGGCCCGTTTTTCGTTAGCGAACCTCCGGCCGCACACGACATGGACTACCTCACCCACTTTGAACGGCGCACCCGACGCAATGGATTGCCGGTCTATCGGGCACGTTTCTCAAAGGTGTGATCGTGCCAACACAATGGCCTTCTAGTGCCGCAACCTGGGATTGTTACGTCACGCACGAATGGTTTGCCTTTCGGAGCTTTTCTTCATGCCACTGGCTTCACGCCAGGGTTTTTGACCATCTATCTACCTCTAGAAGGATGGTAAACATCCCCCGAGTAAAACTCGGGGGCATTTCACCGCCCGATGGTGATAGGGCATTTTTCGGTTGCAGCACTACTCAATTACTCAGTCCCGCATACTTAAGGCGAACGCTGTAAAGCGAATCCGAAGCGGTGATAAACAGGGTCTTGCGATCCCTGCCGCCAATGCAAACGTTGGCTGTCCAATTCTCAGGAACGGAGATCACTTGAATCTCTTTTCCATCCTTGTTGTAGACCATGACTCCCTTCTTGCCGGTCAAGTACAAGTTTCCCTGATCGTCGATGGACATACCATCCGACCCGCTTGAGCAAAACAGCTTGCGGTCAACCAGAGTACCGTCCTTGGCTATCGTGTATTGATAGGTCTTGGAGTCGCCGATGTCCGCTACGAAGAGCAGTCGTCGCTTCGAGTCGCCAACGATCCCGTTGGGCTGAACAAGCGAGTCGTCCATGAGCGTCACGTTCGCGCCATCGCGATCGACGCGATAAACCGCTTGCTTGTTCTGCGGCCTGGTCTTGTGTTCCCACCATTTGCGCTGGTAATAAGGATCGGTAAAGTACATCGAGCTATTGGAATCGATCCAAACGTCATTTGGGCCGTTGAGCTTTCGCTCTTCAAAGGTGCCGAAAAGGACACGATGCGATTTGTCGGTGGCGATTTCCCACATCTCATTCTTTTCGTCGGCACAGGCGATCAGTTTTCCATCTGGGGCAAAGAACATTCCGTTGCTTCGCCCGGCCGGTTTCAAGAACTCCGTAACTTTTCCATCCAAGTCCACTTTCAAAATGCGGTCGTTGGGTTGATCGGTAAAGAACACATTCCCTTGCGCGTCGACCGCAGGCCCTTCGGTGAATTGATACCCATCGGCCACGAGCGTTATTTTGCCGTCGGCTGCTTCGGTGACGCCGTCGTCACAAAGCCCGACGTGAATTCCATGAGTTAAGAGAGCGGCACAAGCAACCCCCAATTGGGAAGCGAAACGTAAATAGGAACTCACTGTTAACCACCTATAAAAAAGGAAATTTGGACTGCTCCAAGTGATTTTTGCCAAAAATATCTTAAAGCGGAAATGAATTTCCGCACTCCAAATGGACATCTACTTGCCCGCTAAGGCTTTTCGAAGGACGGGCTCGAATATATCTGCTTGACGCATGAAGCCGAGGTCGTTCGCATGCGATGCATCTGTGGCACCTTCGGTGTCATCGCCGTATAAACTGTCGCCTGGGATGTAGTATAGCTGACTGACGCCCTCTTTCTGCAGTTGATCGAATGCCGCTCGAAGGGCAGCGTGGTTGTCATTGTGGAATTGTTTCTTGTCAGGCAGGATCCACTCATTCGTGAACCGCCTGTCTTCCACCAATACGATGGGGATATTTGGTTTCGCGTTGCGAAGTTGTTTTACAAGTGGAATGCACTTGGCTGTTACATCCGCCGGACCCATGTTGGGTAAGCAATCGATCACGTAAGCGGCTGCATCGATTTGAACTAGATATTCGCCGACTTCTTTGTCCATTCGTCCATTGCCAGAAAAGCCTAGATTGGCGACTGGCATGTCGAGCCGGCGGCCCAGAATGCCAGTGTGGACCATGCCGGGGCGGCTGGCGCACGCACCATGCGTAATACTAGTCCCGTAAAACACTACCGGTTTTTCACGTGGTGGTAGCCCCTCAAATTTGCTCCCCTTTTTTACTCCGATGCTCATGAATTCCACACCATTGTAGAGGGGCAAGTAAGCTGCGTACTCGCGTTCACCTGGAGCCAATCCCTTGATGATCTCGGCTTTGACTTCTTGTGTTGCGGGCTTGGTCACCTGCACCCATTTCCATTTGCCGTCGGCGTCACGGGCATACAGGTCGACACCGCTAACACCGGTGGCAGGCATATGCGGCATACCGAGATTGCTTTTCAGTACTTTGTAATGCACATGCAGAGCAGTTGCGTCGGTTTTGAATCGAACCATCATTCCTGCGCTGTCGCGACTCAGGCTCCACACGCTGGGGGTAACGGACGACTGCGCTGAACTCGGCAACCGATCGAACCAGCGGAGCCGTTCCTGATCGGGTAGTATGCGCCCTTCGACGCCCCACTCGGTAACGTTGTGCCAATCCAGATCGGCTGCTGCTTTCTGGTTGACATCCATTGCAGGATCCAGCTTGGAGACGGCGGGGGCCTCCTTTTGAGCCCAAACCAAACTGATTTGCGTCGTTAAGAGCGAGAATGCCAGAAATTGCAAAAGCGTCTTCATGATGGTGGGTTTCGTTAAGGTGGGTTGTGTGCCAAGACCGGTCATTAGCCGTTTGGTCATTAGCCGTTTGGGCGTTAGCCCCGGTTCCCTAAGTGCTTGACAATCGTCGAAAACCGCGACTAACGCCTTGCGGCTAGTTGTTGCTTTCACAGATTCTAGACAAAGAAGCCGTCCGCGTTCATGGTCATCGTCAGAATTAATTATACTTTCGATTATCCGTCTACCTTTCGACGTCCTTTTTCAAATCGGGGTGCAGATCATGTTCCATCGTCGCGATTTTCTTGCCGCTACAGCCGCCTTGACAGCAGGGCCGATGTTTTTGCCCTCGGCGGGCCATTCCCTTTCACCCCTTTTTATGTCACCCTCCGAGAGAATCACGCTTGGGTTTATCGGCGTTGGCAAGCAGAGCCTAGGCCATCTTGGAAAGTTTCTGGGGAACTCCAATGTAGAAGTCATCGCGGTTTGCGACGTTGTTCAAGCTCGCTTGGATAGAGCGGTTGAGATGGTCACGCAGCGATACGCGGAACGGACCAAGAGCGGTGAGTATCGCGGCATTCGCCAATTTGGTGACTTCCGTGAGTTACTTGCTTTGAAAGGATTGGATGCTGTTGTGATCGGCACGCCCGACCATTGGCATGCGATTCCATGCATTCTAGCGGCTCGCGCGGGCAAGCACATTTACTGCGAAAAGCCATTAACCCATAACATTGCCGAAGGCCGCACGTTGGTGCAAGAAGTTGCGAAGGCAAAAGTCATTTTTCAAACCGGAAGCCAGCAGCGAAGCGAGTTTGGTGGCCATTTCCGAAAAGCAGTTGAGACCATTTGGAACGGTCGCATCGGCGAAGTTAAGCGAGTGCGGATTGGTGTTGGCGGACCTGCAAAGCCATGCCACTTGCCGACCGAAGAGACGCCCGCTGGTACAGATTGGGACATGTGGGTCGGTCCTGCTCCAATGCGAGGGTACAACCAAATTTTATGCCCCCAGGGTGTCCATAATCATTTTCCACTGTGGCGGTCATACCAAGAGTTCGCGGGTGGTGCCCTGGCGGACATGGGCGCGCACCATTTTGATATCGCGCAGTGGGCGCTCAAGATGGATACGAGCGGCCCAACGAGAATCATTCCACCCACCGACCTGTCGGCTGAAAGTGGATTGAAGTTCATTTACGAAAACGGCATCGAGATGATTCACAATACGTTTGAGGAGGGCATCAAGGCCGATTGTGTTTTCGAGGGGACCAAGGGGACACTCTTGGTAAGTCGCAGTGGGATTTCTACACGGCCAAGCAGTATCCTCGAAGAACCTCTCCTGGAAAGCGATCAACGCGTCATGGCCTCGAGCAACCATCATCAAAACTGGATAGACGCGATTCGGTCTGCCTCCAATTGCATTTGCACAGCCGAGATCGGGCATCGTTCGGCAGCCATCTGTCATCTTGGCAACATCGGCTATCGACTTGGCCGCGAGCTAACCTGGGACCCTGTTGCGGAGCAGTTCAAAAACGACGCCGAAGCGAATAAGCACTTAGCGCGAGAGCCGAGGGACAAGTGGAAGTTGCCAGGCGCTTAGGGAGGTCGTCCAGCTTATTGGCAAGGGTTTCCCAAGTAAGTCACCCTCCCTCGGCAACGCTGTGAAGCATTTCCACCAACAATTCGCTTAGGTTGAGCGGGAGCTTGCCACCCCTCAACCTTGTTTTGGCGTCCTACGTAATACGCCAAAACGGCGTCCGTAGGAGGCAAGCTCCGATCGGACGAGAATGCTTCACAGCGTTGCTCCCTCGGGGAGGGTCGGCCGGGGAGGGTGAACTGAATTGCGCGATTGCCGTTGTCACTTCACCCTCCCCTCGCTTCGCTCGACCCTCCCAGCGGGAGGGTGACTAAACAGGACGATCTCCATAGGGAGGGTGGCTTAGCTGGACGACCTTTAAGGCGAAGGGGGTAGGTAAACAACTGGCCCGTTGGGCGTGCAGCCATCGCTTGCGACTCGAGTTAATCTATTTGCCAGCGGCGATGTCGAACGCGAAGATTTTTTCTTGGTCGCGGATGTAGAGCTTTTGCCCTGCAATAACCGGGTGTGTCCAAATCGCGCCCTGTTTCCTATCCGACGAGGTTTGCTCAGGAAGTTTTACGTGTCCATGCTCTTCGAAGCCAGTGCGGGTCGCGCTGGCTAGGTAACAGATCCCCTCTTGATCGTCGTAGCAGTACACCAGTCCGTCCGCGAAAGCGATCGAGCCGGACTGCGTCTTGCCGATTTTCTTAGACCAAAGGACTTTGCCGGTAGCTAGATCTTGCGCCATCCAAGCACCGCGCAGTGCTTTGGTAAATCCAATGATCGCGCCATCATGGAGCACGTACCCACCGTGATGATTTTCCATGCTCTCCTTGGATTCATGGTAAACCTGTTCGGCAGCCAATTGACCATCCCTGACCGCGATTTTGACCGCCACGTTTCCAGCTTTGTAGCCCGAAGAATGGTAGACGATATCCCCCGAAACGATCGGTGTCGGAATGACTGCGGTACCATTGCCTGTTGCGCCATTTTTGAATAGCAACTTACCGGTATCGCAGTGAACTCCAACTAGCCCTTCTTCGCAAGCCGTCAGATAGACTGGAACGCCACCGAACGTGTGCTTGATCACGGAAACGTATTGTGCTCCGGCAGAAAAATCCGACTCCCAGATTTTTTTGCCGGACTTCTTGTCTAAACCGATGAGAAAATTCTTGCCGCCAGGAGTCACGATCAATCGATCGCCATCGATGAGTACCGACTCGCTGTATCCCCACTTCGGAACGCCGCCACCGAAATCAGAAACCAAATTCGCGGACCAAACCGATTCACCATCGGTTTTTCGAAAACACCCCAATTCCCCTAAGTCGGTTAAGGCGTATACAAAATCTCCGTCGATTGTCGGGGAACTGCGTGGACCATCGCCCCAACTCGTCGAATAGTCCTTGGGGCTAGCTCCTCGCCCCATGCTTGCTGCCCAATTCTCTTTCCCACTCTTAGCGTCGAGGCAGATCAGCAAATTCTCTTCTTCACGCTTGCCCAGCGTGTAAAGGCGATTGTCCTCCACTGAAACACTGGAGTAACCGATTCCTGCATTGCCGAAACTCCAGGACAATTCAGGACCGCTCGCTGGCCATTTCTTGAGAAGCGATTGTGGAGCAGCATGGCCATCTCGGTTTGGGCCACGCCATTGAGGCCAATTGCCATCCGCTAATGCCATCGACGCTCCTCCGATAATAATCAATCCAAGCCACGCGATTCGTTTTAAGTTGCGAAGGTACATATTCATTGATGAAATGATTTCTTCTGTGAATTCGTGTTTCGATGTTCATTGAGCCATTCCTATTCTATCGAACAAACCCCCGAAAGGCATTAGCAACGAACGCTTATTTGAATATCCAATTGCAGAGCGGTTCCATTGCTCTGTAGTAACGGAACACCGTTGAAAAGAACGCAGTCCAGATGAAGGTACCTCGAATAGAAAACGGTGGTCGAAGGACACGTTGCGTAACGTCCCATAGATCATGTTGCATCCGATGACGGGCAAGCTCTACCGCAACCAACATGCCGACTGAGCCAATCAACGTGAGCCGATAACCGTACAAAACGGAACCTTCAAACAGCATGAGCAAATGCACAAAAAACAAAGCTGCAATTGTCCACGCGTGCTGAAGCCTGGCCCATGCAGATTGCAACGCTCTACGTTGAATCGCAAGTCCAACCCAAATCGAAAAACCGAACAAAGCCGGCAGTGCACTAAGGGCGGTTTTCAAAAAGCTTTCAAAGTCAGTGCAGCGCCACATGGAATATGCGACCAAGGCGACACCTATGGAAAGAGTTAGAACCAACTGCGTAAGAAAGAAAACCTTCCAAAGCCGTTCACTAGCAAACCAAGCGGTCACACTCATGAGAACTGCCACGATCAAACCATTGCAGTACGATCCAAGCAACATGAAATTGAAAAGCCAGTCACCGACATCGGTTAGCGAACTTGCCGTGAATGTTTCGATTGGAATCTTGGTGGTTCCACTGCATCCGCGACAAAGAGGCAACCATAGACATACGAATACCAGCAAGCCGGCCAACTGCAAACTGATCACCGTCGGACTCTTGAGCCCTGCTGGCCGAATCGTGGGTTGTTGGTCGGGTTTTTCCATTTCCTCATTCTCGGTTTTTCGCTACGAAAACCATCCTACACGAACCTCGCTCGCTCGTCCGGCGTTCTAGTCTAAGTCACCCTCCCTCTGGCAACGCTGTGAAGCATTTTCACCAACAATTCACGTAGGTTGAGTGGGAGCTTGCCTCCCCTCAACCTTGTTTTGGCGTCCTACGTATGCACGCTAACCGCCGCACTCCGTTCCCGCCTCGACCGCCTTGGCGGACGAGG
>JANPNA010000199.1:0-3145 GCA_031427235.1 Pirellula sp.
CGTTTTGACTTAAAGCAGATGGTCGACCGATTCGAGAGCCTCTACTTACAAATGCTATCAAGCAAAACGCAAAGTCTTGGAGAAGCACCCTTACGGAACTCTGGCTGAAGTTGGATTGTGACGACGTTACCACAAATTTTCATTGAACCTCAATCTGTGGATCGATAGATGAAAACATTAAAGAACACGGTTGCATTCGATTGCGACCGCAGGACGTGAGCAACTTGGGATGTAGCGGAGTATTTTTTCGATGAAGCGATTTGGACGGACTTGGTTTCGAACTGCCTTGTACTCCCTTGCCTTCACCTCGCTGTCGACTGCTTTCGTAGCGGCACAACAGCAAGCGGGAAGCGGATTAACGGAGCCCGTGTTCAGGGTTTCCAAAGTCGAACCTTCGATTCCTGGAGCAGCCGCTCCCCACCCGCTTGATCCAGCCATCCAGCTAGCGCATCAAAGCCTCGGGCAAATCCGAACTGATCTTAAGGACTATACCGCTGTTTTGGTCAAACGAGAACGAATCGGCGACGATGTCGGTGAGCATGAATTCATGTTCGCCAAAGTTCGCAACCGAAAGGTCCAAGACAACAGAATCGTTGTCCCCTTTAGCGTATACATCGCATTCTTAAAACCAGCTTCCGTCAAAGGACGGGAAGTTCTCTACGTCGAGAACCAGAATCAAGGCAAGCTATATGCTCACGAAGGTGGCATGAAAAAGATTCTCGGTACCCACCTGCTTGAAACCAATAGTTTCTTGGCAATGGCCGGACAGCGATATCCAATTACCGACATCGGTATCGAGAACCTAGTCGAGAAACTCATCGAACGTGGCGAAAAGGACAAGCGTCACGGTTTTTGCACTGTCGAGTTGGTACCTGGTGCCAAAGTGGGTGGCCGCAATTGCTCGATCATCCAAGTGACGCACGCCATACAACAGCCACACTACGATTTTCATCTCGCACAGATATTCATGGATGATGAGTGGAAGATTCCGGTTCGCTATGCTGCCTACACATGGCCCAAGCATGGCGCTAAAATCGATGTCGACAAAGATGTCATCGAAGAATACACCTACCAAAATCTCAACTTCAACGTAGGGCTAACGGACGCGGATTTCGACGTAAAATACAAAGACTACAAGTTCAACGGACGGTAGATTGATTGTCGCCTTTCGCTCCGCGAAAGTGCGCCTCGTGAACGCACTTTTGGGGAGCAAAAGGCGACAGAGAATCCCATTCACTTAAAGACCTTCTTTAGCGCATCGCGAAGAGGTCTACGGGGTGCGGGCTCTTTGGATTCTTCCGTTGGCAGAATATCCTCGCTCTTGTTGGCTTTCTCCTGAGCCTTGCGTTGACGCAAGTTCTTTAAGAAATCCACTGCGGTTGAAATGGCTTCGTCTGCTTTTCCCTCGGTGACATCCCCGATTGCATCCACAATCGTACTGGTCAATGGCGCGTCCGTTTGAAGCTTTCCAGCGATCGCAGCCAGCAGTAACGCCGATTCTCCTCGCATGACACCCCACTTGATTTCGGGATCGTCCAGCGTACCACCAACTGGTAGTTTGACGCGTGGGACTCCCAATTGCTGAACTGTTTCGCGGCGAGCAAGTTGCTCAATCGGTATCGGAATCTCCACACTCAATTCCAAGGATCGATCGCCGATGCCAACGTACCCTTCGGTTGCGATCTGAAGCCTTGGATCCAGTTTCGGCAAGCCAGCTTCCAGCCCGGAATGAAACACACGGCCGTCGGCAACTTGAAGGATCACTTCCGACCCATCGACGAAGACCAGTTCGTGTGACGGTTCCTTGCCTCGTAGATTGGCTAGTGCATCTAAGGCATTTACAATCAGCGGTTCGGACGGTCCACTTCGAACTTGGTGCAACGTCAACGTCGCCTCCCCCTTGCTTTCGAGAGGATTGGCCAGTGGCACTCGGATTTCCTTCGTCTTCAATGAAATGCGACCGTCAAACCAAGCGGATTTGGCGAGCAATGGGACCGCCAGTCCAACTCCTAAGCGAACCAGCTCCGGTGTGAGCTCCGCCTGATCCAGCACTTGCATTGGTTGAACGATCAACAGAGCATCTTCGTTGAGGGCTCGGTACGAGATGTCTGCGTTCATTGGGGGGATGACTTGCAGGGCTTTGCCGCCATCGACGGGCATGACTTGCACACTCAGGTTGCGAACGGCCAGATCGAAGTCCAGCTTGGGCCGCGACTTGGACTTGGGTGCGTTATCGCTTGGCTTTCCTTCGATCGATTTGACGAGTCGTTCTAGGTTCGAACCATCCTCTAGCAACGCGATGTCGAGTTTCGGTTCGTTGATCTCTACTCGGCCGAGGTTCCGGGCGTTGAGCAGATAGGCGAGCAATCCGCGATTGGATTGGATCGAATGGATGGTAACCAGGGGTGGGTTCCCATTATTACCCTTTGGCAAACCGTCCGATTGGCTAATCGAAATGCCTCGGAATTCGAGTGGACTGAACCACCGAAGTTGGACCGACTCGATATCGAGTTGGAATTGGTCCTGAGCAAGCCTATTGATAAGTGGTTGGTAGATCCAACGCGAACCCAGCATGGTCGGTAGCGCGAGGATCAAAACCAAAAAGCCTATTCCAACAACACCTACGACTCTGAGCCACTTGCGTTTGCGAGATTTCGGTTTGGGGTTTGAGTTTGGTTCCATAGTGGAGGTCCTAAGTTTTGGAGTGCTGGGATTCATCCCAGCTTTAAGATCGCGCTGCGCCAAAGCACAAAAACAACCATCATCATCCCAAATCCCACGATGAAGTAGGGAGGATCCTGCGATATTCATCCGATCGCTATCGCAGGCCTGTATTTTCAACCGGGACAAACTCCAGTTATACGGATGAGTCAAACTTTAACGTTATATCGAAAAGTGATCCAAAAATACAAGGATCATCAATCAATTCCAATGTTTCGACTGTTTTACGGAATTCTATACAGCCGATTGGATGATGAATGCTTTCAAATTCAGAAGTCAAAATCCGGCGTCGATCTTAAGCTGGGCCGCGAAACACTTTCGCTAGCGTTCCCTAGTAGCGGAATGCGTCAAGCATTTCGTTGGCGTCCAGCATTCACGAAAGCTTTGACAGCTTCCGCTACGATTTAAATCGGCCCGCCTTAAG
>JANPNA010000200.1:0-13291 GCA_031427235.1 Pirellula sp.
TCTTAAGGCGGGCCGATTTAAATCGTAGCGGAAGCTGTCAAAGCTTTCGTGAATGCTGGACGCCAACGAAATGCTTGACGCATTCCGCTACTAGGGAACGCTAGCGAAAGTGTTTCGCGGCCCAGCTTAAGATCGACGCCATCTGCAGACAGAATGGACTTACCGTTACGACTGAATTCTAAAGTCGGTTCTAGAGCTAGGGTAAGTATCCCCCGAGATAAACTCGAGGGCATTGCCACCGCGGAATGCGATTTGATTGTTACGGAAATGTTTGAGCAACTCAGTGACGAACTGCGCGAAGTCGCCATCCTGAGACTGGCTGGCTATACCAATCCGGAAATCAAAGTGCTGCTGAACAGCTCGCTCCGGTCCATCGAGAGACAAGTTCAAATTGTACGAGCAACCTGGAAAGAATATCTGGATGGCAATTGAATCAACCCCATCCAGGCATTGATAAGATAGACACCCTTAAATCACCTCCGAGTCAACGATGACGCACCCAATTTCAGAACCCACGCCATCGGTTCCCAATGCGAGAACAATCCCTGCCAATGTGCAGCCCATGCCGCCAGCCTCTCGAGAACAACTGCTGCGCATTCATGCATTGGTTTAGCCAAGATCGTTAGCTCCATGCAAGCGTCGACGGCCAAGGCCGAGTTCACGTTATCCGTCTGCCGAGGAACTGGCCGATGATTTGCAACGTTTCGTCGAGGGGAAACCGGTGGTTGCACGTCCGATCTCGCCTTTAGAACACTTGGTGCGATGGGCACGGAGACAGCCCCTAAGGAATCAGGCGCTGCAAGTGAAACTTGCAGAGGCCTATAAGAACCTTGGCTACATCAGTCAAGAATTGGGGGATCTGCCCACCGCCATACACAACTATGATCAGAAGACTATTGCAATTGGCTGAGACGGCGGGCGAGCCAACGCGATTTCAAGCGATACAGGGGTATGTCTACTTCAATTTGGGACGGATCGCTCGGAATCGAGGCTTGAACGAGGAAGCCATCGATTGGAACTCGCAGTCAATCGCCGCACAAAACATCGAATTGAGTTTACGCCAGGGGAACGAAGCGGCGGATACCAAGCGGGTGCGTGGAGCGCTTAACAACGCTTATCGGGAACGAGCTAGGGGTTTGATGCGTTTGGGGCGGCTCGACGAAGCTCGAGCGGATTGTGCCCAAGGGATGATCCATATCGTCGATCACGAAGCCGACGGGCTGCGTGCCCTCTACGCCCGGATCCTCGCGAGATCAGGAGAGCAAGAGGCTTCCTTGCAAAAACTAACCGAAATCGAAAGTACGCAACCTCTCAATTATATTGATGTGGTAGACATTGCGGCCGCTTATGCGCAATTGCTAAAAGACGGCGTTGACGAAAAGTATCGTCAACCACTTCTTGAGGCTCTAACGCAAGCCCGCGAAATGGAACCCGAGCAATTCATTCGAGTGCCGAGTGAACCTGAATTCGTTGACTTGATGGAATTCCCTGGCCTGGTCGCTGCTCTTTATGCAAATTGAGGATTCGTCTTCATCTGCCCATAAGACCGAGCCCCGCCCGCAGCCGCGCGGGTTAAACACAATACCGTTCCTGTTTCGATCAGGTCTCCAAGCTAGGCTGATCGATACCATCTCGACGCAACATCCTTGCAACTTCCATTTGCTCAGCATCGCTGAGTGAAATTTCTGGTGGCTGATCGTAGTCGAGCGAGTCGCCGTAACGACCGTTCATGTAAGCTTGATCAAGCAGGCTTTGCAGCGGTAACCGGATATCGTCATCCGTCGGCCTCAGCGGGATACGAATGCTTGGCAACGGAAAAGCATAGGACGCACGGTACACTTCCGATTGATCCGGTGCGGTGGCCCGCGTCACGCAAATGCGATACGGTTGAGCAAACGATGGGGGATAGCAACTTTGGTCCGCTGCAACAATCCATTCTCCTTTCCGAAGCAAGTCGATCTCGATCAAATGGACTCCGCCCTCAAGCAGTCGGCGTTGTTTGTTCCTGTACTGCACCATCCCTTGCTCAGTCTTGTTGGCCGGGCTAACGAACTCGATGGCTGTCACCACTCGGCGCGAAGCCTTCAGGTCGACGATCTCGATGTATCGCAATGTCATCGGTTCCGCTTGACGTTGAATCACTACGGGCTCGGCACCTTCGAGGATCGCAACACCGCGAGGCGAGACAGCGATTCCTGACGATCGCGAATCGTAGATAGTAATATCCGGTGCAATTCGTCGCCCGGATCGATCCTGCTCGATGGGACCTTCGATCGCGAGATACTCTTCGACTCTCGCTTGCAGACCACGAGGTAGGGTGCGATCGATCGCGTCCCGCGCGTAGAGCGTGAGTGCGGAATGAATATCTCCCCAGTATGCTTCAAGCCAAGGGTTCATGCCAGGAAATGGGTTGGTTGCGAACGTTTTCATCAGCGAATTAGGTCTTCAATTGGATGGAGCTCTACAACTCTCTGCTCGGACCGTATTTTAGCAGATTTAGGTTGGATTGCAAAAAAAGGACTGCCGCCAAGTCCGATCACAGCATTCTTTGTCCTGCTCGACACTAGTGGAATAGGCTTCCAGCCAGTTATCCATTTGTCTCAATAGAAATAGCGACAGGCTGGAAGCCTTTCCCACGAAAAACATTTCTGGAATTGTCGTGGATGAATGTGGTATGCGATCAGTAGAGGTAGGGGTGCGCATTTGCGAATATCCTAAATTGCTGAATCTTTGGCGGTGTTAGCGCCTGGTTCCGCTAATTGTTATTAAGTGAAGAGCGCTGCGAATCCTTTGTTCAGGGCGCTTCAAACCCTTGGCATGGCGGAGCCATCTGACACGGAAGTCAACGGAAGGATCAATTTTACTAACGATACTGCAGAAAATTCATGGCTACACGCAATCAAAAGCTGTTCGGCGGAACCTCCCATTCGCTTAATGAAGGAATTCGGCCGAAACCATCGGATCGCCGTGCTCGCCGGCGCATGCTTCGTATCGAGTTATTGGAAGATCGGCGGGTATTAACGCTCGAAACCGCCCAGTGGCTCTCCGTTGGGCCCGACGCAATCCTCGGATTGGGAAATGTAGACACCATCGCACCACCCGTTCCAAGCGGCTCTGCATTCACGGGAGCCGTAAGTGGCGCGATTAATGTAGCCAGACCTAGACCTGGCGATGCCAGCACCCTTTTTGTGGGCGCTGTGAACGGTGGCATTTGGAAAACAACCAACGCACCAAAAGAACTTTGGGGCGGGAATCCAGGCCCAACCTGGGTGAACCTGACTCCCAATCAACCCTCGCTTTCCATTACCGATCTGGAATACGATCTGTCGTCGTTCGAAAATCCAAGAAACCCCACTACCGAACGTTTGGTCGCGGGCGTCGGAACGAACAGCTCGTATTACGACCGCGACCAGCGCACCGCATCCGGATAGCCGCGGTCTGGCCTTTGACGCAGTCGGCAATCTAATTGAAGTTGACGATGGTGGCGTAGACCTGTTCGACAGCCCCTCCGCTTTGGTGCTTCCCGGTGGCAACTGGTTATCGCTGAATCGCAATCTGTCGACCTTCGAAGCAGTCTCGGTTGCGTTTGACCCAGTCAATTTAGGGGTCGTCGTCAGTACGCAAGACAACGGTACTGCTTTCGCATCCGCTGGCGCAACTTTTACCCAAATCTTGGCTGGCGACGGCGTAGCGGTGAAAGTCGACCAAGTATCCGATAGCTCATCCGTGGTCTACTACAGCACACAAAATTTAGGTGTGTTTGAACGACGTACGGAAGTGAAGTTACCAACCGGAGCTGTCGATCTCGGACCCGAACGAGCCAAGCTACAGATTCTCAATAGCAATCAGATTGCAGGACAATCCAGGCTGACAGTGCAAGTTTCCCGTCCAAATATAGGAGAACTTCCTCCGATCATGACCGGCTTTGATCCGACGTTGCCTTTCATCCCGCCAATGGCTATCAACGCGGTTCGCAACGGTAACCTCTTCGTCGGCTCCAAGTTCCTTTACGAATCGACCAATTTCGCATTGAACGCGATCATTTACTGCTTTTCGATAAAATCCGTGGCGACGCGAACGATTTCTCCGTCAAAGGTGCCAACGGTTCGCTAGCTGGCTTGGCGGGCATTGGCTTGGGTATCATTGCGACGATCGATAAACCCAACGCAACAGGTGAGTTTGTACTCGATGGGTCCCCTTTGCATGGCGACTCATTGTCCAATCATGCGTTTCTGGTTGCCAGTGGCGCCAACGTTCCAAAACTGTCACTTGGGTCGCTCGTAAACGCGGCTGAGAAGTTCCGCAACGCCATGAACGACTTCGGCGACGACGTCATCGACTCGCTGGTATCGCTGGAAGAACGCTTGGAATCGGCAGTTGAAAAGGTGCTCGGGATCCCTGTGACTCCAGGGGATGGTCCCACGGTAGAACTGATGCCGGACAACACCCCAGGGCGTCGGGCGCTTCGCGTCGAAATCGATTACAACCCAACTTACACGAAACAGCACAATCTGAATCTAGATCTGGATGCGTTGGGAGTTCCCGCCATCGGTAACTTGGTCGATGCTCGGGGTTCCGCCATGTTCTCTGTGACCGCTGGCGCTAATGTGAATTTGGATGTCGGCTTAGACCTGACGAATCCGGCCAACCCGCGTCCGTTTTTGTACAACACAACAACGGCCGCGCTCGGTGCCAAGATCTACGGATCGGGAATCCATTTCAAGGCAGCCCTCGGGCCATTGGGAATCGCCATTGGCAACGGTGGCAATAACAACGGATTCTTGGTGCTCGATAGCGACGGACTATTGGAGCCAAACGCGAATTCGAACGATCGAGCCGGATTGACCGTGGGCATCACCGGAGGGGATGCGAATGGACGGGTCTATTTCGAATCGCTAACGCCCAGCAATCTTTCAACTCCTGCAGTAGACGGGCAGATGAACCTGCGTCTGCCGGTATACAAGACCGACAAAACCACAGTGCTCGACGCTGCCGGTCGTCACCGATTTGCTCGGCAGTCCGGTATCGCTCTTGACTCTTGCCGAAGTCTATTCCACGGTTAGCAACAACGAAGGACTTGCTAACGCGGCAAAGTTTATCAAGCTGGCGACACAAATCAACGATCTGGCCAATACTGCCTCGCAGACCGGCAGCGCTGCGATCAATCTAGGTAGCTTCAAAATTGCAGGTGGTGCAGGAGCCATTGCTGGTCTCGACTTGCGCAACACGTCGTTGGCCTCGCTCGATGAAGCCAGGATCTCTCAGATCGCAGGTGTGTTGGGAAATATTCCCCTCCTGGGCGACGTACTTAAGTTTGTCAATGCAACGGAGATACTAGCGGGCGCGGCTGGTGGCTTGGGTGGCTTGGGTGGCAACCAAGGTGGCTTCGATTTCCCGATCATCAAGAAGCCATTGTTGGTCTTACAAGCACTACTGGGTGGCAAGCCAGAGGGTATCGTGTTCTTCACTTTTCAGACGCCCAAGATCTCATTGGACGCGTTGTTGGACCTGCAGATTCCGATCTTTCCACCGTTCCTTACGGCATTTCTTAGTGGTGGCATTAGTGCCGACATGCAATTTGGCTTCGGCTTCGACGCATCAGACATGGCCAAGTTCGTTGATTCAGGTGAACCTGCCGATATCTTCGACGGCTTCTATATCTCCGACCGCAAGAACCCCGATGGAACCGGCCCCGACATTGCCGAAGTGGTTGTAAGCGGAGTCATTGAAGTGGGTGCCTTTGCTGGCGTGCGCGCAGGACCGGTCGATATTTCGGCGAGTGCTCAAGGTGGTATCTATGCAACCATCGAAGCGAACTTGAACGATCCTAACAATAGAGGGCGGGTTCATCCGCCGAACTCGCGTCGGTAGTCGAACAGGGCCTAGAGTGTCTTATCGATTTGACAGGCAGCGTCAAGGCGGCAGCATCGATCTCAGTGACTGTCGAAGGGTTCGGCATTACCGTCTTCGACGACAGTTACGAGTTCGCGAGTGCGACGTTGCTGGAGGGGACGCAGACGATTTGGACGGTGGAGCCGAAGACGATTACGTTGACGGCGGTACTGGACACGACAATGTCCGTGGCGGCAGCGGCGATGACATCGTTCGGGGCGGAGCCAACGACGACGTCGTTCGAGGTGACATGGGTATCGATCAACTGTTTGGTGATCCAGGGGTGGATCATCTTTTTGGCGACACTTTGTACGGTGGCAGCGGCATCGACATGCTTTATTTGGATACGAGCTTTGCCTATTCCGTAATACCGGTTAGTCAACATGAAAAGTTCGATGGCCACTTCGGAAACGTTGCGCCGAGCGATACACCTGACGACAACGCCACCGACATACTTCTGATTGAAGGGACCGATCTTGCAGATTCCATCTATTTGGGACAGGTCGGTTATGCATTGCCCGGCAATCGAACAGGAACGCGACTTGCGATCGATGTGAACGGCCGTTTTTTGACGGCTGACTGGCGAGATTTTTTTGATACAACCGATGCCAATGGTCGGCCCCTCGTCGAACAATTCCGCATCTCCGGATTGGGCAACGACGATACCATCCAATTCGTTGCGACGAATGGATTTGTCACACCGAGTACGAACGTCATCGATCGACTCGATGTAGCCGATTTGGACGCTCGGAGCGATGACTGGATAGGCGTAATCGATGGCGGTCCTGGCAACGATACACTCTCGGGCACCGGAGCTCGAGATCGCATCGACGGTGGGTTCGGTAGCGATTTTATTTACGGTTTTGGCGGGGACGACCAGTTGTGGGGCGATGGCGGACCGGGCTTAGGCGATCCGGCTAATGTCGATACCATCTATGGAGGCCAGGGCAATGACGACTTGCTAGGCGGCGTCGGTCGCAATTTCCTATACGCTTGGTCCTTTGACCCACGTGCCGATCTCGATGGAGACACGGTAACGCAATTTGGAATCTTGGTTGACAACCAAGGCAATTTTTACGACGACGACGGTGGCGGCCTATATCAACTGGAGGATACGGGGCTAAACCGAGTGCTTGGCAGCGCTAATTTAAATCCGTTGTTCGGCCACGACGATTTGTACGGGGGGTCTGGCCTCGATTTCCTTTATGGCAACGGAGCTCCAGCCAACGATCCTAATCGATTGTTCGATCGTCACGGCAATCTATTCGAAGCCCGCGACGGCACTTTGGCTGGCGACGAATGGAAAGAATACGCGAAGAGTACCGACAAAGTATGGTACTACGGCGGATCCAATCTGAACGATGTCATTACCGTCGATTTTGTGACCGAGCCCGGAGTGCTGCAAGGCCATCACCTGATTACGCGACTGACCGAGAACAATGGCAACTTTACCTTCGACGCACAAGTGCGATTGGATTTCAAAGCGACCGACGCGGACGGTCGATTGATCTGGAGCCCCGATGATTCCTACTATGGATTAGCGTTGACCAGCACAGTTGGTGGTCGCTCCAATGGGCGCATGTTGGACGCAACGGATCAGCCACTTGCGGATGCGGTTGTATTGCTGGCCGTTGATGGCTTGGTAACCTCGGTCACGTTGCCAACCAACCTGACGCTGGATAACCGAAGCGTTCGCGATCTGGCCATCGACTGGAACACTACATTGCAGGCAGCAGGTGTGGGAGCGGCACTCAGCGCACGCCCAAATGGGGATCGAATTAGTTTTGTGCGGGCGGGATCGCAAGTGGCGACAAACGGCTCGCTCATCATTGTTTCAGCCAATACGACAGCTCAATCTTACTTTGGCTTTACGGCAGGCCTTGAGGCGACCATTGGCTTTGTCGGTTCCAACGGTCTAATGAGTTTGTTGCCCGGTGAAGGCGATTTCCTAGCCATCATCATCGATGGGCTGGATGGCAATGATCAAATCACCGTTGGTCCGACCGTAACGAAAAGCGTCTGGACCGATGGTGGCCGTGGCAATGACACGATCCTCTATGTGTCGGGCAAACCGATCTTGATCGATCAAACCGATAGTCGGAGCAATGGAATCGGCAATGGCGATCAAGCTCATGCCTATAACTTTGGCGATGTTTTTGGCAACACGCTGGTAACAGGATTGACCATCGACAGTCCCATGGATCAGGACTGGTACAAGTTTCGATTGACCTCGGTACCTACCGCAAGTGAGCAAATCCGCATACGCAGCATTTCGTCGAACGACCGTATGACAGTTCGACTCGTAGATGCAGGTGGGACCGAGCTCGCGAGCACCGTTGGCGGTGTTTTTAACTTAGCCTCGTTGGGTCTGATATCCGGTGTCGACTACTTCTTGCACGTAAAGACCGACCTCATCCCGACGGCTTATGAAATCGAGTTTGTTACGGGCGCCGCCGCCAACACCACGAAAGTCGCGGCAACCAACGTAGGCAACTCGATCGATGGGTACGCTTCGATACTCGGTCGGGCATTGCGTACTGGCCCAGACCAAGCTTGGTACAAGTTCCAACTCTCTCGCGACGCGATTGTCGGAGATGATCTGGTGATGAATGTATTCGAAGCGGCGGGCGCGGTTACGTTGACTCTCGTCGATGCATTGGGTGAACGGATCGCTGTCTCTGGTATTGGGAGCGACAGCGTATCACTGAGTCTAAAGGGACTGAAGACTGGCACCGACTACTGGTTCAAGATTTCCGGCGACGGGCCAGCCCGGTATGAAATCGTACCTCGGATGGGCGGTACCGATCAAATTGATTTGTCTTCTGTCACAGTGATCAACAAGGCTGACCCAACCATCATCGCTCGCAGGGATGTGATTCTCGGTGGCGAGGGAAATGACACAATTCAAGGCGGACCGGGCGAAGACTGGATCTTTGGTGGAACGGACAACGACGTATTGTCGGGTGGCTTCGATCGGCAACATGGCGATCTCATTTGGGGTGGTGCAGGGGATGACATTTATCAAATCCTGCCGGATGCTCCGGCGCTGACTAGTGCGGGCCAACGCTCGATAACCGCTGCGGGACAAACAACGTATATTCCCACTTACAGCGACCGGTTTGACGGCGGCGAAGGAACAGATCAAGTCTTGTTCTTAGGCGGTGACCTCGACGCACAAAACGATCCTATCAATGATAACGTTGCAATTCGATGGAACACATTGTTGCACAGATATGAGTTTACGAGTCGAGTATGGGATGTAGTGCACAACGATTTTGTGTCCCAACTCTATCCTGCAGCCGCAGTCTATCAAGCTGGCGCGGCAGACTTCACCGTTCCAGGTTTGTCCATCGGGCAACTTTCAGGGGATGCAACGTTTGACATAAATGTAAACGGAACGAACAAGACGATTACGATTACGCAGGCAAGTACGAAGCTCAACGGTCAGTTCGACCAGTTGGTTGCGCAAATCAATGCAGCCTTTGCGAAAGAGGGGTTGGCTAACGCTGTCGTTGCGGAAATACGAAGCGGACTTTTGGCGTTCTCGACGATCCGGATCAGTGCAAACGCGACGCTTGCCATCAGTGTCCCTAATACTCCAACTGGGATCGTCGCTGGAAAGATGGGCATTAAAGCAACCACCGCAACTTTGAGTGGCAGCAATAGCCAACCCGGCTTCGCTCAATACTACGCGAACTACACTACGACCCGAACGGAAGCAACGTTGCTCGACCTGCGAGCGGGCAACGACGAAGTCCACGCGGACCCCGAGTATCTCATTCGAGGTAGCGAATGGGGCATTGATCCAGAAGACCGTCCGCAACGAGCCAATCCAAATCTCATCATCCGAGGCGGAGCAGGCAGCGATAGGTTGTTTGGTGGTGACGGAGACGATGTCATCGAGGGTGGTGACGGGGCGGATGTGGTCATCGGAGGGGGTGGAAGCGATGATCTAAGCGGCAATTCGGGTGATGATTGGATTTCAGGGGGCACGCCAACGCTGGTTCCTGACCGCTACGAAACGTCGGCAGGCCGTACCAATGAAATAGTTGGATACGCTTCGTTGTTGACCGATAGCTTGCTACCGCTGCGCAGCATTCAGAAGTCCGACGTGGTCATCAGTGATTTGTCACTGCATTATGGTGATCGAGGGGATTGGTATGTAGTGCGCACACCGGAAGCAATCAGGTCGTTTGGCTCGGCCAAAGCCGCTCAGGTACTTCGCGGGATGATCGATCTAAGATTCATGAGCCAGGAAGCACAAACGGCAGGAACTCCGGTTCGCAATGTTCTGTCGCAATTTGGATTTCAGTCCACGGACACCAACAATCCCGATAGAACCTTGTTCCTCTTCGCCGCTGCGGACACGGATCCCGGGTCGGTAGTCTCGCCCGTTCCGATAGACTAATTCCCAGGTTTGCCTGATTACTACATGATTCACATACCCAACGTAAACAGTATGGCAATCGTGGCGAGCGCGCCTTCGACGACAGCTGCCGAGTACAAACTGACCGGTGGGGGCTCGATCACGTTCCAACTGGATGGAGTCACGAACACAGGTGCAAATCCAAGTGTGTCTATCGTTGTAAATCTGACTGAGGACGTAACTCGTGTTTCATTTGCGCAAACTATCGCTCACATTCGAACTCAAGTACTTGCAAAGCAAGTTGTGTTCAACGGATCGCCAGTTTTGCTCTCGGATTTGATCTACGTCGATCAGGTAAGTGTACAGGACCAACGGGTTGGATTCTGGCTGAAGAACCGCGATGCAACCACCCTTAAGATCACGGGCGTTACTGGGGCAGCTTCGACACGATTGCATTTAGAAAATAGCGAAGTCAATCGATCGGATGCAAGCGTAGGCCGTCCACCCGAAGCGGTTGGACCCTACACCCTGACACTCAAGGCGGACTCGATTGCAGTCGGCGGAGCGTCGGGGTCGGCATTGTACTTTACGGCCACGGACGCCACTTTGGGCTCCGGCGCCTTATGGCGAGTGTCACGCATCGCCGATAGTGTCGAAACCAATCGTGTTTCACTATCCGAAAACGGCCAAATCGCGGGGCAATTCAATTCGCTCACCGATGTGAACGGAACCTTGTTCGCAGCTCGTGGCATAACGCTTCGGTCCATTGCCGTTGGTCAAACACAAGCGACCTCGCGAGCCTTATCGAATTGGATATCAGCTACCTCGCACATGGTGATATTACTGGCTTGGAACACGCAATCAACCTTCGCAGCCTCAACTTATCGGGAACCGGCATAGGCTCTATTGATCCACTCGAAGTGAAAATCAGCACTTCGCCTATCTCTGCGGGCGCGCCGCTCGGCCTATCTCATTTGCGGTATCTCACGTTTGATAACTCATATGTCGACTTCCTGGAACCGATTGCTTTGTTGCACGATCTGAAAGGATTGTCGTTGGATCAAAACTACATCGGTGACAGTGGCAATCTTGTGCCGCTGGCGGACCTTAAAAATCTAGAGTTTTTGAGTATCGACGAGAACAACCTAAGCGCCCTTCCTGGGTTGCTATCACCCTTGGCTGGACTCACAAAACTGCGAACGCTCAGCTTGGCTAGAAACTTCATCAGCGACATTTCCGCCGTGGCGTACCTGGACAAACTCGAGCATGGTTATTTTGCGGATAACGGGATTGCTAGGATTGATTCGTTGGCTGGAATATGGTTCGCGGATGATTCAGCCTTACTAAGTGGCAACACTCTTGGTGCAAGCTTTACTCAGTCTGGAAATTGGCGACAAAATATTCAAAACGTGTTGGGCGTAGTCGATGGCGGTTATCGATATCACGAGCCGGTCATTGGCGAGACGGCGACAGCGCAGTGGCAATTCACAGGCCTGCATTCCGGCCAGTATGAAGTCTGGGTGACGTGGCCAGAGTTTGATAATCGTGCATCCAATGCCGAGTTTGCTATTCAGAGGGCTGAGTCGTTTGTCAACGGTGTGGCTACAACGACCCTGACAAAAACACATGTCGATCAGCGATTGGCTCCCAATGGACAGACAGTTGATGGCGTGAAGTGGCAACGGATTGGCTCTATTCCCATTATCGTCGACGCGACTACTGCATCGAATTCAGGTTTTGTGAGAGTGACCCTGCAAGATGTTCCAGGTTTAGACGCGGCCAATGGGGTTATCGCTGCTGATGCCATTCGATTGATTCGAGTCGACCGCACCAAACCGCTCGAGTTGGTCGCTCTAGAACGCAATCCGCTTGGGAACCAAGCGCTGGCCGTTATCAATGCTGTTCTTGAGCCTTCAATCGAGCAACCAGCGACGCCATGGAAGGAACTCACCTACACTCCTAACGCCAATGCTCCACTTCTCGACCGTACGACTCCTATTTCGATCGCTCAAGGTCAGAACACCTTTTTAAGCAATGTCGACGGTTATACGGTTGGAAGCGGTTCGGATCCGGACGGTTCGGGAGTACAATTTAGCTATTCCAGCGACCCGATGCCAAAAGACGTTAATGTAGGCAGTCGCTATTTCAGCGGTGATGATGTGGTCATTCTGCCAAATTCACTAATGGGCTGGCCTCGATTAGCTTATCCAGTTTGGTACTCGGCCAGAGGCAATCGCTTGTACTTGGTAGTCCCTATGCAGATCCCTTTGTCGGCTATCTAGACGAAGTTCGTAGGTGGTCCAATTCTCGAACTTCGAACCAGATCCTGGGTAATAGAGGTCTTCGATTGACGAGCTTCGAACCATTCTTGCTAGCCAATTACACGTTTGATGATCCAGTGGGCAGTACCATCGCCGTCGATGATGCTCGTTACTCTGCGCGCCCCACCGGGATAATAAGCTGGTGGCGAGGCGAGGGTAATTCTCGAGACTCCGTCCAGCAATTTCCTTCTGGATTGAATGGTGGTGTCACCTTCGGGGCAGGCGTCACCCCTGATCGCTCAGCCTTTCAATTCGACGGCGTCAATGATTATGTCAGTATTCCAGACAATCCTTCTCAAAAATTAACCGCAGCAGTTTCTTTGGATGCTTGGGTCTATCCAACGGAATACAAGATTGGCGTAATCGTTGGTAAGGCGTTCGGTTACGAACTTCATACGTTGAGCGACGGACGTGTTCGCTTCTTCGTTCATAACTCGGCTCAACTAAATTCTGCCCTGCCATTGCCGCTCAACACCTGGAGCCACGTGGCTGGGACCCTTCACCGGCATCTATGGAACAAAATACGAAGATATCGATGGCAATGGCATCCGCAATGCAGGCGAAATCGGTGTCGAAGGCTGGCGGATTTTCCTCGATATGAATGGCGACAATATTGCGGATCAATCGACCTTGACGGATCGCAATGGTGATTACGCTTTTACCAATTTACCATGGTCTGCGACCGGGCACTCGGTCTGGCAAGCGAGCAGTC
>JANPNA010000201.1:0-18028 GCA_031427235.1 Pirellula sp.
TTGGTTGGGCCTTTTTTTATATTTTTAAACATCCTATACCTGCTGTATATTTAACAATAACCACTACCTGCTGGATCTTTAACAAGATCCACTACCTGCTGGATCTTTAACAAGATCCACTACCTGCTGGATCTTTAACAAGATCCACTACCCGAAGATCAAGCTGTCACAAAGCAATGGTAGCCGATTTCGTAAGCATTCGGAGGAGCTCGACGTCGTTACGGCGATCAGAAGTGTCATCTCGCGATGCCCTAGCCGTTTGGATCGTCTAATAAGACTTTTAGGCGGCTGCGAATCGGGTCTGGATAGCGTGTTAACCAAGAACCGTCGATCAGCCCAACCGAAATCATGTCCAACACATGCACTTGGTCCTTGCGTCGGAACGAATTGAGTTTCATCCGCACCAACGCTTCCAATGTGATTGTTTTGAAGTTATTCGCTCGGGCCATCGGTTCGATGTCTGGATTGGGATCGAAATCGTTTGGCTTGACAATCTCGCCGGTTAGAACCACATGGACGGCATCCCGCGCGGAGCCGTCAGGGTCTTCGACGAACATGTTTAGCCCCGTGGTCTCTCGATAGTAAAAACCGGCTTGAGTCATGGCTTCTATCAAGAGCGGTAAGTCCCCTGGGCGGACGAGGATATCCACATCGCGAGTTGTTCGGACTGCCGCTTCGTCGACCTGAGCCACCCAAGCTCGGACGGCATGTCCGCCGACCACCGCATAGGGCACGTTGGCGTCTTCTAGGATGGTAACCGTTTTGCGCAACCGTTCGTTGACTCGTTCCACAGCCCGCTCCATCCTGTCCCAAAGTTCTTCACCGCTATATCGAAACTCAATCATTTTCTCGCTACCTTTTTGTCGATCTAGACGCCTCTAGTATATCCTGCGTTTATGATCGCGTAGTGTGTCGTGGCCGACGCTGCTAGCGTCGGCTCGGATGCTGGCAGCATCCGCCACGATTCTAATCGGCCAAGCGTTCTACTCTGAAAATTCCTTGGCGGCATGTCACGGTGATTTTACCAGGCAGCTCAAGCCGTTTTGGATGGGTGGTTTGTGACGCAAGTTCAATGAGCCTTTGTATTTTTCGCCAGTGCTTGTGGTTCATTTCTCGCAAAGGCCAGTTCATTCGATGCCAAATCATCACCATGGCCTCTCGAATGATTGGCCAAGGTTCGTTTCTGCACATGGGGATTGGCACGGAAAAATGGCTTGGTTTGCTGGGCTCCTCTTGCGGAATGCCAACCATCTCTTCGGGCGCATAGCCAACCTTGGCCAGCCAGCGATCTGCCAGTTCCCGAAACGCGGCATGTTCCTCTGCGATTAACTCGCGAGCCAGAAGCAAGCGACGGTCGACCGAGTCCGATCTGGTAAAGCGCCTCAACGCTGGCAATAACTCGTTTCGGATTCGATTGCGGGTGTAGGCCGGCGACTCGTTCGAAGCGTCCGTTCGAAATGGTTGCTTTTGTTCTGTAAGGTAACCGTCTATCTCCGAACGATGAATTCGGAGCAGCGGTCTGGCAATATCGATCAACGAATCGATAGACCGAAACGTTTGGATGCCGGATAGACCGTTGGGACCGCTGCCGCGGAGCAAATGGTGCAAGAAAGTTTCCACTTGATCGTCGGCTTGATGCCCCATGGCGATCCAGCGAGCGTTGTGAGTTGTGGCCACATCCTTCAGGAATTGGTGTCGTAGCTTACGCAAATTATTTTCGGAGGGATTTGCAATTTCGGTCGTGCTGGCTCGTTGGGTAATGCATTTCATTCCTAGCCGTGCCGCGTGCGATTCCACGAACGCTTGGTCGGCGTCACTCTCCTCTCCTCGCAATGCGTGGTTGTAGTGGGCTACGACAGTTCGGTCGGAATCGGGTCGGATGTGGAATAGAATCTCGAGAAGGGCCGTACTGTCAGCACCTCCACTGTCCGCGACGACGATGGTTGACTCTCGCCACAACGCGATCGGCCACAAATCCAGGACCGCCTGCTCCAGTTTCACTTGTGATTTCATTGCAGTTTGGTTCTTATTTGGCTCGTCTAAGGCTTTTCAAACACAGTGCCGAAAAGGCATGCCTTCGATTTCTTCGCGGAATTATCCGGAAGATCGGGAATTGGAATCGGGCGGGCTACTGGCATGCCGAACGACAATGAGTATCCTACTACATACGGGAATGCACCGTTAACAGGACGGTCCGTTTTAAAGAACGGTCGCTGGCATTTCCTTCAACTTGCTAATTTACGCGATGTTCCATTTTCCGCTTGGACTATTCTCTCACCTTCAAGGATTGCAAACTGTGATGCTTTCGTTTCCTAAGCACTTTGGATTGCCCAGCAACTGGCTGTCAACTGTTTTGTTCCTTACTTTGGCCACAACCCTTGGATGCAATGGAAAAAAAGAGGACTCGGCCAAAGCGGGTGCTTCATCAGCCGGTGCCAAGTCGGAGAGTGCAGCGTCCACTGGCAAACGCCGAATCGTTTTCGTTGTCAACACGGACGACCCATTTTGGGACGCCTGCCGTCAGGGGCTTAAGGAAGGTGAAAAACATTTCAAATTAAGCGACTCTGGACTGTCCGCAACGATGGAGGTTCCAGACGGATCCATTAAGGGACAGATCGATCGGCTTCGACAACTTGCAAGTCAATCCGATTTGGCTGGACTGGCTCTGTCTGCCATCTCTGCCGACAACCCATCTATCGCAGAGGAACTTGACAATTTCCGAAAGAAGGGGGTGCATGTAATCACTGTCGACGGTGACCTATTGCGGACCAAGTTCCGTGCTAACCGAAAGTACTACATTGGAACAGACAACGAAACAGCCGGAGAGATTCTAGGGAAAGCCGCTGCTGGAATTCTTGCCAGTCGAAGCAAGAGCGCAGGTGGATATGTTCAGTTTGCCGGCTACACGGACAACGACAATGCGAGAAGCCGGATGGATGGATTTAAACGAGGGGTGGGTTCGGCGTTTTCTGAAAAGGATCGCGTAAGTGACGAGACCAATCTCTCGCGCGCTCAGGAAAATGTTCGGAATGCCCTTTCCAATCATCGTGACCTTGTCGCTTTGGTCGGGATTTGGGCCTACAACGCTCCTGCAATCGCTCGCGCCGTCGAATCGGCTGGTGTCAAAAAAGAAATGACGGTCGTTACGTTTGACGCTCAAGAAGCAGCCATTCAGGAAATGGAAAAAGGGAACATCGATGCCATGCTGGTCCAAAACCCATTCGATATGGGCTTCCAAGCCGTCCGCTTGCTGTCCGCAATGGTTCTTGAAAATGCATCGGTCGAGAAAGAGATGTTTCCCAATACAGGCACCGATGGCGACATCTATACAACCGGACTTCGTTTGGTTGTGCCCAACAGCGGTTCGCCACTCAAGGCAGAGGACTTTGATGCCAAAGTGGTTGAGTTCATGAAACTCGAGGACTTCAAGAAGTGGCTGGCGAAATACAATCTCAAAAGCTCATGACGAATCAACGCCAAGGCCTACTTACAAAGCTCGGCATTCGTCCCAATGAAATCGCTCTGCTTATCGCCATAGTAACGATCCTAGGCGTTACACTGCTGGCGGATACAAACCGGTCGTATTGGTTTCAATGGCAAACCAATAGTATCGAGATTGGTAGGCAGACTGCCTTGTTGGGAATCTTTGCGCTCGGGGCGATGATGGTCATCGTCTCAGGTGGCATCGACCTGTCTTCCGGTTCGATGATTGCTTTTTCGGGGACGGTCATCGCATGCAGTATGATCTACCTCCAATATGGTCCTTTGGCAGACACCTTGTTTCCAGTTTTGGTCGATTCGTCTGGCAAGTCGCTTCGAGTGGATATGGCCGGCGCGGGACTATTTGTGCAGACGTTGGTTGTGACCGTGAGCATTGCGATGGGTATGCTATCCGGTTTCTTTGTCGGAACACTTCACGCGTGGCTGATCACGAGCATTCGATTGCCTCCGTTTGTGGCCACACTTTCTACCCTGGTGGGATTGCGTTCGTTGGCACGCATCCTTTGCGAGTATACGACTTCCACGTATCAGAGTAGCAAAAAGGCCCAAGTCAATATCGATCATCCTTTTTTCACTTGGCTTCGAGATTCGAAGCATGTCTATCTTTGGGTTGCCGTTTTTTTGGTACTGGCCACACTCACTTGGTTGATACTTAGTCGGACCGTTCTCGGTCGCCACATCTACGCTCTAGGAGGGAACGAGCAAGCGGCCAAACTAAGCGGAATTCGCACCGACCGACTAAAGTGGTTTGCGTACGTTTTTGGTGCGATGACGGCCAGCTTAGCGAGCGTCTTCTATCTTGCCAACGAAGGAGTCTGCGCACCGGTGAACCAAGGGCGTGGCCACGAATTGAATGCCATCGCGGCTGCCGTTGTCGGAGGTTGTAGTCTTCAGGGTGGAATCGGAACGGTGACGGGAACGATTTTGGGCGCCCTATTTCTCCGAATCGTGATCGACTCGGTATCGAAAATCATTAAGTCCGGAGCCGACATTTGGGAGGGTTTGATTGTTGGTATAGTCGTTGTGCTTGCGGTCACTTTCAGCCAACTCCAACAACTTCGAGGTTCCGGCAGAAGGCTTTTTCCTGGCGCACTGGGGACCTGCGCCATGATCACACTTTCGCTCTTTGCTGGATTGATCGCGATGAGTACATGGGGTGAAAAGCAAGCGGCGATAACCATGGTTTCACTTCTTGTCGCATTATTCGTTTACGGTTTAACCGAAAAGCAAAAAGCTCGTGGCTGATTCAATTGTTTCGCTACGAAAAATCGGCAAGAACTTCCCTGGAGTGCGTGCACTATCAGACGTCTCTTTCGATATTGTGCGAGGCGAACTGCATGCCATTTGCGGTGAGAATGGAGCAGGCAAGAGCACGCTCATGAAGATTCTCTCCGGAGTCATCGGGGACTACGATGGGGAGTTGCACGTCTCTGGCAAGAGAGTCCATTTTCAGGGGACACGCGACGCTGAGTCGGCCAGCATTAGCATCATTCATCAGGAACTCAACCTTGTCGAGCAGCTCTCTGTTGCCGCGAACATCTTCCTAGGTCGCGAGATCCGGAATTCGATAGGGCTGCGTTCGGATCGAGCCATGGAACTGGCAGCTAAGAAACTTCTTGAGGACCTTGAAACCGATATCGATCCGCGAGCTCTTGCCGGTAGCCTGCGTGTTGGGGACCAACAACTGGTCGAAATCGCTAAGGCATTGAGTTTGAATAGTCAGATCCTAATCATGGACGAGCCGACCAGCGCCCTGACGGAAAGCGAAGTGGCTCGACTCTACCGCGTGATGGCAAAGCTTCGTGAAAACGGAGCAACCATTCTCTACATATCCCACAAGATGGACGAGGTTTTTCAACTATCGAATCGAATCACCGTTCTACGGGATGGATGTTTTATTTGCACGCTTGAAACTTCTCAAACCAACGCAAATGAAATCACGAAATGGATGGTTGGACGGGAGATCGAGTCGCTTGACCTGGGACGCCGTTCTTCGCCTGGTGAAGTTTTATTGGAGGTAAAAAACCTCTCGCTGGTTTGGCCAGGACACGCTCGGGGTTTTCGATTGAAGGATGTGAGTTTCCATCTCCGTCGTGGAGAAGTACTTGGAATTGCCGGACTTATGGGAGCGGGGCGCACGGAGCTCATGGAGTGTTTATTTGGGGCTTCTGAATTGCCTGTTCAAGGCGAAATGTTGCTAGATGGTAAACCCTATTTCCCAAGACATCCATCTGAGGCTTGCGAAGCTGGAATCGGATTGGTCACCGAAGATCGAAAGCGACTGGGGATTTTTCCAGCGATGAATGTCGGTCAAAACGTTTCGATTTGCTCATTGGAATGTGCGCTTCGTGCCGGTTTGCTCAGCCGCAAAGCGGAACACGAAGCTAGTTCCAAAATAGTGAGTCAGCTTCAAGTGAAAACAGCAGGTCTCCAATCGGCAATCACCAGCTTGAGTGGTGGAAATCAACAGAAGTGTATTGTCGGAAGATGGCTTTTGACGCAGCCAATGATACTGTTGCTGGATGATCCAACTCGAGGTGTCGACGTGGGTGCCAAATCAGAACTATATCGTTTGATACGTGGACTTTGTTTGGACGGACTCGGAGTCATTGTGACCTCAAGTGAATTGCCGGAATTGTTAACGCTCAGCGATCGAATCCTTGTTCTCAGCGAAGGTAGAATGACAGCCGAGTTTAGCCGCGAAAATGCTTCTCAAGAGAAGATCATACATGCCGCAACTTTGGGTTGGTTGACGTAGGTCAGTCGCTTCGCCGACTGACGGTCCGTGTAGATAAAACCCTCCTGCATCGTGTCTTCTCAAACTATCCCTAAGCAATTCTCCTCCCAAACCATTGTCAAGCGATTCGACGGTCGAGGATCACCGATTATCCAATGCCCTTTCGACAGGGAGGACATCCGTCGCGGAACGCCGGATCTACGTCGAAATCTGCGATTCCCACTTTGGATCGTACTCTCGACGCCAAAGGTTTTTTGGAATCCCCTCATCCGTCCAGTGCCCGTCGCTACTTTGCGAATGAACCACTCGATCGGCTCGATGGGCCACATTCCCCAAGTGGCATAGCAACGTGCTTTGGTGCCCGCTCAGGATCGGCTGGTTGAGTTTCGACGGATCGTTTGCTCGAACGCAGTCGATGAAATTCTTCATGTGTTCCGGCTGTCCATCGCTTGTCTTCTCGGCCGAATCAACCACCTTGTTGGCGGAATTAAAAATCTTGTATCCACCGTCGGCTTCGATTTCCATGTAGCCTTCGGTTCCGTAGAAAGAAACGAATGGGCCAGGCGCATGTTGCGAACATGAGACACCTTGGTACGAAATTTGCTTGCCACCCTCGAATTGCCATGAAACGTCGTGTGTGTCCGGTGTCTCTTGGTCGTCCTGGAAGCAGTATCGACCGCCATTGGAAACGGTTCGGATGGGGAAGCCTGCTTGCAAACCCCATCGGCAAAGATCGAGGCCATGCACGCCGTTGTTCCCCAACTCTCCGTTACCCCAATGCCAGAACCAATGCCAGTTGTAGTGCAGTATATTTTCGCGATAGGGACGACGCGGAGCAGGCCCTTGCCAGAGGTCATAGTCGAGAGATTCCGGCGGAGCAGCATCGGTCTTCACACCGATGGAGCCTCGCAATCGATTGAAGAAAGCCCGGGCTAGATAGACTTTGCCCAGGACGCCAGCGTGCAGTTTCGCCATGGCGGCTTGATAACCGGGGCTGCTTCGCCGTTGGTTGCCAACTTGGACGCAGCGGTTATTCTGCTGAGCGGCCCGTACCATCCACTCCCCTTCTTGTGGATTGTGGCAAGCGGGCTTTTCGACGTACACGTGCTTGCCTGCTTTGCAGCCAAGAATGGTGGCTGGTCCATGCCAGTGGTTGGGTGCTGCACAAATGAGTGCGTCGACTTCTTTGTCGTCTAGTATTCTACGGAAATCTTGGATTGCTTCTGGGCGGCCACCAGATTCCGAGATGAACTTCGCACCCGCCGCGGCGCGTTTGGAATCCGCATCGCACGCATATTTGATCTCGACCCCTGGAATTTTTAATAGATTGGCCGCGAGATCTTTGCCGCGATTGAGCCCCATTATGCCAATCACGACACGTTTCGGTTCTTGAGAGGCGGCCGCGTTTAGCCTAGACGACGTAGCGATCAAGTGGGTTGCGGCGAGCCCGGTGGTGGATTGGACTAAGAATCGACGTCGTTTCATGATGGCGGGTATCTTGGATAGGCGGGAGGGGAAAGAAGCTTCATTTTGTCCAACCCTTAGTGTAATAAACTTGCAATCAACGTGCCGTCCCCATTTTGATTTCTTAGTGGCTAGGATAAGTTGGTGAATCTATCTCCAATCGACAAACTTAGGATGTTGAATAAAACCTCCGAAAACCCAGGATTTTGCCCCGACGATGAATGACAAACCCCAGCGAGTCACGGTCAAGACGCTGCAAACGATGAAGCGTAAAGGGCAACGCATCACCATGTTGACGGCATACGATTATCCAACTGCCAAAATGCTGGACGAAGCAAATGTGGATTGTATCCTTGTCGGTGACTCGCTCGGAATGGTGGTCCAGGGAAAGACGACAACGATTCCAGTCACATTAGACGAGATGATTTATCATGGCGAAATGGTGGCCAGGGCAACCGACCGAGCCATGGTGGTGGTCGATTTGCCGTTCCCAGTTGGCCAGTTGAGCATCGAGCATACGGTGGAGTCCGCTGCGACCATCATGAAACGCACACAGTGCCAAGCGGTCAAGATGGAGGGTGGTCACCAACAGGCCTCTGCGATTCGAGCGCTGGTTGATGCTGGTATCCCTACGATTGCTCACATTGGATTACGACCGCAGAGTGTTCATGCGTTGGGCGGCTACCGCGTACAAAGGGATGCGGACCAATTGATGACGGATGCCAAAGCAGCCGAGCAGTCGGGCGCCTTTTGCGTATTGATAGAATGCGTACCGCCAGACTTAGCCAAACTCGCTACGGAGCAATTGAGTATCCCAACCATTGGAATTGGGGCTGGACCTCATTGCGACGGTCAAGTTCTAGTGACCAACGACATGCTTGGTTGGAATAGTGGTTATGTGCCGAAGTTTGTTCGTCGATACGCTGATCTTCGAAGCGCCGCAGCACAAGCAGTTAGTCAGTACTGCCAAGAAGTCCAAAAGGGGACTTTTCCAAGCGCAGAAGAATCGTTTTAGCGAATCGTTATTGAAATGCAAAGAACAATGTAGAACAGTTGTCCTCAACTGTTCATAACCGCCTTTTTGAGTTTGCTAATTTCATCGCAATCGAGCGTCAATCGATTTGCTCTTGCTTGGTACGGCATTATGGTTCTGTCCAACTTGTTAGGCCCAACAATCTTTCTCATGAATGGCATTCGCTTCTTGCGATGGCGAATTCATCCGAGCACCATTGAGTTTTTTGAAAACGGTGTCGCTGTCATGGATACATTGGTTCCCTGGGAAAAAGTGGAGTTGCGACGAAGTACCATTAGGCGTAATCGCATTATGGTGGTCTATCTTGCTATGCAAAGCTCGGCGATGGTATGGCTGGCGGAGACTCAGATCGCGCGCCTGCTTGCGTTCTCATCCGAAAAACGAAGTGCTCAGGATCGGGAGCGACGTCTCGGCCCGCCAAACGCTGCTTCCACCGAGATGAACTCGGAGGAGAGCGAATAATCGGACTCTGAATTCTTGTAGCCGCCAATTATTGCCCCGCTGGGATGAACCCAGCGGTAGCGAAATGCGTTGTCTAATTCGAGGCAGTCGTGGCTCTAGGCAATCGTGCTGTGATCGGTCGGTTCCGCTGTGCCTGCTGCTGCCGCTCGTTGCTTTCTACCTACTCGCCGTTGCACCGCAGCCCCGACGAAGGCGGCGAACAACGGGTGGGCTTTGGTCGGCTTGCTCTTGAACTCGGGGTGAAATTGAACCGCAAGGAAGAATGGATGCGATGGCAGTTCCAATATTTCTACCAAACTTCCATCTGGGCTTTGGCCGGAAAATCGCATCCCGTGGGCTTCAAATCGACTGCGAAAAACGTTGTTGAACTCGTATCGATGGCGATGCCGTTCCGAAACAAGTTCCGATTGATATGCCAAACGGGCTGCCGAGTCGTTTGTCAGCACGCATGGCTGAGCCCCTAGCCGCATGGTCCCGCCAAGATTCGTGACGTTGCGTTGTTCATCCAGTAAGCAAATGACAGGGTTGGGCGTATCTTTGTCGAATTCCGTGGAGTTCGCTCGTTCGAGCCCAAGCACGTTGCGACCGAATTCCATGGCCGCACACTGCATCCCCAAGCAAATACCAAAGAATGGAATGTCCCGTTCTCTGGCGTATCGAATCGATTGCACTTTGCCTTCGACGCCGCGTTCACCGAATCCGCCGGGAATTAGAATCCCATCGTAGCCAGCCAGCAAGCGTTCCGGTCCTTCCTCCTCGATTTCACTGCTCTGAATCGGAACGATCCGTATTTGAGCTCGATGTTGGATGCCCGCATGATCAAGGGCTTCGTAAATCGACTTGTAAGCGTCTCGATGTTCTGCGTATTTTCCGACCACCGCGATGCTGATCTCATGCTTGGGATTGCGAAGGGCGAACATCATGTTGTCCCACGCGTCCAATCGAAGCGGTTGGCCGGTCAAATGCAAACGCTTCATCACGAATTCATCGAGTTTGTGGTCCCGCAACGAAAGCGGGACTTCATAAATGGAAAAGTCTTTGTCCAATTCCTCGATGACCGCTTCCAAGGTGACGTTGCAGAACAACGCAATCTTTTCGCGTTCTTCGCGCGAGATGCTCTTTTCGCATCGGCAAATCAACATGTCCGGCTGGATCCCGATCTGACGCAATAGCCCAACGGAATGCTGCGTCGGCTTGGTCTTGATTTCGGCTGCCGCCTTGAGGTACGGCACGAGGGTTAAATGAATAAACAAGCAATTGTCTCGTCCGACGTCCTGTGGAAACTGTCGAATAGCTTCAAGGAACGGCAAGCTTTCAATGTCGCCGACGGTACCGCCGATTTCGGTGATGACAATGTCGGTGTTGCTATCCGCCAGCCGGAGGATTGATTCTTTGATTTCGTTGGTAATGTGCGGGATAACCTGCACCGTTTTCCCCAGGAATTGGCCACGACGTTCCTTCTCAATAACGCGCAAATAAATTTGCCCGGTCGTGTAATTGGAGTCACGGGTCAACGGACCACTGGTGAATCGTTCGTAATGCCCCAAATCCAGGTCGGTTTCACTTCCGTCATCCAGCACGTAAACTTCACCGTGCTGGTACGGGCTCATGGTCCCTGGATCGACGTTGATGTAGGGGTCCAGCTTTTGCATTCGAACGCGAAGACCGCGAGCTTCTAGAAGCATTCCGATGGAGGCACTGGTAAGCCCTTTTCCAATGGAGCTGACGACACCGCCAGTTACAAAAATATGCTTGGTCATCGATTTTCGCGGGTATGCGAGCAATAAATCAGTGGTAACACGACGGGCTTAAATCTTACCAGCAAATAAACAATCTGACAATTTGCGATCGCAGATCGGTCGCCGAGCAACGATTCGCTATCTTTTTTAACATTGACCTGATGGGAGTATTCTTCGATACTCCGAGGGTGACGCGGTTCTAGAAGCCGTTATTTGCAAGCAAAAACGGCACGGAGTGCCGTTCTACACTAGGGCCGAGTCCCGTTTTCCGTTCCAAACTCATGACTACCGTTACCGAAAATGATTTGGCGAGCTATTGTGCTGGCGTTTCCAGCCGAGCCCACGCCGCCTCTAGGTTACTGGCGGGGCTCTCTGGGGCGGTAAAAAACCGATGGCTGGTTGAATCTGCGAATCGAATCGAACAATCGCAGCAGGAAATTTTCGCTGCAAACTCGGTCGATCTAGGAAATGCAGGTCCGTACGGATTAACCGCTTCCGAAATCGATCGGCTGCGACTAACGCCTGAGCGAATCCTTCAAATAGCCAGTGGACTTCGCGAAATCGCGGCATTGCCCGACCCAGTCGGGGAAGTGATCGAGGGGAGCACACGCCCCAATGGCCTTCAGATTTCGAAAGTTCGCGTCCCCCTGGGTGTTATTTTCTTTATTTACGAATCACGACCCAATGTGACTGCGGATGCGGCGGGAATTGCCGTCAAGAGTGGCAATGCGATCATCCTGCGGGGTGGCAAGGAAGCCATGAACAGTTCTCAGGCGATCGTAGAGGTCATGCAAAAAGCAGCGTCTGATTTGGGCGTCCCTACCGACGCGGTTCAATTGGTTAGCACCACCGATCGCGAAGCGGTTGGGCATTTTCTCAAACTTTCGCAATGGATCGATCTCGTGATCCCTCGAGGAGGCGAGAGTCTCATTCGGCGCGTGGTTGCTGAAGCTACCATGCCGGTGCTCAAGCACTACGACGGAAACTGTCACATCTACGTCGATAAACAAGCCGATCTGGCGATGTCCCTTCGCGTTGTGGAGAATGCCAAATGCCAGCGGATGGGCGTATGCAACGCCCTCGAGTCCTTGGTGGTTCATCGCGACGTGGCCGAGGCATTCTTGCCCGCACTAGCAAAGCAACTGGCAACGCACCCAATCGAAATACGGGGTGATGCAGAAACCCGAAGATGTCTTCCGAGCGCAGTCCCCGCGACTCAAGACGATTGGTCGCGCGAATACCTAGGCCCCATCTTGAGTGTTTGTGTTGTAGACACATTGGATGAAGCGATTCAACATATCAATCGGTATAGCTCGCACCACACCGATGCCATCATGACTTCGGACTTGGCAGCGGCTAAACGTTTTGTGACGCTGGTTGATTCCTCGGCAGTCATCGTCAACGCATCGACCCGTTTCAACGATGGTGGCCAATTGGGTTTAGGGGCAGAGATTGGAATTAGCACGGACAAGTTTCATGCCAGAGGCCCCTGTGGCCTGCGTGAATTGACGACATATAAATACGTGGTCTACGGAGATGGACATGTGCGCAACTAGAAAGGGATTTTCGAATGGCAGACGATGTACTGAGTAGAAATGATGTGGAGAGTCTGCTTCGCTCGCTGGATGGTGGAGCCGCACCGGCTGCCCCTGGGGCGGAACCGGCGGTCAAGGCAGACCCCAAAAAGTCTGCCAGTAAGGTGCGCGTCTTAGCTTATGATTTCAAAAGACCGGAACGCGTCGGTAAGGAACAAATGCGAGCCTTGCAATCGTTGCACGACGGTTTCTCTCGCAACGTCGGTGCCTCACTATCCGCCGTGCTTCGCAGCATCGTCGAAGTCCGATTGATCAGTGTCGATCAGTTAACGTACAGCGAGTTTGTCTACAGCTTAGAGATCCCAACCTGTTTCAATTTACTCAAACCGATGCCGCTCGAAGGCAATTGGGTACTGGACATTAGCCCTTCGCTCTTGTACCCCATCATCGATCGGATGCTTGGCGGCAACATCGGCGCCGACTCCTCTTTGAAACGACCGTTGTCCGAAATCGAATTGCGATTAGCCGCCAGAATCAGCAACGTCTTCTTGCGAGAGTTGGAGGTCGCTTGGTCCAATATCGTTGACCTCAAAATAGAAGTAGAGCGAGTCGAAAGCAACCCTCAATTGGTTCAAATCGTGCCGCCGAACGAAGTGGTTATCATGGTGAGTTTCGAGCTCTCGCTGGGGGCCATCCGCGGCATGGCGAATCTATGCATTCCTTTCAATACGATCGAACGAGTTGGGAGCAAATTGACCAGCAATAGCTGGGTCGGTTACGCCTCGATTCGGGCAAACTCCGAAACGACGAGCAAACTTTTGTCACGGCTAGATGGTTCGATGGCGGACGTTATTGTCACTCTCGCAAGGTCTACCATCAAATCTGCTGACCTATTTGATCTCGAGGTTGGCGACATTATTTCTACGGAAAAGGATGTGAGCCATCCCCTCGAAGTGGAGATCGCGAACCGTACCAAGTTTCATGCGTCGCCCGGATCATTCAAAGGGCGAAAGGCCATTCAAATCGAACAAATAGTGAACACGTCAAAAGAATGATCGGCGAAATTGTCATTCCCGCCCGGCTCGCGTCAACTCGATTGCCCGAAAAGCTGCTGTTGAGCGAAACAGGCAAAACGGTTCTTGAACATACCTACCTTGCGTGCCAATCGGCCAGTAGGCCATCGGGAATTACAGTCGCTGTCGATCACCAACGGCTTTTCGACTCCGTAAGCCAATTTGGTGGTCGTGTGCAACGAACCGACGTCAACGCTCAAAGTGGAACAGATCGCGTTGCGGAGGTAGCTCGCAGTCGGCCAGACGTCGATGTTTTTATCAACGTTCAAGGGGACGAGCCCGAGATTGCCGGATCCGCAATCGACGCGGTGATGGCGTTGCTCGAGTCCGACCTAAGCGCTCAGGTAGCGACCTTGGCTACTCCGATTCGCAATCGCATGGACTTGGAGGATCCGGCCTGCGTCAAAGTGGTTCGTGCTGCGGATGGCGCTGCGCTCTATTTTAGCCGGTCCGTGATTCCACATCCCCGCACCTGGGATGACGCACTTTTGCAGCAAGAGCCTGCAATCTTCTTGCAACACATTGGTATCTACGCGTATCGACGCGAGTTTTTGCTTGGCCTGCATGAGTTGGGTCCAAGCGATTTGGAACAACTGGAAAAACTGGAACAGCTTCGTTTTTTGCAAGCCGGTTGTCGGATAGTCGTTGGTGTCGTTTCGAATTCGCCTAGAGGGATCGACACACGTGAGGACTACGAGCATTTCAAACTCCGGTGTCAAAAGAAAGCTGGTTGAGTGCATGTCGCAATCGCCATTCGATAACTACGCAGGCAACTACGAAACCGCCCTTCAACGGGGGTTAAGCGTGTCCGGCGAGTCCTCGGACTACTTTGCCAAGGGACGAGTCAAGTGGTTGCGGAAACGTCTGGAAAGTCTGAGCGGTCGCACGCTCGATATCGAATCCGCCATGGACTTTGGTTGCGGGACGGGGAACAGTGTTGCGTTCCTTCTAAGTGAACTGCAAGTAGAGCGAGTCGTCGGAGTCGACACATCGGAGCAGTCGCTTGTTCAAGCTAGGGAACGCTACTCGCCTATCCAAACCGAATTCGTTCATTCGGATAACTACATCCCTTCGGGTGGGATGGATTTAGCTTATTGCAATGGGGTGTTCCACCATATCCCCATTGAGGCGCGAGCGGGCGCAGCACGTTATGTCTATCGATGTCTCAAGCCAGGAGGGTTCTTTGCTTTTTGGGAAAACAACCCCTGGAATCCTGGCACACGCGTGGTTATGAGTCGAATCCCATTCGATCGCGACGCGATCACCCTCACGATCATCGAAGCCAAGCAGCTACTCAGGCAAGCGGGTTTTGAAGTAGTACGTGTCGATACTTGTTTTTATTTCCCGAATCTACTTCGATGGTTGAGGCCGTTGGAATCTTGTCTGGCGTGGCTACCGTTGGGTGCGCAGTATTTGATATTGGCGAGAAAGCCCACGTAGATCCGCATTTCCGAGGTGGAAATATGATTAACCTGCGAGTGCGTTTTGAAGGTGCGTATTTCCATTACCACGAAGTGGTAAAACTGCAGAGACTAGGACCGCGAAGCGCACCCTGGGTACTAGTGAACAATAGAAATCCAAACCCCAACCGGGTGAAGCATTTTCACCAACAATTCACGCAGGTTGAGTGGGAGCTTGCCTCCCCTCAACCTTGTTTTGGCGTCCTACGTAGTACGCCAAAACGGCGTCCGTCGGAGTCAATCTCCGATCGGACGAAAATACTTCACAGCGTTTCCCGTTGGGGTTTGGAAACGCTTTCTAAATCGCATCCCAGGGTGCGCTTCGCGACCCTAGGCTTTGTTGTTCAACGCTTTCAGCGTTGGTAATGAGAAAATCACGCGGGGACCGCCGTGCCACACTTTTAAGAACCGGATTTTCCACCGAGTCCAATGTCTGAATTCGATGTGGCTTTGATGGATACCGGTACTGAGCCCGGAGAGCTGGTTCCTGGGACCACTCTTGGCCCACCAATGTTTGCGTCCATGATGCTCTTCAAATCGTCTGAATCGACCACTTCGACTTCGATCAACCGCTGTGCGATAGCTTCTAGCGCTCCCCGTCGCTCGCCTAGGATCATTCGGGTTTTTTGAATCGCTTCGTCGATAAGCCTTTTCACTTCTTGATCAATTTCGCGAGCGGTTTGTTCGGAATGCTCACGACCAAAGGATTCACCCGCAGCACCCGCCAAGAAGGGTGAGCGATTGCTCTCTCGGTAATTGACGCGTCCCATGCGGCTCATGCCGTACTCCATGACCATGCCTCGTGCGATGTTGGTGGCCCGTTCCAAATCGTTTTGAGCCCCTGTGCTAATATCACGGAAGATGATTTCTTCGGTCAGCGTACCTGCAACCAGCACTTGCATTTGTGCTTCGAGTTCCGGTTGAGTCATCAGGTAACGGTCCCCTTCGGGCCTTTGCATGGTGTATCCCAGAGCGGCAATTCCGCGTGGAATGATCGAGACCTTGTGCACTGGATCTGTATTGGGAAGTGAATATGCGACCAATGCATGCCCAGCTTCGTGGTAGGCAACACGGCGTTTTTCGTCCTCGCTCATGATGCGTTTTTTCTTTTCCAAGCCTGCCGTGACTCGTTCCACCCCGTCGTTAAACTCCTCGATGCCTACATTGGTTTTGCCTTTCCTAGCAGCCAGCAATGCAGCTTCGTTGACCAGATTCGCTAGGTCTGCACCGACAAAGCCGGGGGTAATCGCGGCAACTTTCTTCAGTTCGACGTTGGAGCCAAGCTTCACCCCTTTGACGTGCACTTTGAGAATCTCTTCGCGTCCCTGCTTGTCGGGGCGATCGACGAGTACATTTCGGTCAAAGCGACCGGCTCGCAACAAAGCTGGGTCCAACGTTTCGGGTCGGTTGGTGGCTGCAATCACGATGACACCGACATTGGCGGCGAAGCCATCCATTTCGACGAGCAATGCATTGAGGGTTTGTTCGCGTTCGTCATGGGAGCCAGGTACGTTACCTGCCCGACTCTTGCCAAGCGCGTCGAGTTCATCGATGAAGATGATCGAAGGGGCCTTTGCAGTCGCTTGTTGAAACATGTCTCGAACACGGGCAGCACCGACTCCAACAAACATTTCCACGAAGTCCGAACCGGAGAGCGAATAGAATGGCACTCCTGCTTCGCCAGCAATGGCCTTTGCCAAAAGGGTCTTTCCTGTTCCAGGCGGGCCAACCAGCAGAACTCCGTGGGGAATGCGACCACCAAGTTTCTGATACTTTTCCGGATGCTTTAAGAAGTCCACGACCTCTCGTACTTCTTCAACCGCTTCATCGATCCCAGCTACGTCGTCAAATGTGACGCCCACGGCTTCGTTGGCGTATAGTTTGCCCCTCGATCGACCGAACTGCATGGGAGAGCCAATGCCACCCATTCGCCGCATGGCAAACATCAAAACGGCGGTTACCAGAAGCAATGGCAGAATGAAAAACCAGAATGACTGAGTCAATAAGCTTGGTCCGGGCTTGTAGGACCAAGAAATGTTGGCTCGGTCTAATTTCTCTCGCACTTGACGCGTGGTGTCGTTCGAGTTGTCTTTGGTCGTTTCAAACGAGACTTTGGTTCGCACCGCACTCGGTTTTCCGTCCACCGTTGTTTTCACGTCGACCTTTCCGGTGATGGTGGAGTCGTCCACGCGCACATCCCGCAGATTGCTATAATCAATCGAGTTATTGTCTGAGAGAACCGTGATCTTGCCTGAGAAATCGGAATCCAGTTCGCCGGACCCACTTTTTTTGTATTTCGTGTTCTCAATGAGTTGGATCAAATCCGGATAGCGAATCGTTTGAACCATGGAACTGGTTACGATGCTGACGGCTCCCACGATGAATAACGAGCCAAGAACCACGTACATAAGCCAGGTGTTGTTCGGATTCGAATTGGCCGACGGAGCGGGTTTTTTTTCCGGTTTCGATGGTTCAGGCATACTACTGGTGCCACTGAAGGCAAATGGGATTGGAGTTAATGACAGCATTTCTCAGACGTAACATAAGCAATTATGCACTGACTGAGAGGGTTGGGCAGGGTTTGAGGTTGAGGTTTTCTTAGGTTGGTCCTAAAATCCTAGCGATAAGTGTAGAGGCCGGAACGTTTTGCGACGGATGCGACGATACCTTTGGCAATGCGCTGGTGGCGTTTGGCGCGCTGTTTGACAACGGCGGCGCGCGCAAGATGATGGCGGGCATGCCCGGCTTCATCCAGTTGCAGGCCTCGCTGCTGGACCCGGTGCTCGAGCTGGACAAAGCCAGCACCTGGCAAAAGCTGGCCGACGACGACATGGCCGCGCTGCGCGAGCGCAGCGTCTGGCACAACGAAGGCTCCCAGCGCACCATTTACGAATGGGGCGCGCCGCCGCAAAGCGTGCTGGACCAGGCCGTCAAGCTGCGTCGGCGGCTCAATGAGCAGGTTGAAACTCTGGGTGGCGACGCGCAAAAAATGCTGCTGGTGGTGGGCCACGCCGATTTCACGCC
>JANPNA010000202.1:0-6128 GCA_031427235.1 Pirellula sp.
GGTCAACGCCGCCGCACCTGGATCCTCGGTGGTCACATCCACGTTGAAGGGAATATAGTCTTCGGATACACGCTCCCAAATCAACTGGATGCGTTCGCGTTCCACATCGCTAAAGGCTGTCGTATTGCCATCGATGTCGAAAGCAGGGGTGACAATATTTTGACCACCAGTGTAATTGGAGTTCCAGATCGTTCCAGAGGTGACATGGCCATCAAAGTCGAGGTAGATCCGTTTCGAAGCACCCGGATTGCTATGCAACCGAAACGTGTCCAGTAAGGCGGTCGGGGTGGATGTGGACAGCGTATTCTGTGGATTGACAGGGTCCGCTGATTGAATAGAAACACTCGGTAAAGTTTCAAGTACAAAGCCCGAGCCATCATAATGATCCAAATGCTGAGATTCGCCAAACTCCAAGCCAATATTGACCAGATCCGCGGCAAAAACACACCTCTTTTCCATCACCTCAAAATTCAATACTCGGTTGACTCTTTTCCTACGAATCGACAAATAACGCATTAACTGCTCTCGAGAAACCATCTTAATTCACTATCCATCGTCGAAACTGGAACTGATCCGATTCCGTGAAACTCCGAAACAACAAGTAACAAATTTAATGAGCTACGCAATCGACATGCCATTCATGACGGTTCGCAGGAAGAAGCCACAATACGGTCCTCGAACTAGCCCAGTGCGCGATGGTCTATCATTTTTACGTCGATGGAAGCAGGACGTTGAGCAAGGCGTGCTCTAAACAACCAACCAAAGCAGACGATTGCATCCACCAGGAAATATCGCTGCCACCAACGCCTAGCAACTTCCTCGTCCGACCAACCAGCCACCACATCTGGCCGATTGCGAAGGATAACATGAACATGGTTAACCATCCAAGCAGTCAATACCGAAGCTAGCCACTAAACTAGGCGGCTCACTACCCGTCAATAAACGGACTGTTGGGGGCGATAATAAACGATTCGGTGACGGGAACGAAGGCTCGCCAACTGCGACCATCGTTGATTGAAAAAGTGACGCGAATGTCGCCGTTGGGTTTGTCATCGCAGACGTTTGCAAGCAACATGCAAAAGTTCGCGACGAACCAAATCCAATTGCGCCGAAATACGAAAGCGCAACCTACTGGAAGGATTACCCCGAGGATTCGACCAGACCAAAGCGTGAGAAGTGGGATTGGATCAGGTTGGTACAAACGGTGCGGTAGATGCCATGGTAATGCAATTGGAAAACTCACCGTCCGACATCGATTCCCGAAGCACGGTGAAATTGCCATTGAGTCAGTCGGCAATTTAGTCACAAGATCAGCTTGTCTGAGATTTTGCCATTCGAAGTGAAGCGGATCAATTGGCCCATCCGAATTGTCACCAAAAACCAAAAGCAAATCGCCTGGGAGTTTTCCAACGATGTCGGTGGAGTTAGTGAAATTGAACTGGGCGATCAACGCCATTGAACGGCCGCTAGCAGTTTTAGGCCACGGGAGTCCAGCGGATATGTAAGGATGCATTCGCAGAAGTCGGTCCATTCTTGAATTACTCTTTGCCAGAGAAATTCATCATGCTTTTGAAACAAAAGAGTATTTTGGGCAATAGGAATCGATTAGGCTAATTCCATCAAATGAGGCAATAACTGAGCGGTTGGCAGAAACGGTGCTAATCGTTGTCGAATGGGAAGTTGGCAACGACTTCTCGCCCCTTCTCACCTCCAAATCGGCCAACTCAATGTCAATGAATCAACCTATCCGAATCATCGCAACGATCGTTCTTCTCTTGACGTGCAGTTGGCTGCATGGGGAGGATCGTCGGCCCAACATAGTGTTTATGTTTACCGACGACCAACCGCAGAATTGCCTGGGCATCATGGGCAACAACCACATCCAGACACCCAATCTGGATCGGCTTGCACAACGAGGTGTGTTGTTCAACAATGCCTTTGTGACGACGGCGATTTGCTGCTGCAATCGAGCCTGCATTTTGACGGGCCAGCACATGGTTCGACATGGAATTCAAGACTTCATAACACCGCTTTCAGCCGAAGCTTTTGATCAAACTTATCCAGCCATCCTTCGAGAAGCAGGATACCGAACAGGTTTTTTGGGGAAGTACGCGATTGGAAACCCGAGCAAGGCTAATCGCCAACTGTCGCTCCCCGCCAACAAGTTCGACATGTGGTACGGATTCGACCAAGGCATCAGCTTTCGCCAAGAGGTGGACGGCAAACCGCGATACTTGACCGAAGTGATGACGGAAAGGGCCATCGATTTTTTGCAATCGACCAAGTCTGAGCAGCCATTCTGCTTGACAATCGCTTTCAAAGAACCGCATGGACCTTTTAACTACTTTGACCCGAATTCGCCAGACCCTTACGAGAGTGTTGAAATCCCCAGTTCGCCGACCTGCACTCAGAGGGATTGGGACGCTCAGCCCGAATTCATTCGCAAGTCGCTTGGCGGGGACGGCAGCCAATCGCGGTTGCAGAAGGACGCCGCTTCTCAACGCGAATTGAGAACGTTTTATCGGACGGTGACCCGCGCTGATGAAGCGGTGGGCAAGATTCTCGACGAACTGGAGCGACTCAAGTTGGACGACAACACCATCGTTATCTTTTCGTCGGATCATGGAAGTTTGCTAGGCGACCACGGTTTGTCTGGCAAGTGGCTGATGTACGAAAACTCCATTCGCGTTCCGATGATCCTCTATGATCCACGCGTTGACAAGAAACTCGCGGGCGGACGTCGCAATGAGATGGTGTTGAGCATTGACCTTGCCCCCACCATGCTTGCCCTGGCTGGCATCATCCCCCCCGTTTCGATGCAGGGTAAAAACTTGATGCCGATCGTTAAGCGAGAGTCCATCGAGTGGCGTTCGCACTATTACTACGAGCATACCTACCAGACGGATCCACCTCGGTCGCCGATTCCAAAAACCGAAGGAATCCGAACGACGCGTTGGAAGTACATTCGCTATCCTGAAGTCAACCCAGTTTATGAGCAATTATTCGATTTAGAAATGGATCCACTCGAACAATTCAATCTGGCTTCGGTTGCGGAACACGGAGAGCGACGGCAGGAGCTTCGTGACATGTGTAATGCGGATCGCAACTCATTACGATGAAATTATCGATCGATCTCTAGAACACACGATGCACTGGCCAATTCCAATTACGGGCATTTGAAAACGGAAAACTGAATGATTCAATATCCAAAAGTGGTTTACGCTTCCATAACGATCCTGGCTTCACTGGCGATGGGAGTTGGCCATGTCCAAGCCCAAACCTCGCGCGATTCATCCTGGCAAGAGGAGACAGAGTCACGACTGAAAGCGATCTATGAACAGGAAGAGTTTCGTCCTCGAAAATTTCAGGCGGAATGGTTGCCAGACAGTACCGGATACACGGTCCAGGAACGTGATCCAAAAACGGACAAGGGGAGCAGGACCGCTTACAGTGTTCGCACGGGTGAGCGTACCGAACCGAAGTCTGACGAGGGAATACCATCTGAGCGTGGTCCGCTTCTTTCGCCGGACGGCACAAGGCTATTGGAATTTCAAGATCGAAATCTCTTCGTGCGCGATCTGGTCAGCGGGGAGCGAGTTCCGCTTACGAAACATTCCGCAGAACGAGACATTTCGTATCACAATCCGATTTGGAGCCCCGATGGGAATCGAGTTGCTTTTGTTGAGACCGATGCCACCCAAGTGCGACAGCGACCGGTCTTGGTGCCTGATGATCCGTCGTATCCACGGGTTCAGAATCACAGGTTTGCGAGAGTCGGCGAAGCGATCGAGAAGCGCCGCGTCGGAGTGGTGGATTCCAACGGACACAACTTGCAATGGTTGTCTATTGAATCACCAGACGAAGGTTTTTATCTAGGACAAGTCATGTGGGCGGGAAACTCGGAAGAGGTGCTTGTAGAAAAATTGAGCCGTTACCGCAATCAACGTGAGTTTTTGCTCGCGAAGGCGAATGGCGACGTGAAGCAGATCTTTCACGAAATGAACGATGCATGGGCGGAGTCGAGCCAGGGAAAGAATTCCGGGCTGACGTGGATTCGAGACGGCCAAGCATTCGTTGTGGTGAGTGAAAAGGATGGCTGGCGACATGCGTTCGTCTGGTCGCGCGAAGGCAAGGAGCTTTCGTTACTGACTCCCGGCGAGTACGACATCATTGATCGCGCGGCGATTGATGAAGATGGTGGCTGGTATTATTTCTACGCGTCTCCCGACATTGGAACTCAGAAATATCTGCACCGTGTGCCACTCGATGGATCAGGTAAGTTGGATCGCGTCACCCCAAAGGACCAGCCCGGCACGCATAGCTACGAATTCTCGCCCGATGCGAAGTGGGCCTTTCATACGTATTCCACACTGGATTCGCCGCCTCGCGTTGAGCTTGTCGAACTGTCCGGGCATAGGGTTGTTCGAATCCTCGAAGACAACAGCAAAATCCGCGAGAAGATGAATGAAATCCTATCTCACCCGACGGAATTCCTGCAGCTCGACATAGGCAACGGCGTTTCCATGGACGCGTGGATGATCAAGCCGAAGGATTTTGACGAGTCAAAGAAGTACCCTGTCTTCATTTACGTTTACGGCGAGCCACACGCACAGACTGTATTGGATGAATGGGGTGTATCTCAAATCGACTTTCATCGTGTCGTCGCGGATCTGGGATATCTGGTGGTGTCGATCGACAACCGTGGAACTCCCGCACCGAAGGGGGCTGCATGGCGGCGATCGATCTTCGGCAGTTTGGGACCGCTTTCCACCGAGGAGCAAGAGGCGGGACTCAAGGAGTTGGGTAGGATGCGTCCGTATGTGGATCTATCTCGAGTTGGAATTTGGGGTTGGAGCGGTGGCGGATCGAATACGCTCAACGCCATGTTTCGCAAGCCAGATTCGTATCATGTGGGCATCGCCGTTGTACCCAAACCGCAGCCGCATCTGTACAACGCGTGGTTCCAGGAAATCTTCATGCGAACGCGTGAAGTAAATCCCGAAGGATACGAACGAGCGGCGGCGATCAACTATGCGGCAGGACTAAGAGGCAAACTCCTGATTATCACGGGGTCGGGCGAAACGAATACTCACATTCAGATTATCGAAGGGCTGATTGATCGGCTGATCGAACTCGGTAAGCCGTTTGATTACATGGTTTATCCCAATCGGGACCACGGTCTACGCGAAGGCAGCGGGACGTTGGTGCACGTCAGAAGGCTGATCATCCGATATCTTCTGGAACATCTTCCACGCGGAGCGCGTTAGCCTGGATTATTCATGGGGCAATTAAGCATCAGCCATTGGGCGCTAGCCCACGGTTACGGTTGCAACGACAACCGTGGCTAGCGCCCTACGGCTAATGAATAATCCAGGCTAGAGTATGAGCGAGCCGACGGTACGATCCGATATGACCCACGCACCGAATTGGGCACTTAGGCAATTTGCACCAGTTGTCGATTCTTGAGCTCGTAGCGCTTTTGCATTTGTGTTGCCAACGACGAAGAATGCGTCACAACGATGAGAACGGTGTTTTCTTCTTGTGGAACTTCTAACAATAACCTGGCCACGTTCTCAGCAGATTGTTGGTCCAAATTCCCAGTCGGCTCGTCGGCTAGAACGATCATCGGCCTGAGGACCAACGCACGTGCAACCGCCACCCGTTCGCGTTCACCGCCCGAAAGTTGACTTGGCAAATGAGTCAATCGATGCTTGAGGCCAACGCGTTCGAGCAACGCAATCGCGCGATTGCGAATTTCTAAAGTGGGTTTGCCTGTCGCCAGTGCAGGCAGCAATGTGTTTTCCAAAACATTCCACTGCGGCAACAAGTGATGGTCTTGGAAGATGAATCCAATGCGTTCGTTTCGAAAACGAGCTTGCTGATTTTCGTTCAACTGGTAAGGATCTTGACCTCCGATCCGCACGGTACCGCTGGTTGGCGCGTCCAGGGTGCCAAGGATTTGCAACAACGTTGATTTGCCGGATCCACTGGGGCCGACGATGGCTAGGTTTTCGCCCGCTTGCATGGAAAACGAAACGCTCTCGAGTACGACAATTTCCTCCGTTAGCGTTGGATAGACTTTGCGAAGTTCGATCGCTTCAAGCGTAGGATTTGCCATGACTAGGTTT
>JANPNA010000203.1:0-10932 GCA_031427235.1 Pirellula sp.
TCTTAAGGCGGGCCGATTTAAATCGTAGCGGAAGCTGTCAAAGCTTTCGTGAATGCTGGACGCCAACGAAATGCTTGACGCATTCCGCTACTAGGGAACGCTAGCGAAAGTGTTTCGCGGCCCAGCTTAAGATCGACGCCAAAGGACAAGTAAGGAATACTTGACGAGTTTGTGGCGATCAGAGGCCCTTCGCTCGTTGCGTTCGTGCAATACCTGAGCGAGGGCCTCGCTCAGCCACATACATTATCCTCAGGAAGAAACACCCCAGATGCGAACACCGCTTGCTTGGCTCAACACGACCTCCAGCATTTCCAAGTTGACGCTTGCCTCTTCCGGCATCGGTTTTGCAGTGATCCTGATGTTCATGCAGATCGGGTTTCTCAACGGATTGTTTGATAGCACGGTCCAAATCCTACGTTTGCTGGACGCGGACCTGGTGATTATGAGTCCCGCTCGCTACACGGTGCCAAGCGAGCAGCGATTCAACTTTGGGCTGCTTCAGCGTGCGAGAACGGCCTCCAACGTTCTAAGCGTTCAGCCTCTCTATATCGATCGCTCCATGTCGGAGGTTCGAGTCATCGGAAATGTTTCTCGATCGATACGCACCATTGGCGTGCCATTGAACGCTGATGTGTTTTTGGATCCGGCGATGAACGCAAAATGCCGACTTCTGACGGACGTCCATTTCGCATTGGTCGATCGCAAGAGCAAAGTAAAGTACGGCTTCGAAAAAAAGGATCTACAGAAATTACGCAATCAAGAGGCTGAACTTTCCGGTCGTAAAGTCGAATTGAAGGAATGGGTAGAAATTGGGACGGATTTCGTATACGACGGTTCCCTGATTGTTTCCGATCTTGGTGTCGAACACTTTTTTCCACTTCGGAATGGCATGAAACCACCGTTGGCAGCGGTCGACCTTGGGTTGGTTCAACTGGTCGAAGGAGCGGACGAATCAACCGTACAAGCGGAATTGCAATCGATTCTGGGGGACGCGGTCCGTGTCTACAAAAAAGAAGTACTCATACGCCGCGAAATCAACTTCTGGGCAACCAACACACCCATTGGAATCATCTTTACCATAGGCACGGTGATGGGTTTGTTTGTTGGAGTCATCATCTGCTATCAAATATTGTTTACGGATATTCATGACCATCTGGCCGAATTTGCAACGCTCAAAGCCATGGGCTATGGTCCTTACTACTTTTTGCGTTTTGTCATGCTGCAATCATTCTACTTAAGTGTTTTTGGCTTCTTACCGGGTTGGTTGATTAGTTGGTTGCTCTACCTTTGGCTGGCCGATCGCACCGGGCTAGTCATGTTGCTGACCGTACCTCGCGTGTTTCTGGTGTTTTGCCTGACCTTTTTGATGTGTACGATTAGCGGGGCGTTGGCGGTTAGAAAACTATGGGCAGCCGACCCAGCTACTCTATTCAAGTAATTTGTTCGCAATCCACAGATCTGCCCAACGATGCAGACGTTTCCCAGATGATTGGTTATGCGACAAACTCTGTGCGATATCTCGATGCATATAACCGACGTGACCTCCAAATTCGGTTTTGCGTAAGACGGTAGTTGGGGACAAAACCGCGTTCTCGAACATCCAGGCTGGCACGATCGGGTCATGCTTGTCGATCAGGATGGTCGTGGGGACTTGGATTTGATCAAGCCATGCAGCCGAGGAGCCTGCGCTATAGTATTCTTCTGCGTCTCGGAAGCCTGCTAAAGGGGCCGTTACCGTTTCGTCGAACTTCCTGATGGTTTCGAAGGAAGCATGCGGAAGACGTTCGGCCCATTGCGGCCAGATGGTCGCTCGCGATTTTGTCTGCTTGCGTAGCGAACGCATGAAATAGCTCGCATACAACTTGTACACTCCTTGCTCCATATGCGTGGAGCAATCGGACAACCTTATGGGTGGTGCGACGGAGATAGCTTGCAAAATGCTTAGTTCTCGACTCCCGTCCCCACTGTCAATCTGTTCATGCTTGGAAGCGAGGAGTTTGAGCAGTATATTTCCGCCGAGTGAGACACCTGAAATGCGCCACTTTCGGATTCCAAGCTTGTCTCGCAAATGGATGAGCATCCCCCAAATCTCTTCAAAACAAGCACCGTGCGGCGGCAATGGCGTAAACTGCCCCGAAGGTCCTGCTCCCGGCAAATCGGCACGGAAGACGCGTATACCTCGAGCGAGTAAACCTTGAGCCGTGGTCGTCATGTAGGTACCCGCATGCGATGACCCTAGACCATGCAAAAGCAGCACTCCTTCGTCGCTGTTCTTGGCGGAAGGTCGACTTGGGGTGTTTTCAAAAACGAAGCTGTAGCCCTTATCCCCCATTGGAATCTTATGGTCAATCGTCGGCGGTAGCGGGGGCTTGGGTTTGTAGAATCCGGTTAGGATGGTTTGAAGATGTCCGTTTCGCAAATACCAAGGCGGACGAAATTGTTCAGGCTGTTGCAGCATTAGTCTCACTCTCATTGGAGAATCGATTACCAAGCCATGCGGAATGCAATACACTAGCATATTGGTAACTGAAAAAGGATGCTTCCGGTCCGTCCTACTGTTTTTCATGAACAATATGTCCACAACTTCGGAATACGACCCAAAAACGGAGAACCGAGCGGTTGTCCGACTCGCCCTCTACATCCTTTGGTTTGTGTTAGTCAGTTCGTTGTTGCTGTCCATCAATACGTGGATGATTTATGCGCTGTCCCAAGGCGTCGCCAAGCTGCTACCTAACATACCCGGAATTTCAATCTTGGTTCAGCTTGTGATCTTTATCGGTCCCATGGTCCTTCTTTACCTGGAATGGTTCGCTTGGGATGTGATTTATGCGCACCGACTGCGGGCTCGTAAAAGCCGCATTTCGAAGTAGTCCCAAGCACCATCCTATCTTAGCGGTACAAAACTGTCGCATACCAGCCATTATGGCCGCGAGCTACGCCGATCCCAACCGGGCTGCGCTGTCCCCAATAACAGCATTTGCGAATCGCATCGTCAGACGAGACGGTCGAGAATCCAACCCCTTCGTATCGTCCAGTACCCATCGAGCCACCGACATGGCGCATCTGCCCTGACGTCGCTTGTTGCGAAGCCTTTTGCTGGGCAACACAATTGTCACAGGCACTTGCCAACGGGGACGGTTGCGAAAACAAAATCGAACCAAATACAAACATCGAAAATGCAAACCGTTGCATACCAATACTCCCTTGTGAGAAACACTACTTCAAAGCTTCTTGCTATTCCATTCCAACAATCGTCCTGATTGCCTAACGTGTACTACCCTCACCCCGCAGTCCAAACCTGTCAACCGCAATCGATGCGGGGGGGTATCCACTTGACATTCGTAAAGCCTTGACTGTCCAAGACCTACGTGGAAGATCTTTTTCCAAAAAAACCGGAAACTCCTCGCTGATCGCCATCATCCGAATCAAGTTTTCAATCGCAGTTCCTTTCTCTTCGGGCGTCGATCTTAAGCTGGGCCGCGAAACACTTTCGCTAGCGTTTCCTAGTAGCGGAATGCGTCAAGCATTTCGTTGGCGTCCAGCATTCACGAAAGCTTTGACAGCTTCCGCTACAATTTAAAAAGGCCCGCCATAAGATCGACGCCTCTCTTCGTACTCGTTCTCAGCCATCGGCGGTACTCGTACTCGATTCGATTCGACTCAATTCATGAAGTTCAACTAGTTGAGCTCAGCAAAGCGGAACCCATCGTCACCCCAGGCGCGGGTAGCGTACTGTTTCCTTGCAGGTAGATATCGATTGCTCGGGCGGCTCCTCGGCCTTCGTTGATTGCCCAAACCACAAGCGACTGACCGCGGCGGCAGTCGCCTGCGGCGAAGACGCCCCGAACGTTGGTCTCAAATTTGCCATGTTCCGCTTTGTAGTTGCTGCGTGGATCCAGTTCGATGCCAATCAGCTCCGATACAGCGTTTTCTGGTCCGAGGAAACCCATCGCAAGCAACACAAGATCGGCATCAATGACTTCTTCGCTACCTGCCACTTCCTGCATCGTCATCCGACCATCTTTTTTGAGCCATTGCACCCGAACCGTCTTGATGCCTACGACATTCCCCTGACCATCGTCTAGGAACTCCTTGCTCAAAATGCAATACTCGCGAGGGTCGTTTCCAAACTTCTCCTCTGCTTCTTCATGACCGTAATCGACTCGGAACGTTTTTGGCCACTGTGGCCATGGATTGTCGGAAGCTCTTTCTTGCGGCGGTTTGTCCAATAACTCGAAGTTCACCAGTTGAGTGCAGCCATGCCGCAAACTCGTTCCGATGCAATCACAACCGGTATCTCCACCACCAATCACCACGACGCGCTTTCCTTTGGCCGAGATGAACTTGCCGTCCGCATGATTACTGTCCAGCAAACTCGCCGTGTTTGCGGTTAAGAACTCCATCGCAAAATGTACGCCTTTCAGTTGACGTCCAGGAATCGGCAAATCGCGAGGCTTGGTGGCACCCGTTGAAAGCAGAACCGCATGGTTTTCGGCCATCAATTGCTTCGGATCCACATTCTCGCCAACGTTAGCGTTGGTAACAAACTTGACTCCTTCCTCAGCCATCAAATCCAATCGACGTTGGACAACTCCTTTGTCCAACTTCATGTTCGGTATGCCGTACGTAAGCAGGCCTCCGATTCGATCGGCGCGTTCATAAACCGTTACCGTGTGACCAGCTTTGTTGAGTTGGTCAGCCGCAGCCAATCCAGCCGGTCCACTACCAATGATCGCAACACTCTTGCCCGTCCGCGTTTCTGGTGGACTAGCCGTCACCCAACCTTCATCGAACGCCCGGTCTATGATCGCGTTCTCAATGTTCTTGATCGTCACCGGTGGATTGGTAATCCCAAGAACGCAAGCTCCCTCGCATGGAGCTGGACAAACACGACCCGTGAACTCCGGGAAGTTGTTCGTTTTGTGCAATTGGTCGACTGCTTCACGCCAGCGTCCGTGGTAGACCAGATCATTCCATTCTGGAATCAAGTTTTCAACCGGACAACCGGTAGCAGACTGGCAAAAAGGAACGCCGCAATCCATGCAACGTGCCCCCTGTGTTCGCAATTGCTCTTCCTCAGGCTCGGTATAGATTTCGCGATAATCGTTGAGACGAACAATGGGCAATCGCCATTCCACCTTCTTGCGATCGAATTCTTTGAAACCAGTTGGTTTTCCCATGTTTGTCTTGGAGATGTAAGGAGTAAGGTGTAAGAATTGAGGTGTAAGGAGGAAGGAAGGAGTAAGCTTATGGCTTATGGCTTATGGCTTAAACCAATAGCAGTTCTTGTTCTCGCTTCATCTCTAGCATGACGCGTTTGTAGTCGGTCGGCATTACTTTGACAAAGCGACCAACGCTGCTTGCCCAGTCGGCAAGTAGCCCCTTGGCGACGGATGACTTGGTGAAGTCTGCGTGCTTGGAAACAAGAGCAAAAAGCTTTGCAATGTCTTCGTCGGCTTCGACGTTTTCCAGTTCGACGGTCCCGAGATTGCATAGAATGCGGAAGGATTCTAAATCCGCCAAAACGTAGGCAACCCCTCCGCTCATGCCCGCTGCAAAATTCCTACCGGTTGGACCTAGGACGACGACGCATCCACCGGTCATGTATTCGCAACCATGGTCGCCTACACCCTCGATAACGGCGGAACAGCCTGAATTGCGCACTGCGAATCGCTCCGCTGCTCGACCTCGAATGAAAAGCTCACCTGTTGTTGCGCCATACAAACAAACGTTTCCGACGATGATATTGTCTTCAGGTGGGAAGGTTGAGCGATGGTCTGGATAGACAACGATCCGTCCACCTGAGAGCCCTTTTCCAACATAATCGTTCGCGTCCCCTTCTAGCTCGAGCGAAACTCCATGCGAAAGGAATGCGCCAAAGCTTTGGCCAGCGGAACCCGTGAATTTGATATGTATGGTCTCGGTCGGCAAGCCCGCTTGGCCGTATCGTTTGGCGATCTCGTGACTTAGAATGGTGCCAACGGTTCGATTCGTATTGATGATCGGCAACTCAAATTTCACCGGTTTGCGCGATTCCAAGGCAGTTTGACACCTCGGCAGGATTTCGGTCATGTCCAAAGACTTCTCGAGACCATGATCCTGTTTCTGCAAACATCGCACGCCGACATCCGGACTCGACTTTTTTGCTGGCTTGAGGATCGGCGACAAATCCAATCCATCCGCTTTCCAATGGGAGATTGCTGAATCGGTCATCAAGCAATCGGTGCGACCGATCATATCGTCGATTTTTTTGAAGCCTAATTGGGCCATGATTTGCCTCGCGTCTTCCGCGACCATGAACAGATAGTTGACCACATGCTCAGGCTTGCCTGCGAACTTCGCCCGAAGCTCGGGATCTTGAGTCGCGATACCAACCGGACAAGTGTTGAGATGGCACTTGCGCATCATGATGCAACCAAGCGTAATCAGCGGAGCGGTTGCAAATCCGAACTCTTCTGCCCCTAACAGGGCGGCGATCACGACATCCCGACCCGTCTTGAGCCCACCGTCTGTCTGCAACGTAACTCGACTGCGAAGATTGTTAAGCACCAATGTCTGATGCGTTTCGGCAATCCCCAATTCCCATGGTAAGCCTGCGTGCTTGATACTGGTAAGAGGCGAAGCCCCCGTACCGCCTGTGTCACCGCTGATCAGGATATGATCGGCGTGGGCCTTGGCGACACCGGAGGCCACAACTCCGACTCCAACTTCACTCACAAGCTTGACGCTGACTCGCGCGCTTGGGTTGCTGTTCTTTAAGTCATGGATGAGCTGTGCAAGATCCTCAATGGAGTAAATGTCGTGGTGCGGTGGCGGACTGATCAGTCCAACGCCAGGCGTGCTGTAGCGAATCCTGGCGATGTACTTATCAACTTTCTTACCGGGCAGCTCGCCACCCTCACCAGGCTTAGCGCCTTGCGAAATCTTGATTTGCAATTCATCGGCATTTGTCAGATATTCGATGGTTACACCAAATCGGCCCGAAGCGACTTGCTTGATGGCAGATCGCTTGCTGTCGCCGTTTGACATCGGCTTGAAGCGAACAGGATCTTCACCCCCTTCGCCCGTGTTGCTCTTCCCGCCGAGCCGATTCATGGCGATCGCGACGGTTTCGTGGGCTTCGGCACTAATCGATCCCAAACTCATCGCGCCCGTGCAAAATCGTTTGACAATTTCTTTCGCTGGTTCTACATCGTCAATAGGGATGGCTGGGCCTGCGGCACCTGGTTTGAATTCGAGTAGCCCTCGAAGCGCGTATCGCATTTTCGCATCATTGTTGATATGGTCCGCAAAGCGTTTGTATGCGTTCTTATCGCCTGCACGGGCTGCAATCTGGATGTCCGCGATAGCTGCAGGGTCCCAACCATGCCGCTCGCCTTCGGCTCGCCAGTGAAACTCACCAAGGTTGGCAAGCATCGGCAACGCGTTCCGCTTGGTGGTAGGATACCCAAGCGCATGTCGACGAAATGTTTCTTCGGCCAAGATATCAAAACTGCAACCCTGAATTCGACTGTTGGTTCCCGAAAAGCAACGTGCGATTACCTCGTCCTTCAAACCGAGCGCTTCGAAGATCTGAGCACCCTTGTAGCTAGCCAACGTGCTAATCCCCATTTTCGCCATGACCTTCAGCATTCCCTTGGCGACCGCCTTGCGATAACCCGCGACTATTTCGCTATCATCCATCCCGCCGAGCAATCCGTCGCGGCTTGCTTGCCACAAGGATTCAAAGGCCAAATAAGGATTGATCGCGTCGGCACCATACCCAACGAGCAAACAGTGGTGGTGCACTTCGCGGGCTTCACCCGTTTCCAATACGATTCCGATCCTAGTTCGTTTTGCGGCTCGCACTAGGTGATGGTGAACTGCTCCACATGCGAGCAAACTGCTCGTGGCCACGCGGTCCTGACCAATATCGCGATCGGACAGCACAATCATCGTGAACTTATCGTCAATCGCCTGTTCGGCTTCGTTGCAAATCCGATCCAGCGTCGCCTCAACACCGGATTTACCAAGCTTACGATCGAAGGTGATATCGATCGTCTTCGTTTTCCAACCGCGGTTGGTCATGTGCTGGATGGCCGCCAATTCCTCATTGGTGAGAATAGGATGGGGGATCATGAGACGATGGCAGTGGGCAGGTGTCGCGTCCAGCAAATTCTGTTCTGGACCAACATAGCATTCCAGCGACATGATGACTTCTTCACGAATCGAATCGATGGCTGGATTGGTAACCTGAGCAAAGAGCTGTTTGAAATAATCGTAGACCAATCGGGGTTGGTCGCTTAAGCACGCGAGTGCAGAGTCATTTCCCATCGATCCGATTGGATCCACCTGAGTAAGAATCATCGGCAGGAGCATGAAGTTCATGGTCTCCAGCGTGTAGCCGAAAGCTTGCATGCGTGGCAACAGCGTGTCTGGATAGAAGCCATGCGACTCTTTGTCCGTCGACAATTGGTCCAACGTAATGCGTTCTGCCTTGAGCCACTCTTGGTAAGGCCGAATTGCAGCAAAGGTCTCCTTCAGCTCTTCGTCAGGAATGAGTCGTCCCTCTTCGAAGTCGATGAGGAACATTCGGCCGGGTTGGAGCCGACCTTTGGACTTCACGATTGCGGGATCCACGGGTAGCACCCCAACCTCGCTGGCCATGATCACGCGATCGTCCGTCGTGAGATAGTATCGACTAGGTCGCAATCCGTTTCGGTCTAGCGTTGCACCAATGAAGTGCCCATCCGTAAACACGATGGAGGCAGGCCCATCCCACGGTTCCATCATGCAACTGAAGAATTCGTAAAAGGCGCGTTTTCCGGGCGACATGGTTTCATGCTTCTGCCACGCTTCTGGCACCATCATCATGACCGCCTCTTGAAGAGTACGGCCATTGAGCAACAAAAACTCCAAGACATTGTCAAAGGTTCCGGAGTCACTACAAAGCGGCTCGACCACAGGAAACAGCTTTTTCAAATCGTCGCCAAAAACAGAGCTTTCTGCCATTCCTTCGCGGGCCTTCATCCAATTGATGTTGCCGCGAACGGTATTGATTTCCCCGTTGTGACTCATGAAACGCAATGGCTGAGCCCGATCCCAACTAGGAAACGTATTGGTCGAGAACCGTGAGTGAACCATCGCCAAATGGGTCTCAAAGTCAGGGTCGCTCAAGTCAGCGAAGTAAGGAACTAGTTGTGCCGGCGTCAGCATTCCTTTGTAAATCAGCGTTTTCGTTGACATACTGCAAACGTAAAACAGCGACGCTTGCTTGAGGTTTTTGTCATTGCGCAGCGTGTGGCTGGCCTGCTTTCGAATCAAATAAAGTTGTCGCTCAAATTCTTGATTGTTCAGCCCTCCTTTTGCAGCCACAAAGACTTGTTCAATAACGGGCTCGGCTTTCCTCGCGCTAGGACCAATGTCCGCAGTGTCTGCGGATTGCGGTACAGCACGCCAACCCAAAAGCCTTTGGCCTTCGCCTGCGATGAGCCGGTTGAACGTCTGTTTGCAGTGATCCCGTTCCGCTGGATCCTGTGGCAAGAAAATATTGCCTACGGAATAGAGACCGGGTTTCGGCAAATCGACTCCCAATTCACTTAAGGCTATTCGACGAAGGAACTTATCCGGCATGCCAACGAGAATTCCAGCACCGTCTCCTGTGTTGGCTTCACAACCACACGCACCACGGTGATACATACTCTTTAGGATCGTTTCGGCGTCTCGCACGATCTGGTGACTTGGCTTGCCCTTAACGTTGGCAACGAACCCAACTCCACACGAATCTTTTTCGAGTTCAGGATCGTACAGACCTTGCTTTTCTGGAAATCCAAATGATGCATTCATGCTCAGTGAATCCTGTCTTTTCGTCTTCGTTCGGTGTTCGTTTTTAAAAGAGTGCGCCAATGCCGGCACAATCCGATTAGGATGCCATGAGAGGACCGGGCAAGTCCTGACCATTGGCTGAGGGATCGCTATTTGAAGGTTCCATACTGATTGGTTTCAGCCCCTCAGGCGTCTTGACGTTTTCTTGATCCCAAACACGATTCTTCATTACAATGTCCATGAAACTTCGAGCCGCTCGGCTCAACGTAACTTCTCGTCTTTGAATGATTCCCAAAGGTCGAGTCAGTTCGAGTCGATCACATTCAATCCTCTTTAACGAGCCAGACGCCAACTCACTCTGAACGGTCAACATTGGCAAAAATGCAACTCCACTATTAACAATTGCCGCATGCTTGACCGAATCGATGTTATCCAACTCGACAACCACTCGCATGGTTACTCCCAAATTGCGAAGCTCTTTGTCGATCTCTTGCCGGATCCGCAAATTACTTGCAAAGGCTACCAAACCAACTTGCGAAAGTGCCTCCGGCGAAATGCGACCAAGTGTCGAAAGGCGATGCCTAGGAGACGCAACAAGAATCATCGGCTCGTGTCGCCACAAAGTCGTCTGCAAGGTTGGGTGATTCTGATCGGGATAGCTAACCATTCCAAAGTCAACGGTCCCTTGCTCCACCATTCTGTAAACTTCATGTGGGTGAGCAAGCTGATAGGCAAAACTCGCAGACGAACAGTTCTTTTGAAACTTCTCTTCCAAAACCGGCATATAACTCAGGCCGATGGAATAGATAGACGCGATGACAACGTGACCGGTAACTTCCTCGCCCGATGTTGTACCGCCCAATCTCACTTCATCCACCAAAGAATCGAACTGGCGCAGAACGCCCGCTAATCCATCATAAAACTTTTGACCTTCAGCCGTTAATACAAACGGCCGTTTGGTTCGATCGATCAACTGGACGGACAGAAAATCCTCCAGATGCTGAACGCTTTGGCTCGCCGCACTCTGCGTCATTCCATGATCGCTCGCCGCCTGCGAAAAACTTCGCCGGCGAACCACATCATAAAAGACCTTCAGGGATCGTATGTGCACAGCCCCATGGGAGCTCG